>JAZODE010000001.1:0-7372 GCA_045596885.1 Victivallaceae bacterium
CCGTCTGCCCACACCGGATTGATGAAATAAAACCAGCGGTCGGGGGTGGAAAAACTTTCCTTCACAGGTTCCCCCATGACGGCGAGGACCTGGGCTTTGGTCATGCCCACCCGGAGCGCTCTGGCTTTTTCCATATTGCTGGCGGCTTCGGTGACACATCCGGTCAGCAGAAGCAGCAGAGCTCCTGCCAGACCGGATTTAAGCAATTTGCCGTAATGTGTCTTTTTCATTCTGCCTTCTCAAAGTCGTCCACGGTGGCACCGCAGTCGGGGCAGACCCAGGATTCGGGGAGCTCGGCAAAGGGAGTTCCGGGAGCGACGCCGTTGTCGGGATCGCCCTTGGCAGGATCATAGACATAACCGCAGATGTTGCAAACAAATTTTTCCATTTTTCAATTCCTTTCCTGAAATTACTTTATCTTTTCCAGCAGCTGCTCTGCCAGAGCGGCGCCGGTGTTGAAAAACTCCTGAAGATCTGCTTCAGTGGGCATATATTTCACCTGTTTCATGGGACAGGGTTGTTCGATTTTCATTTCCTCAAAGGCGGCGGCGATCTGTTTGGCGCCTTCGCCGCTCCAGCCGCAGGAGCCGAAAGCAAATCCCAATTTATTTTTGATGCGCAGACCTTTGAGATAGTTGAGCACATCCGCCATGAGGGGGAATACCTGATTGTTCATGGTGGGGGCTCCCAGAGCGATGATCCCAGAGAGAGAAGCCTTGGTCATGATGTCGCTGCGGTCGCAGACATTGAGGTCTGCCAGTTCCACTTCGACGCCTTTGGAGCGCACACCGTCGGCAAAGGCTTCGGCGCAGCATTTGGTGGCGTTCCACATGGTCGCGTAGGCGACCAGAGCTTTGGGACGGGGGTTCTGTTCGGCGCAATCCCGGTAGAGAGCGATGATCTTGTCGTGATCCTTGCGCCACAATGGACCGTGGTCGGGGGCGATGATCCGGATATCCAGCCCCAATCCGGGGAGTGAATCCAATAAAGCGATGACCTTTTCGCTGTAGAGATTGAGGATATTGGCAAAGTATTTGCGGACCTCCTGTTCCAGAACGCTCCAGTCATACATATCCGCCCAGAGGTAACTGCCTGCCAGGTGCATTCCGAAAGCATCCTGAGAGAAAAGCACCTTGTCACGATCGTACCATGTGACCATGCTGTCGGGCCAGTGGAGCATCTTGGTGTCCACAAAGGCGCACTTGCCTTTGCCCAGCTCAATGGCGTCGCCGGTTTTCACAGGGGTGTACCCCAAATCGCCGTAGTAGGCAGTAAGAGTCTTGGCGCCTGCCACGGAGGTGAAGATCTTTTCAGGCTTGATGGCGGCAACTGCTGCCGGAAGAGCGCCGGAGTGGTCAGGTTCGGCGTGGTTGGAAATGATGTAATCGATCTTTTCAGGATCGATCACTGAACTGATCCTTGCGAGCATTTCATCGGCAAAGGGTGCCTTGACCGTATCCACAAGAGTCACTTTTTCGTCAATGATCAGATAGGCGTTATAGGTGGATCCCCGGGAGGTCAGATAACCGTGAAAGTTCCGGACGTTCCAGTCAGAAGCCCCTACCCACCATACATTTTCAGAAATTTTTTCTGCTTTGAAAACCTTTTTCATCAATCAATTCCTTAAAAACAGACGATCATATGCGGGAAAAAAGAGCATCTTTGACAAGGCTCCTTTTTCCCGCAGCAGTCACAAATTCATTTTTTCCAGAGGCCGTGGAGATTGCAGTAAGCGCGCACCACCAGTTTGTCAGTTGCAGGCACATAGAACTCCGCCTGAGGCGCATCGCCGGGCTTGAGGTAACAACGGTTGACCCAGGTGCCGTTGATGATCTCGATCCACTGGATATAGTGTTCTTCGGTCATAGGATGAGCAACGCTGCCCACGCGCACAAGAGACCCCTGAGAGGTGGATTCAAGGACGGGCACATGTTTTTCCTTAGCCCCGTCGCTGGTGTTTTCTTTGCAAAGAGTCATAGGTTCGCCGCAGCAGACAGGAGCCGCTCCGGGAGCTGTGACTTCAACAGTCAGTCCGCAATGAGTGCAGTGATAAACGTCATAGATCGTGTTTGCCATAATAATTCCTCCTTAAAACATTGACAGCTTCAGAAGAACTCTGAACCGCAATATAAATATAAGGGGTCATACCGCTTTTTTCAAGTTTTATGCCTGCAATTCTTTGACAAAACCTCACCTTTTTTCATAAAAAAGCCCTGTTCTCCTTTCAAACTGCCGGATCATGCTCAAAAAAAGAGAAGTGCATTTTGTTAAAAAAGCTCCTCCGGCTGCTTGACAAATCAGCTTTTTTGTGGTATATTTTCAAACAACATTTTTATCTCGGAACAGAGCAGTTCAGAGAAATTCAAGCAATGTCTGAAACTTGCGGCAAAAAGATGGAACCGGATCATGCTTTTTAATTCGTTGACCTTTGTCATTTTTCTATTGTTGTTTCTTGTAATTTGGAACTGTGTTGCCCGGTATACCCGTCTGCGGCTCTGGCTGCTTCTGGTGGCGTCAAGCATTTTTTACGGATGGTGGGACTGGCGTTTCCTCTTTCTGATCTATTTCACCGGGACCGTTGATTTTTTTCTTGCCATCGCTCTGGATAGATCCACCGCCATTTCAAATGAAAAGCTGCAGGATCTCTGCCGGAAACTCTGTGTTGCCGCTTCAGTTTTCTGCGGTATCGGAGTGCTCTGCATTTTCAAGTACTCCGCCTTTTTTGCTGAGAGCATCAGCAGTTTCCTGGCTCTTTTCGGCGTGACTGTCGATTTGAGATCCCGTATTCCTGAATTCTGTCTGATCCTGCCTGTGGGGATCAGTTTCTACACCTTCCAATCCTTGAGCTATACCATTGATGTGTACCGCCGCCGGTTGGCTCCCACCAGAAATCCGGTCCAGTACATGGCATATCTGATGCTCTTTCCCCAGCTGGTGGCAGGTCCCATCGTCCGGGCTGTGGACCTTTTGCCCAAACTGCTGCTGCCCCCTGCAGTTTCCCCTGCGGTGCAGTACAACGCTCTCAAGCTGATCGCCCTGGGTTATTTCAAAAAATGTGTGCTTGCGGACAATGCTTCTGTGGTGGTCGATATGGTTTTCGGCAGCAGCCGGATGTATACAGGTTCTGTGACATGGCTGCTGGTGATGGTATTGTTTTCGCTGCAGATCTACTGCGATTTCAGCGGATACAGTGACATTGCCCGGGGCGTCATCAAATTCATGGGATACCGTTTCAATCTCAACTTCAACCATCCCTACGCCGCCAAAGGTCTGCAGGATTTCTGGTCCCGCTGGCACATTTCCCTTTCATCCTGGTTCCGTGACTATGTGTATATTCCTCTGGGGGGCAACCGCAAGGGCTCTTTCAGGACCTGTTTCAATCTCTTTTTCACCTTTCTCGTTTCCGGATTGTGGCACGGAGCGGCTCTCAACTTTGTGATCTGGGGCGCTTATCACGGCGTGCTGCAGATCGTGGAAAAAGTAACCGGGATCACCAAATGGATCCCTCAGGTCCAAAGCTGGTACGCCCGGCTGGGGATCGTTGTCCTCACCTGGATAGAGGTGTTGATCGGCTGGGTCTTTTTCCGTGCCTCCTCCTGGAAAGAAGCGGTGTTCGTGCTGGAGCGTTTATTCTCCTTTTCCGCAGAAAAAAATGTTTTCAAAACCGATGTGGATATTGCGGCGCTCCTTGCCGTGTTTGTGGTCATGGAACTTTTTTTGATTTTCAAGGCAGATGTGCTGCTGCTGCACAAGTTCCGCTGGTACCGCCGGCTTGAACCGGTTCTGGTCGGTTTGCTTTTTGTATGTTCAATTGTTTTCCGGGGTAAAACGAATGGCTTTATTTACTTTCAATTTTGACAAACGCCTGACGGGAGTCATTCTGACTCTGGTGATCGGCACTGTTGTGCTGGGGGCGTATAACCTGCTCATCTGGAACATCCGCAAACAGGATCCGGGCGGCGAAGCTGCGAGTAAAAAATTCTGGCGGAGAAAGATCTTCCCGGAAAAGAAATACAACATCGTCTTTCTCGGCGACTCCAGATGCGTGAACGGCATGGACCCGTCAGCTTTTGAGGAAAAACTGAAAAAACCCGCCTTCAACTCAGGCTTTCTCAGCGGCGGCTTGAGCCGGAGCCTCTTTGACCACATAAACCAAAAGACCCTTTCCACATCTTCTCAGGAGCTGCGCTGTGTGGTTTTGGTTGTGACACCGGTGGTGTTGAGTACCAGGGGAGAGAAGAACGAACATTTCCACTCTCTTTTGAAAAGCAGTAAAAAAGAAACTTCAGAGGATTTTTCCGGAGAAGATTTTTTCAGACCCCTCAACTCCAAAGAGATAGCTCTGCTCTGGGGAGACGGTTTGTCGCGGACCGTCTGCCACGACAACGGATGGGGCGAACTCCACAGAAAGGTCCGCAAGAGATCCCAGCGGAATGCTTTGCGTTACTATGAGACTCTTCTTGCAAAACTGGAGTTTTCCAAAGAGAACTGGGAAAACATCCTCCGCCAGACCAGGCTCTGGAGCGATAACAATGTCGCTGTTTTCGCCTTTTACATCCCCTCCACTCCGGCACTGCAGAAAATGGAACTGGCAACCCCCGGTTTTGACCTTAAAAAATTCAAAAGTCTCTTTGAGAAAAATGGCGGCATATTTCTGGAAATTGCAAACCGGGAATCCTACAATGCCTACGACGCCGTACACTTGAGCTCCGCAGATGCCAAACGGCTTTCAAAAGAGGTGGCAGAAAAGATGTACGCCCGCCTCAAAGTTTCCAAAGCTGTCAAATAAGGCAATCTCCTCCCCCAAAACAATAAAAGCGCCTCACCGGCAAAAAAATACCGGATGGGGAGTCGATCCTCATCCGGTAAAAAGCAGCGCGGCAGCTTACTTGGAAAGCAGTGAAGCACTGGCTTCGTCAAGGAAGGTGGCACAGCAGGGATGGTTCTGCAGAATGGAGCAGGGGCAGGTGTTGGTCACAGGACCTTCCAGCATACCCTTGATCGCCTGAGCCTTGCGCTCGTCGGGAACCACGTTGACGATGACTTTGCTCTTGAAGATCTGGGGCACGCTCATGCTGAAAGCATGGGTGGGAACAGCGTCAAAGGTGGGGAACCAGCCTTCGCCCAGCTGCTGACGGCGGCAGGCGTCATCCAGTTTGACCACGAGGAAGGCCTCGTCGGTGTCAAAGTCAGCCGGGGGATCGTTGAAGGCGATGTGTCCGTTTTCGCCCACGCCGATGAAGGCGATATCAACGGGGTGGTCAGCCATGATTTTCTTCATTTCGGCGCAGAAAGCGGCGGGATCGTCGGTGTCGCCGTTGACAAAGAAGACCTCTGCCAGCTTGCAGGGCAGTTTGTCGATAAAGTTCTCACGCAGATTGAGACGGAATCCGGCTTTGTGTCCGGCGGGGAGACCGATGTACTCATCCAGGTGGAAGAGAGTGACTTTGGACCAGTCGATACCGGGCTCTTTGACCAGGAAGCTCATCATTTCAAACTGGCTGGGGGCGGTAGCGGCGATCATATTGGCGCTGCCCTTTTCGGCGATGACTTTGCGGAGCACTTCGGCACCGTAAGCGGCGGCGGCTTTGCTCATTTCAGTCTTGTTCTTGAGGATCTTGACATCCATTTGTACACCTCTTTATTGATGTTGTGAAAAATACGCTGCTGAAAAAAGTCCAGCAAAAACTGACACCATAGAATATACATCTCAAATTCTTTTTTTGCAAGTGATTTCAAGAAGATAAATTTATTAATCGTCCCGCGAAGCACTCCGGAAACGCTTCTTTTCTTGAAAGTAAGAAGGTATCATGCTATATTATTCCGCTTACAGTCAAAAACGCCATATCAATACACAATTAAGGAGTCTATTCATGGATCTTGGAGTTATTTGCAGATTGACTCAGGAGGGCAATCTCTTTAATGTGGTCGCCGCCAACGGCATGAAAACGGCGCAGCTGGTCAACTGGAGGATAAATATGCTGACCGATGAGCTGGCAGAAAAGACCATTGCCGATCTGAAGGAGTCCGGGGTGCGCCTGGCGGCATACTGGGCGGGATATTCGGGACGGGTGGTGTGGAACGCCGTTGACGGTCCTGTGACCTGCGGGCTCGTTCCGGCGGATCTCCGCGCCAAACGGGTGGAGGATCTGAAAAAAGGAGCCGATTTTGCCAAAAAGATCGGCGCCCCCGCCATTGTCACCCATTGCGGCTTCATTCCTGAATCTCCCCGTTCCCGGGAGTATGTTGAAACGGTGAATGCCATTTATGAGGTGGCTGCCTACTGCGCCGGTCTGGGTATCGGCTTCTGGTTTGAATCGGGGCAGGAGACCCCTCTGACTCTGCTGCGCACCATCGAAGATCTGCGCCTGCCCAATCTGGGGATCAATCTGGATACCGCCAACATGATCCTTTACGGCAGGGGCAATCCGGTGGATGCCCTCGACGTTTTCGGGCCCTGGGTCCGGAATCTGCACATTAAAGACGGTGTCTTTTCCACCAACGCCAGCACCCTCGGACACGAAACGGCTGTGGGACAAGGAAAAGTTGACTTTGAAAAGGTGATCCGTAAACTTTACGCCTTGAACTTTGACGGAGAGCTCATCATCGAGCGTGAGATCAGCGGTCCTCAGCAGCTCTGCGACATCATCAGAGCCCGTGATTACATCCAGGCGCTGGTGGACCTCTGCCGTCCTCTGGAGTAAAAACGCCTGCTGCACCGTTTTAAAAGCCGTTTTTCCCGGTTTTTGAAGAAATTTTCAAGAAAAAATCAAAAAACGGCTTGACAAATGCAAATTCGGGTGGTATATTATGGAACAGTGTTCGGGATATAGCGCAGCCTGGTCTAGCGCGTTTGACTGGGGGTCAAAAGGTCCGGAGTTCAAATCTCCGTATCCCGACCATTTTTTTGCCCAAATTCTTGGGCAAAAAAACATGAAGCCGTCAGGCTTCGCTTCATGCACCGCAGGTGCGCTTCATGGCACAACGTGCCGCTTCATACGGCGAAGCCGTGCTTCATAAAAATCCGCCTTGCCAGACTTGGCACGGCGTAGCCCGCAGGGCGAAGCCGGCTGAAGCATTTGCTTTCGCAAATATGAAGCAGCTCCCGTCTTCATTTCATTACGCCGCGGCAAGCCATTTCATTCCGATATGAAGCACTTCGCTTACGCTCCGTATGACCTGTCATCCATAGCACTTCGTGCGACGGATGATGAGAAAATGAAAAAATGAGAGTTCTCCGCTTGTAATACATACCTTGCATTGTTATATTAACAGTTGAAATACTTTTGTGTCAGCTTTTTACATACGCGCTTGCTCTGCCTGAGCCGACTTTAATGATTTCACCATGGTCAAGCATCTCTTTCAGAGTCCG
>JAZODE010000002.1:0-35968 GCA_045596885.1 Victivallaceae bacterium
AAATGGCAAAGATGTCATTCGCAAAGAGCTGTAAAGGGTAGTTTGAGGCTGCTACCTGCAAGGTAACAGCCGAAAACGCTCCCTTTATCAGATCGAAGCGAGGACGCTTTGACAATTTTGAGGAGTTTTGAAATTGCCTCATAACATCAACCTTATTTAATGAAAGAGCAGGACATGCCTATCACTGAAATACTTGCCAGAAATGCCGAACTTTACGGCGATGATGTGGCTCTGGTGGAGATCAATCCGCAGGAACTGGAAAAACGCCATACCACCTGGAAGGAATATTCTCTTATCGAACCCAGCCGCTCCGACAGTTTCCGTTCGGAGATGACCTGGGGACAGTTCGACCGCAAAGCCAACCGCTTGGCAAACTTTCTGCTGACACGACATGTCCGCAAGGGAGACAAGGTCGCCATTCTTCTCATGAACTGCCTTGAATGGCTCCCCATCTATTTCGGCATCCTCAAATCCGGCGCCATGGCTGTGCCGTTGAATTTCCGCTACACCGCAGAGGAGATCAAGTACTGCCTCGAACTTGCTGATGTGGACTACCTCTTTTTCGGTCCCGAATTCACCGGCAGAGTCGAAGCCATCTGCGATCAGCTGCCCAGAGTCAAGTCTTTCCTCTATGTGGGCGAAGACTGCCCCTCCTTTGCTGAGCCTTACAGCAATCTGGTCTCCTACTGCTCCAGCCGCGCCCCCCAGATCCCCCTTACCGAAGAAGATGAGGCTGCCATTTACTTTTCCTCAGGAACCACCGGATTCCCCAAAGCTATCGTCCACTGCCACCGCAGCTTGAGCCACTCCTGCGTCGTGGAGCAAAAACACCACGGACAAACCAGAGATGATGTCTTCCTCTGCATCCCGCCCCTTTATCACACAGGAGCAAAAATGCACTGGTTCGGATCTTTCCTCGTGGGCGGTAAAGCCGTGCTCCTCAAAGGGATCAAGCCTGAATGGATCATTTCCGCCGTTTCCGAAGAAAAGTGCACCGTGGTCTGGCTCCTTGTCCCCTGGGCGCAGGATATCCTCGACGCTATCGACCGGGGAGAGATCAAGCTGGACTCCTACCAGCTCTCACAGTGGCATCTTATGCACATCGGCGCCCAGCCCGTTCCCCCAAGCCTCATCAAGAGATGGAAACAGGTCTTCCCCCATCACAACTACGACACCAACTACGGCTTGAGCGAATCCATCGGTCCCGGCGCCGTCCATCTGGGCATTGAGAACATCGACCATGTGGGCGCCATCGGCAAGGCAGGATACGGCTGGGAGTGCGCCATCGTTGACGAAAAACGCCTCCCCGTCGCCCCCGGCGAAGTCGGCGAACTCGCCGTCCGGGGCGCTGGCGTCATGAAGTGTTACTACAAAGATGAAAAAGCCACCTCTGAAACGCTTTCAGATGACGGCTGGCTCTACACCGGAGACATGGCTAAAACCGATGAAGATGGATTCATCTATCTCGTTGACCGCAAAAAAGATGTGATCATCACCGGGGGCGAAAACCTCTACCCCGTCCAGATCGAAGACTTTCTCCGCCGTCACAACGCCATCAAAGACGTCGCCGTTATCGGGCTCCCCGACGCCCGTCTGGGGGAGATCGCCGCAGCTATCATCGAAGTCAAGCCCGGCGAAACTCTTTCAGAAGAGGATGTGGAAAACTTTTGCAAATCACTCCCCCGCTATCAGCGCCCCCGGAAGCTGATCTTTGCCACCGTTCCACGGAACCCCACCGGCAAAATCGAAAAACCCCTGCTGCGCAAAACCTACGGCGGCGCCAATCTGGTGGCTCAGCAGAACGAATTGAAATAATATGAGGAAATTTTAAAACTCCTCAAAATTGCCCCCCCCCTTTGAGATCAGCTGCAAAAACTGCCTCAGAGGGGGGCGCTCTGTTTAATGCTGAACATTGTACCGCTTCTGTTTTTTACGGTCAACCAGAAACAGCTGGATGGCATTATAGCTGTTGTGCCACAAAACATAACTGATCACCCCCATGGCGGCAAGGGGACTTGCATAGACCAGCGCCAGATAGATGGTAAGCGTGGTGTTCTTCTGCCCCAGACTCTGACTTGATTCCCGGCGGAGCCGCTTCTTCTCAAGAAAAGAACCGATGGTGAAACTGGCGGCACAGATCACAAGGGAGATCAACGCTGTTTCAAGAAGGATCCAGGGGGAAATGCCCGGGTTGCGGCGGAAAAAGTCCGCAGCTGAGGCGGCAATGATAAAAAGACACGCCGACCAGAGTCCGAAACTCGCCGTGGCAAGTTTGGCGGGCCACTGCTGCGCCGGGGGATAAAGTTTCCGCAATATGAAAGCTGCTCCCCCGGGGATGAGCAGCAGAAACACAAGGGTGTTCGCCACGCGCACCATAAAGTCAAAAGAGGTGTTCCCGCAGACCCATCCCAGCAGAAAAGGCATGACCAGCGCCATCCCAACATTGGTCACAAGGAACGCGGTGATCACATATCCCACATTGCCCCGCAAAAATCCCATGACCACCGACGCTGCGGCGGCAGTGGGGGTGATGCCGGTGAAAAATGCCGCCTGCGCCAGAGTCGTGTTCCCGGTCAGGGCTTTGGTAAGCAGATAAGCCGTGATGCCCACTGCCACATTGACAATGAGAAGCACCCAATGGGAACGGCGGAATTTCAGTTCCTTCACATTCAGTTTGAGAAAGACCATAAAAAGCATGGTCATCAGAAGGTAGCGGATCAGAAAACTCAGCTCCGCAGCTTTCGGGAAAAACAATCCCAAAATCAAAGGTACAAAAATCATCGCCGGACGCAGCAAAGTTTTCCACATAACAATAAATCCTTCAGCATTGACACATTTTTCCCGGAATTCCGGGCAGATATTTCAGAAAGCATAATATACAATCTCCCCCTCTTTTTTTCAAGCCCCCGCAAAAAAGGGGAAAAATCCTCCTTGCCTCCTCCTCCCCCGCTGCCATGTTTAATATATTGAACAAAAATTCACCGTTTATCCCCCTTTGGAAGGGTGGTAAAGTATTGACAAGAGCCATTTTCTGTGCTATATTATAAGAACTGTTTTCTTTGAAGACCCCTGAAAACAAAAGGTAAATCTTTTTAACTCAGGACCAAAGCAAGGTCTTCAACAGTCAAGATTCAACTATTTTTAAGGAACGATGTCGTGAAAGAATTGAAAGTCGGAGTTGTCGGATTCGGCACAGTCGGCGCCGGAGTGGTGGAAAACCTGTTGCGTAACAGCGAAATAATCGCAAAACGTACAGGTATGCGGCTCACTTTGACCTGTGTGGCTGACCTCGACACTACTACAGACCGCGGCGTCGTACTTCCCGAAGGAGTCCTCTGCAACGATGCCGCGGAAGCCATCAGACGCTGTGATATCGTGGTCGAACTGGTGGGCGGGACCACCTTTGCCAAAAAACTGATCCTCGATGCCCTCAATGCGGGCAAAAGCGTCGTCACCGCCAACAAGGCTCTGCTGGCGCTCCACGGCGAAGAACTTTTCGCCGCCGCCGAAAAGAACAATGTGGATCTCTATTACGAAGCCAGCGTCGCCGGCGGTATCCCCATTATCAAAGCCCTGCGTGAAGGACTTGCCGGCAACCGCATCAACCGCATTTTCGGTATCATGAACGGTACCTGCAACTACATCCTCACCCGCATGGAGCGCGAAGGGGTCAACTTCAACGATGTCCTCGCCGACGCCCAGCGTCTGGGATACGCCGAAGCCAACCCCTCCCTCGATATCGACGGATTCGATACGGCACACAAAACTGCCATTCTTGCCTCCCTTGCTTACGGCAAGTGGTTCGGCATCGACAATATGACCGTTGAAGGCATCCGGGATCTGGAACTGGAAGATCTCAACTACGCTCTGGAGCTGGGCTACCGCATCAAACTTCTGGGCGTCATCAAAAATGTGAACGGCGCTGTGGAAATGAGCGTCCGCCCCACACTGATCCCTCAGGAAGCGCTCCTCGCCGGGATCATGGATGTTTTCAACGGCGTCATGGTGGAAGGCGATTTCGTGGGTCAGACCCTCTTCTACGGCAGAGGTGCGGGCCGTCAGGCGACCGCCAGCGCTGTTGTGGCGGATATCGTGGATGTGGCTCTCAACTACAACTCCGGCGCCACCAGACGCATCCCCGCATTCCGTCAGGGGGAACAGTTTGAAAGCGTCACACCGCAGAATGAGTGCACCTCACGCTACTATCTGCGTTTGATCGTTGAGGATTGCCCCGGGGTCATCGCCTCTATCACCAAGATCCTCGCCGACCGTGAAATCAGTATTTCAAGTTTGATCCAGCACGAAAATCAGGGCGAAAAAGTCTCTCTGGTGATCCTTACTCACCCCGCTATGGAAAAAGAGATCCGCAGCGCCATGGAAGAACTGAGCAAACTTTCAGTCAGCCGTGCCGCAGTGAAGATGCTCCGCATCGAAGAACTCTGATCAAAGCGTCATTTATTTATTGCAACAACTTTTAATCTTCAGGAGTCTTGACTATGGGAAATCATACCGTGGAAAAGATCGGCGGCACCAGTATGAGCCGCTTCGGGGAAATCATTGAGAATATCATCATCGGCAAGCGCAAAGGTGCGGAGCTCTACAACCGCGTCTTTGTGGTTTCCGCTTACGGCGGCATAACAAATCTGCTGCTGGAAAATAAAAAGACCGCCGAACCCGGTATCTACGGCAGTTTTGCCGCAGGTGACAACAAGGCATGGCAGGAAAAGCTGGAAAACACCCGGCTGGAAATGATCCAGATCAACCATGAGTTTGAAGCTCTGGGACTGGATGTGAAGGCAGCCGATGAGTTCGTCAATGAACGCATGGAAGCCATTGATGACTGTCTGCAGCACCTGATGAAACTGGGCAGTTTCGGACACTTCAACAGCAGCGCTTATCTTCCTGCGACCAGAGAGCTTCTCAGCTCCGTGGGTGAAGCCCACAGCGCTTTCAATTCCGCATTGATCCTGCAGAAGATGGGGGTCAACGCCGTCTTTGTTGACCTTTCCGGATGGCGGGACAGAGAGTTCCTCTCTATGGAAGAAAATATCATCAGCCACATGAAAGATCTGGATCTTGCCAGCTGTATGCCCATCGTTACCGGTTATGCAAAATGCGCCGAGGGCGTCATGGCAAAGTTCGACCGTGGTTACAGTGAGATCACCTTCAGCAAACTGGCTGTGGCGACTCAGGCACGGGAAGGTATCATCCACAAGGAGTTCCACCTCTGCACAGGCGACCCCAAGATGATCGGCGTTGATAAGGTGCGCACCATCGGACACACCAGTTTCGACATTGCCGACCAGCTGGCGGATATGGCGATGGAGGCGATCCATCCCCAGGCCTCCAAAGAGATGGCTCTGCACAATATCCCCATCCGGGTGGACAATGCTTTCGATCCCGGACACGCGGGGACTCTCATCAGCAACAACTATGTTTCCCCCACTCCCAGAGTGGATATGATCTGCGGCAGAAAAGATATTGTCGGCATTGAGATCTACGACTCCGAAATGGTGGGTGCAGCAGGTTACGATTACCGGGTGCTCAAGGCTTTTGACGCCCACAAGATCAGCTACATCGCCAAAAACACCAACGCCAACACCATTACCCACTATGTCTCCGAGCGTTCCAAGAATCTCAAGGAGTGCATTGAACAGATCCGTCAGGAGTTCCCCCGTGCAGAGATCTCCTGCCGTGAAGTGGCGATCATCGGCGTCATCGGCAGCAACATGAAGCTGCCCGGATTCCTTTCCAGAGCCGCCAAAGCTCTTGCCGAATCTGACATCAACATCCTTGCCCTTGACCAGTGTATGCGTCAGGTGAACATGCAGTTCATCATCGACCGCAAGGACTTTGAAAAGGCACATATTGCTCTCCACCACGAACTTGTGGAAAAAGAAGAGCCCTTCTGCTGATCAAAGCGAATGCAAGAACTGCCCGCCCCCAAAAGACGGGCAGTTTTGTTTATCACAAGTTGCCGATAATATCCGTAACATTTGTCTGATTAAACGCAATCTGTATCTTTTTAGGGGTTGCGTTTACTTTTACAAGGCACACAAGAGTTTTTTTCCCTTTTTTATTGCACCTCTTCTTGTAAAAAGTGCCCTTTGGGTGTATTTTATGTACAAGTCATGTCTTTTTTATTTCTAGGAGGTTTCAAAAATGAAGGCTGAAGAAATTCGCCGCAGGTATATCGAGTTTTTTAAGAGTAAAGGTCATGCTGAGATCCGCAGTGCGTCTCTGATTCCGGAAAACGACCCCACTTGCCTTTTCACGACCGCTGGGATGCATCCTCTGGTGCCT
Source organism: Victivallaceae bacterium (assembly GCA_045596885.1). Taxonomy (GTDB): domain Bacteria; phylum Verrucomicrobiota; class Lentisphaeria; order Victivallales; family Victivallaceae; genus UBA1784. The sequence continues at coordinate 6,304 of JAZODE010000002.1, forward strand.
TATCTTCAGGGGGCAAAACATCCCGCAGGTACACGCCTGACCGATTATCAGAAGTGCGTCCGCACAGGAGATATCGACGAAGTGGGCGATCCCGTGCATCTGACCTTTTTTGAAATGCTGGGGAACTGGTCCCTCGGTGACTATTTCAAAGAAGAAGCGATCCGTTTCAGCTTTGAATTCCTTACCGGTGAAAACAATCTCAATCTCCCCATCAACATGCTTGGCTTTACTGTCTTTGCCGGTGATGAGGACTGTCCCTTTGACGATGAAGCATTCCAGCTCTGGCGCTCTCTGGGTGTCCCGGAATCCCGCATCGCCAAACTCCCCAAAAAAGATAACTGGTGGGGTCCTGCAGGCGTTACCGGTCCCTGCGGTCCCGATACAGAAATGTTCTACTGGACAGGTCCCCTGCCCGCTCCTGAAACCTTCGATCCCGAAGATAAACGCTGGGTAGAGATCTGGAACGATGTCTTTATGCAGTATAATAAGAACGCTGAAGGCAAATATGAACCCCTTTCCCAGCGCAATGTGGATACCGGTATGGGACTTGAGCGCATCACCGCTGTGCTCCAGGGCAAAAAGAGCTGCTACGAAACAGAGATCTTTGCCCCCATCTTCGCCGCTCTGGATGGTGTCCGGGGCGTTGAATGGCGCGATCCCGCTGAGCGCTGCGCCTCTGAACGCATCATTGCCGACCATTTGAGAGCTTCATGCTTCATCATCGGCGACGGTATCACCCCCGGACGCACCGATCAGGCTTATGTGCTCCGCCGTCTCATCCGCCGCGCTGTCCGTGAAGGCAAAAAGCTGGGCATCGAACAGAGCTTCTGTGCTCAGGTCGCCGACTCTGTCATTACCATGTTCAAGGATATCTATCCCGAACTCACCCAGCGGCGCGATGTGATCCTCGGCGCTCTGGAAAAGGAAGAAAAACAGTTCGCTTCCGCTTTGGAAAAAGGCACCAAAGAGTTCCAGAAGCTCATCGACAGAGTGCCCCCCCATATCGCCAAAAAAGTGATCTCCGGCAAAAACGCCTTCAACCTTTTTGAAACATACGGGTTCCCCATCGAACTTACCGTTGAAATGGCTAAGGAGCAGAACTTTGAAGTGGATATGCCCGGTTACGAAGCCGCTTTCAAAAAGCATCAGGAGCTCTCCCGCGCCGGAGCTGAACAGAAGTTCAAAGGCGGTCTTGCCGATGCTTCTGAACAGACAGCCAGACTCCACAGCGCCACCCACCTGCTTCAGGCGGCACTGCGTAAAACTCTGGGCGAACATGTTTGCCAGAGAGGTTCAAATATCACCGCTGAACGGCTGCGTTTTGACTTTTCCCATCCCGAAAAAGTCACTCCCGAACAGCTCAAGGTCGTGGAAGATCTTGTGAACGACGCCATTGCAAGAGATCTTGAGATCGTCTGCGAGGAAATGGACCTTGAATCCGCACGCCAGAAAGGTGCTATGGGACTTTTCGGCGATAAATACGGCGAAAGAGTCAAGGTCTACACCATGGGCGATGTCAGCTGCGAGATCTGCGGCGGTCCTCATGCGGCAAGAACCTCTGAACTGGGGCATTTCCGTATTCTCAAAGAAGAAAGCTCCAGTCAGGGCGTCCGCCGTATCAAGGCGGTCATTGAAACAAAGTAACTGCTCCGGAAATAAAGGTAGGGAATCATGAACGCTAACGATCTGAAAATCGGTGAAAACGACTCCGCTTTCGTCATCACGGCTGTGGGACGCGCCAACTTTGAATATGCTGTCCCCATCCGTGAACTGGTCAACAGCAACGAAGGCAAAAAATCCATCCGGCTGGATCTCAAGGATTGCATTGCCATGGACAGCACCTTCATGGGAGTCCTTTCCATGGGCGCGCTGAAAGCGGAAGATAATGGTTCCACCTTTGAAATCTACAACGCCTCAGATTCATTGAAAAGACTCCTTATGGATCTGGGCGTTGATGAGCTGTTTTCCTATCATGAAGGATTCCCCGGTGAAACCGGTTGCGCCGCAGGATGCAAGTCGGATATGCTCACCACAGCAGAAACTGTTGAAGAAGCACACCGCAAACTTGTGGAAGCTGACGATGCCAACGCTGAACGGTTCAATGATGTCATCAGCTATGCCGCCGCCGATGTGGAACGTTTGAAAAAAGATCGATCAACAAATTAAAGTGTTCCTGTTCATATCCCAAATAAAGTAAAAAAGGATTTGTAAATGAAAAAAATGTTTGCCTCCGTCGTTTGTTGTGCTGCAGCTGTGATCATGTTCCTCTCCGGCTGTACTGATCCCAAGATCACCAATACCGGCCGCAATGCCGTGGAACAGCTGCTGCTGACAACTGCCGTGGACCGTTCCATCAGCAAGATGGATTTCCGTATGCTTGCCGGGGAAAAAATCAGAATTGACTACAGCAATCTGGCTCCCCAGACCGAAAAAAGCTACATCCAGGCTGCCCTTGAAGCCAAAGTTGCCGCCGCAGGTGCCATTATCGCTCTCAAGGCGGATGAAGCCAAGTTCGTCCTGCGTCCTGTGTGCGGAACTCTTGCTACCGAAGATACCAAGGTCATGTTCGGTACTCCTCAGCTCCCTGTGCCTATTCCTGATATGAGTTTGAGCATCGTTATTCCTGAACTCCCCCTTTACAAGCGCATCAACCGTTACGGCGTCTGCAAACTGGGAGTGGAGATCCTCGAGGCAAAAACCAACAAACAGGCACGCATTGTGGGACCTGTCATCAGTCAGTCCATCAACACCAACTGGGTGATTTGCTTTATTCCCTTTGTTACCAGAGACTTTGAAATGGGTGAACACGGTCCCGTCAAATTCCATTTCTTTGAGTAAAAGTTTTCAAGTATTCCCTTTAATAACAATAAAGGAAAATCGAAATGAAAAAACTGATCGTTTTTGCAGCACTGGCTCTTGCTCTTTGTGCCGGAGCTGCCGAATACAAGTTTGAGCTGAAAAGCAATAAGAACTGGAATCTGAAATGCGGTGAAGAAGTCACCTTCTCATGCCGGCTTCTTTCCAGAGAGAATGCCAAAGCCCCCTTTACCGTGGTCAAAGGCGCCAATCTGCAGAGCCGCCTCGTGGTGGATGGAGTCAGTACTGTTGTCAAAAATCATACCACCGGGGACAACCCCATCAGTGTCAGCGCCAAACGGACGACTCCCGGATGGGTCTATGTCCGCTTCGCCCTTATGGACGCTCAGGGAAAAATGGTCCAGACTGTGATCAAAGGCAGAAATAGTTCTGTCTACGGCGGTATCGGCGCCTTGTATGAACCCGAAAAACTCAAAGCCGCCAAAGCTGAGCCCAGTGACTTTGATGCCTTCTGGAAATCCCGCCGTGCCATGCTCAACAAAGTGCCCTTCAATGCAAAAGTCACAGAGGTCCCCCAAAAGGCGCCCCGGGGATTCAAACTTTATGATGTGCAGCTTGACTGTGCTGGAGGAATGCCCCTTTCCGGATATCTCTCTGTTCCTGTCAACGCCAAACCCAAATCTCTGGCAGCTGTGGTCAGCTATCAGGGTGCCGGTGTCAGCTCCAGCTGGCCGGGTGCCCGGAACGGTGCCATTTACATGAATATAAATGCTCACGGCATCCCCAACGGCAAAGAGAGAGCGTTCTATCAGAATCTTTCCCAGACCACTCTCAAAGCCTACTACCATAAAGGCAAAAACGATCGTGAAAAAATCTATTTCCACGGCATGTATCTGCGGGTGATGCGCTCCCTTGATTACATCAAGAGCCGCCCCGAATGGAACGGCAAAGTGCTCATCGTCACCGGTTCCAGTCAGGGCGGCGGACAGGCTATCGCCGCTGCGGCTCTGGATCCTCAGGTCACGATGTGTATCGCTGCTGTCCCTGCCCTGAGCGATCACTCCGGCTCCTTTGCCAACCGCCAGCCCGGATGGCCTCAGTTCTACAGAAACACTGCCCGGAGAAAGGCTGACCCGAAAGTCGTTGCCGCAGCTGACTATTATGACAATGTCTTCTTCGCACGCCGTATCAAATGTGAAACCTGGCTGACCACAGGACTCTTTGATACGACATGTGCTCCTGCCGGTGTCTACACCGTCTACAACAACCTTGCCGCCAAAAAGAAATTCATTGACATCGTTCCCACAGGGAGCCACAGCGGAGCGCCTGCAAGAAAAGCTCATGCACGCTCCAATGAAATCATTCTGGGCAAGTGATCATCTGCTCTTTTATCCAGACCTGCTGCTTTTCCACGGAAAGCAGCAGTTTTTGTGAACAGGAAATATTTTTGAGGAAAAACTGAAATGAAAAAAATACTGATCCCGATTTTCTGCGCACTGTTTCTTGCTCTCAGCGCCGCAGAGTATAAATTTGAAGCCAAAAGCAACAAAAACTGGAAGTTGAAAGCAGGCGAAAGCGCTGAATTTTCTGTACAGCTTCTTTTCAGAGAAAACAAGAAAGATCCCTTCAAGGTCCTTTCCGGGAAAAAGGTCCGCTACCTTATTTCAAAAAATGATGTGACTGAAAAGAGCGGATTTTTCACAAGCTCCAATACCCCCTTTACCGTAAAGGTCAAAATGGATCGTCCCGGGTGGATCCAGTTCAGAGCCACTCTTTACGACGATGCGGGCAAAAAGCCGGCAACTTACAAGAACCGTTACGGCGCTGTCAAACAAGTCATGGGTGGTATCGGCGCATTGGTTGAGCCTGACAAACTCCTCCCCGGCGTTGAGGAACCCAAGGATTTTGACGCTTTCTGGAATGCTCAGAAAGCTCTCCTTAAAAAAGATCCCATGAAGGTTGTTCTGACTCCTGTCAAGGTTTCCGCCGCTCTGGCAAAAAGATACAACATTCAGGAGGTGAAGATCAACTGTCCCGGAACAAACCCTGTTTTGGCTTACATGAGTATTCCTGTCGATGCAAAACCCAAATCTCTGCCCATCATCGTCTACTATCACGCTGCCGGAGTCCGCAGTTCCGCCATTACAACGGGCAGACAGGCGATCATGTTCAATGTCAACGCCCACGGCATCCTCAACGGACAGCCCAAAGAGTACTACAACAAGATGAGGGATACCGAACTCAAAGGCTATGCACACCGGGGCAAAGAAAACCGCGACACCGTCTATTTCAGAGGTATGTTTTTGCGTATGCTCCGCACCCTTGAATATGTCAAGTCACGCCCCGAATGGAACGGCAAGACTCTCATCGTCACAGGGGGCAGCATGGGGGGCGGACAATCCATTGCCGCTGCAGGACTTGATCCTCAGGTGACACTTGTCGTGGCAGGAGTCCCCGCCATCGGCGACCACGGCGGCAACATTGCCAAAAATCCCCGCCGTCCCGGATGGCCCCAGTATTACAATGCTAAAACCGCCAAGCCTGAGGTGGTCAAGGCGACCAGCTACTACGATAACATCTTCTTTGCCCGCAGGGTCAAGTGCGAAGTATTCCTCACCACAGGACTCATCGACCGCACCTGTCCTCCCACAAGTGTTTATCTGTACTATAAAAATCTCAAGAGCGCCAAAAAGGATCTTCATGTCTTCCCCTGCGGCGAACACAGCGGCGGTCCCACCACCAGGGGGCAGAAACGGATCAATGAACTTCTTTCAGGGAAAAAATAAAAATGAAAAATCTTCTTATTTCTGCAATCGTGCTCCTGGGAGTCTGTGCCGGAGCTGTTGAATATGATCTTGAAGTCAAGACAGACAAAAAACATTGGGCATTGAAAGCAGGGGAAAAGGTCACTTTTTCCTTTGTGCTGCGTTCCAGAGAGAACAAAAAGTCTCCCTTCACTGTGGTCAAAAACCGCAAAGTCACCTACGAGATCATGGGCGACGGCGGCATGAAAAATGTCAAAAAGCAGTTTTTGACGACGGATAAGCCCTTTACTGTCACCAGCTCCATCAACGGTCCCGGCTGGCTTTGCATCAACTTTATCGTCCGTGAAGCCGACGGAAAACCAACATTCATCACCCAAGGCAAAAAAAAGGTGATGCTGCAAAAAGGTATCGGCGTTCTGTATGATCCTGATAAGATCCAGCCCGGGCAGCCTGAACCCAAAGATTTCGATGCGTTCTGGAAAGCTCAGAGAAAGACTCTTGACAAAGTGCCCCTCAAAGCAAAGTTGACCTCTCTCCCTGCTCCTGCCCGATACAAGGGCTTCAATTTCTGGGATGTCCAGATCGATTGTGCAGGGGGCAAGCCGGTTTCGGGATATCTCTGTATTCCTGCCAATGCCAAGCCCAAAACGCTCCCAGCCATTGTGACCTATCATGGCGCGGGCGTCCGCAGTTCTTTGATGTACCCTTGCGGGAACGCCATACATCTGGATGTCAATGCCCACGGGATCCCCAACGGCAAGCCCTTGAGCTTCTACGAAAATCTCAAAAAAACCACCCTCAACGGCTATCGCTTTGCCGGGATGGAGAATAGAGAAACGGTCTATTTCAAAGGCATGTTCCTGCGGGTGATGCGGGCTCTTGACTATGTAAAAAGCAGAGCAGAGTGGAACGGTAAAGTCCTTGTCGTCTCAGGGGGCAGTCAGGGAGGCGGGCAGGCTATTGCCGCAGCGGCGCTTGATCCTCAGGTCACACTGTGTGTCGCCGGAGTCCCCGCCATCGGCGACCATGCCGGATCCCTTGCCAAGTTCCCCCGCCGTCCCGGCTGGCCCAAATTCTACGATGCCCGCCGCAGCAAACCCGATCAGAAGGTGGTGGATGCCACAGCCTACTTTGACAACATCTTCTTTGCCAAAAGGATCAAGTGCGAGATCTATCTTACCACCGGGCTCATGGATATGAGTTGTTCCCCCGCCGGAGTCTATCTGGTCTACAAAAACACTGCCTCAAAGAAAAAGGATCTGGCAGTCTACCCCACAGGGAACCACGGCGGCGCCCCCAACCGCAAAGGGAGTGCACGGATCTCTGCCGTTTTGCAGGGAAAGTAAATTTCCCCTTGAAAAAGACCGGTTGATGTGTTATGTTATATACTCTGAAGAAACATTCGACAAAAGAGGCAAAAATAAGGAAATATTTGTAATTTATGGAATCATTGTTAAACATCCTGAGTATCATCGGTTCGCTTGTGTTTGTTTTTGTTGCGATCGGTCTTTGCATCTTTTCACATGAACTGGGCCACTTCCTTGCCGGTAAGTGGCGGAAATTGCATATCGACGCCTTTTCATTGGGATTCAAGCCCTTCTGGCGCAAGAAGATCAACGGCGTGGAATACCGTCTGGGCTACCTCCCTTTCGGCGGCTATGTGGAGCTCCCTCAGGTGGATGCCACCGATGAGATCCCCAAAAGCGCCGACGGCAAAGAACTGCCCCGTGCCAAAGCCATTGACCGGGTCATCACTGCGGCGGCAGGTCCCATTTTCAATATCGTCTTCGGCTTTCTCGTGGGGGCACTCATCTACTTTGTGGGAATGCCTTCTGATACAGCCAAGATGCGGGAAATGACCGTCAACCATGTGGATGAAAAGGGACCTGAATATGCTGCCGGACTCCGCAAAGGCGACAAGATCGTCAAGCTCAACGGCAAAAATTTCAATTTGAGCTGGGCGCACTTTGTAAAAGAGATCCTCTTTACCGTTGACCCGGTACGCCTTGAAGTGATCCGTGACGGAAAGAAAATGGAGATCACCTATATCCCCAAAGTCAACCCTGCCGCCCCCGGCTCTTTGAAATCTGAAGGGTTGGCGTGGCCCTATTTCACGGTCAGGATCCCAGTGCAGGTGATCCCTGAGAAGAACTCCATCGCCTCAAAGGCGGGGATAAAAAGGGGTGATATCATCGCAGCTGTCAACGGCATTCCCTTGCAGAGTCCTGCAGAGTTCCAGCATCTGCTGGATATCGCAGGGGATATGGAGTTGGATCTGACCATGATCCGCGACGAAAAAGAGTTCACCGTCAAGGTGCGTTCCACGGTCATTCCGGGACTCCCTGAGAAATTCACCCGTTTCATGATCGGCGCCAACCTTGCCCAAACTCCTGCCGGAGTCCTGGTGGAAAGTGCCGTATTCTCTTCCCCTGCCCACAAAGCCGGGTTGACAAACGGCGACAAACTCATCAGCGCAGCATTGCCCGGCGAAAAGGCTCCGGAACAGATCAAAGAGGTCGCCGCATTTATCAGGAAGATCCGCTCTTTCAAGGATAAACCTTTCGTCATCCATTTTGAACGGAACGGCAAAAAAATGCAAGCCGCCGTCACCTCTCTCAAGGTGGTCCCCCGTACCATCGGTGTCAGTGTGGCAGTCTACGACCACCCGACCCCATGGGAACTTTTCGTTTCCACCATTGATATGAGCTGGAAATCCCTGAGAGGCATTTGTGTGGGAATCGGTCAGAAGTTAGGGTGGACAGAACGCCAAAGCTCCCTCAAGCCCAGCCACATGTCAGGTCCTCTGGGTATCGGCACCACCCTTTTCAACTCGGTTTACCGTTCCTCTCTCATGACCGGCATCTACTTTATGGTGGTGGTTTCCTTTGCGCTGGCGATCTTCAATCTGCTCCCCTTCCCGGTGCTGGATGGGGGACACATCGTTTTCGGTGTCATTGAGATCATTTTCCGCCGTCCTTTGCCTACCATCATCATCAAGGGACTTTCAGTGGTCTTTGTGACCTTGCTTATCGGCTTGATGGTCTTTGTGACCTTTGCCGACGGCAGACGGCTGGTCCGTGGATTCATCCCGGCAAAGCAGGAAAGCGCTGAAGGCCAAAAAGCCGCTCCATCAGAAACACCAAAGGGCGCTCAGGATGTCAAGAAGGCAGACCAGAAGCGTTAAGGCAGGTTCCGTCGGCATCGGCTCCGCTTTTCCGGTGACGATCCAGACCATGACCAACATCCCTCTGGGGGATGTCAAAGGGACACTTGCCCAGATCGAACGCTGCGGCGCTCTGGGGTGCGATTTGATCCGCGCCGCCGTTGATGATGAAAGAGCCGAAAAAGCTCTGCCCGAGGTCATCAGGAACTCCCCTCTGCCTTTGATCGCCGATATCCAGTTCCACTGGGAGTCGGCTCTGGCGGCAATAAGATCCGGCATCGCAGGTGTCAGGCTCAATCCGGGACTGATCCGGGATGAAAACAAGCTCCGCCCCATTGCAGAGCTTGCAAAAGAGTACAACACCTGTATCCGGGTGGGCGCCAACGGCGGCAGTGTGAACCCCGTTGAACTGGAAGAAAATCTGAAAAAATTCCCCACCTTTGAAGAGGCAATGGCAGACCTTCTCTGCCGCAGTGCTCTGAGACAGTGTGAAGCCCTTGAATCCTATGGCGTCCGCAACATCAAGGTCGCCCTCAAGAGTTCCAGTATCCCTGTGACACTGGCAAGTTACCGGAAATTCGCTTCTGAGACCGACTATCCCCTTCATCTGGGCTTGACGGAGTCAGGACCGCCTTCAAGGGGGATCATCAAATCCGCCGCTGTTTTGAGTGTGCTGCTCATGGAAGGTATCGGTGACACAGTGCGTATCAGTCTGACTGCAGATCCGGAAGAGGAGATCATTGCCGCCAAAGGAGTCCTTGAGGCGTGCGGAGTGCGCAAAGCGGCTCCGGAACTGGTCTCCTGCCCCAGCTGCGGCAGAACGGAGTTCGACCTTTTCGGGTTGACTGAAAAGGTGGATCAGCTCCTCAGGGAAATCGAAAAGGATGGTCTTGAAGTTGATTTGAAAAAGGTCGCCGTCATGGGGTGCCCTGTCAACGGTCCCGGCGAAGCACGGGATGCCGATCTGGGTATCGCCGGGAGCCGCAACGGTAAGGTGATCCTCTTTTGTTCAGGGGTGGTCCGGGGGACATACGACGCCGATGAAGGATTTGAGATCTTCAAAAACGAACTGCTCAAACATACCCGCAAAAGGAGAAGGCAAAACTGAAAAATCCATGGCAAAGAGGTGTTGCACTCTACCGCCGCCGCATTTTCAAGAATATTTTGTTCATGGAAATGTGCCGGTGGAGCACTGTTGCCTTTTTGGTCTCAGGAGCGATTTTTCTGGCTCTCCGCTTTTGTAAAATCCCTGTCTCTTCTTTTTCCGTGCCGGGAGTTGCTGGCTGTTTGGGAGCGGCGCTGCTTACAGCTTATTTCCGGACACGGTACAAACTCCCCGATGAAGAGCGTTTGACCATTTTTCTGAGTTCCCTCGTTCCCGGTGGGGGCGTGGTGCTTTCAGCTGCTGAATGCGGTACATTTCCGGAACGGTTCCCCCCCCTGCCGGAGCTGCCCAAACTCCGGTTTGAAAAAATGCCTTTGCTTTTGGGGGCTCTCCTTGCAAGCATTCTTTTCGCAGCGGGGGCTTTGTATGTGCCTTTGTCACCTCCCCGCCAGCAGTCCGCCCCCAAAACCCTTGACTTGAAGGATGAAGCAGAAAAAATCTCCGACGCTCTCAACACTCTGCGCCGCAGCGGTCCTGAAGGAGAAAAAAGGGCTCTGCCTTTGCAGAAGGAGCTGGAAGAAACATTGCAGAAAGCTGATCCTGCCGCTCCGGGGCGCAGTTATGAATTGCTCCACGAACTCAACAAAAGACTTCGCAACGAGCTGGCACGGGAGCATGAACGCAGTGCCCAAATGTTCCGGCAGATGGCAGCTTTGCAAAACGCTCTTTCTGCCTTGGAGTCCAAAGGGAAAGCCAAAGAGCACGCTCAAAGTTTTTCAAAGGTGCTCAAAGAGATGGCGAAAAAAAATCCCCACCTTGCCGCGGCTTTGCAGAAAGGGGGATTTGAGGGGGCAAATTTAACTGCCGAAGAGCTGAAACGCCTTGCGGATACTCTTGGAAAAGATGCCGCAAAGCTCAAGAAAAATCTTGAGGATATGAGCAAATATACGGAATCCCCCAACTCCTGTGCCGCAGATCTTCAGGCGGCACAGGAGGAGCTTGAAAACTTTATCAAAGAAAATGTCCCCGGATGCGACGATTTGATCGAATCTCTGACCAACCGTGACAACAACGGCGAACCGGGGATGCAGAATAGCGGCGGTCAGGGAATCGGCGGTTCCGGCACGCCCGGCGCCGGCGGCGTGGGACGGGGCAGAGGAGATGCGGTGCTGGAGTTCTCAGGCTTCACCCCCGAATACGGGGCAAAAAGAGTGGATAAAAAGGTCAAATCCCATCTGCCGGGGAATAAAAAAGAGTCATCTGTTCTGGGACGCTTTGCTGTTGACATGGAGCAGAAAGAGGAAAAATATACCGTAAAGGGGGGAACGCTGCAAACCAAAGGGGGCTTTGCCGGATTTCAGGAATCCGACATCCATCCCGCCCACCGCAGAGCGGTCAGAGAATACTTTGAAAAGGGGAAAAAGGAAAAATGACACAGGAAATGGCACAAGGAGAGCTCCTTCAAAAGGGGCAGCAGAAACTTTTGAAAGCCGTGGAACAGCTGGATAAGATCCTGCTGGGACAGCATGAACTTCATGAACTGGTGCTCATCGGCATACTGAGCCGGGGACACATCCTCCTTGAAGGACTCCCCGGGGTGGGAAAAACCGCTCTGGTAAAGGCATTGGGGGAGCTTTTGTGTCTCCAGTTTTCCCGTGTCCAGTTCACCCCCGATCTGCTGCCGGGAGATATTACAGGGGGAACCATACTGCAAAGTGCCCCCGACGGCTCCCGGACTCTTGAGTTCAAAGCAGGTCCCATCTTCACCAACATCCTTCTGGCAGATGAGATCAACCGCGCCTCCCCCAAAACTCAATCCGCCATGCTCGAAGCCATGCAGGAGCGTCAGGTGACTTGCGGCAATGCCACCTACCCTCTCCCCGATCCCTTTTTCGTCCTCGCCTCCCAGAATCCCATTGAACTGGAAGGGACCTACCCCATCCCTGAGGCGCAGCTTGACCGTTTCATGTTCAAACTCAATGTGACAAGTGTGGATGTGGACACTCTTACTGAAATCATCGCCACCCGGCGCCGGGGGGTGGCGCAAAAGGCGGAATTCTCCTTGAGCAAAGAGGATCTGACAGAGTGCTTTGAACTTATGGAAAAGATCCACCTGAGCCGTCCTGTTGCCTCCTACATCGCCCGTCTGGTGGGGGCGGCACATCCGGGCAATCCGGAAGAGGTCAAAGCAGTGACCCGTTTTGTCTCCTACGGACCCTCCCCCCGTGCCGCCATTGCCATGGCGGAGTCCGCCAGAGCGGCGGCGCTGCTCAAGGGCAGAGGGGCGGTGAGCTTTGAAGATGTGAAGCGTGTGGCACCTGCCGTGCTCAACCACAGACTTGTCCTCAACTACAATGCCAAACTGGAAAAGAAAAGTGCCGCGTTTCTCGTTGAGGAGATCGTGAAACATGTTCCCTGTGCCGACTCAGGACTCCCTGAGGGGCTTACCTTTGAAAAGGAGTAAAACAATAATGAAAAAAGTATTTTTCCTTCCGGCTCTCCTTTCCTTGCTGCTTTGCGGGACGGAGCTTGCCGCAAAAGGGGCGGCGGTGGTCACTCCGGGAGCCCCCCGTGCAGAAGTGACTGTCACAGAGTTGCCCCTCTTCAGCTCCGCAAGAACCACTGAAACAAACCTTTTCACATTCAACTGTACCAACCATACGGCGGTATCTCAGGAAATCGAAATTATGCTCAGTCCAAGATACCGGGCCGATATCAAGATCCTTCAGGTCGTACAGCTCCCCCCCCTTGCAAAGCGTAAAATTTCCATTCTGACGCCTGCCGTGAACGCAAACAGTACTCACTTTCAAATCGAAACCCGGTCACTCAATGGTTCTTCCCTCAAATTCAACAATGCCCATCACCCGTGGAGAGCTCATCGTGATGTGCTCTCACCTGCTTTCAAACCGGATATCAAAGAGTATCTTTTCACCTATTTTCAAAAAAGCCCTCTCCCTGTAAAAGAGTGGCCCGGGGATCCCCGTGTCTATGCCGGACTCAACAGTATCGTGCTGGACTCCACCGACACGCTGAGTGCCGATGTGCTTCAGGCGCTGCGCCTTGCCGCGGCACAGGGAACACGAGTTCTGGTGCTGGTCATGGGGAAAAATGAATGGCCCTCATACGCAGGCAAAGAGATCCGGGGCAGAGCTTTTACCGAAAAGATCGGTTTCGGCACCTGGACCGTCATGCGCTCTCAGGCAGTTGACTCCAACCCGGCATGGAAAAACTTTGTCAAACGCAAACATGAGGCTGCCAAAAACGGCAGATATTCCCACGCATACAAAACAATCAGGTGGAGGGAAAATCTGGCCCCTTATCTGCGAACGGGAAATGATCTGGAAAATTTGGCAAAAAACAGCACTATTGCCGCTCCCCCCATTCCCATGACGGGATTGACATTTACCATGATCTTTTTTGTCATCATCATCGGGCCTGTCAATTATATGGTGCTGAAAAAACGCCGTGCAGAGATATGGTCACTGGTGACGATCCCGGCTCTTTCCCTTCTTTTTTCGGGAGCGGTCGTTGCGACGGTCTTTTTCAATGAAGGCATATATTCCCAGGGGACAGGCAGTGTGAAAACGCTCCTTGACCAGACCTCAGGTCTTGCCGCTTCAAGAGGGGGATTCGGCATCTATTCCCCCCTGTCTGTGGGAGATTTCAAATTCACTGCCGACGACCGGCTCTTCTTTTACGCTCCCGGCAAAGTCAACGGCACGGTAGAGGGGAACGATTACATTTATTCAGGAGCCCTTGTGCGCGCCCGTATGGGATTCGGCTACGCCGTCAGCCGCTCTGAGCTGCGCAGTGAAAAAATCGCCGTCACAGAAAAAGAAGGCTCTGTTGAGATCGTCAACGGACTGGGAGTCAAAGTGGACTCCCTTTATCTGCGGAACAGCAAAGGGCAGTATTTCAAGCTGAGTGCCCCCCTTCTCCCCGGCGCCCGGGCGCAGCTGCTCCCTGTTGCAAAACTCCCAGCCATTGAAGAAAGTATCGGCATCAACTGCTACCGTGCAGTGCTTTCGGAGCCCCTTTTCATCAAGCCGGGGCTCCTCCCCAGCAAATATAAACACACCCAAACCCTTCTGGGACGGTGGAGGTGATAAAATGGAAATAAAAGTTCAAAATATGACCCGCCGTTTCGGATTTGTCACCGCCGTGGACAATGTGAGTTTTTCCTTCGGCTCAGGAGATATTTTCGGATTCATCGGACCCAACGGCGCCGGAAAGACCACTACGATCCGGGTCATGACGACTTTGGATCTTCCCTCAGAAGGGGATGTCTTTTACGACGGTATTTCAGCGGTGCTCTACCCTGAAGAAGCACGGCGCATCGTGGGCTATATGCCCGACTCCCTGCCGGACTACAAAGATGTTGCCGTCTGGGAATATCTGGATTTCTGCGCCCGGGGATTCGGTCTCAAAGGGGCTTTGCGGAAACGCCGTCTGGCAGAGGTGGAGGAGTTCACGGAACTGGGAGAGATGCGGGAAAAATTCCTGTGTTCTCTTTCCAAAGGTATGAAACAGCGGGTCAGTCTGGCACGGGCGCTGATCCACGATCCTCAGGTGCTTATTATGGACGAACCCGCCGCAGGTCTCGACCCCAGAGCCCGGCTGGAGCTGCGGAATCTGCTCAAGATCCTTGCCGGTCAGAAAAAGGCGATCCTGCTGAGCAGCCACATCCTCTCTGAGCTGCAGGATATCTGCAACGGCGCTGTCATTATCGAAAAGGGAAAAGTCCTTTCAGCAGGCTCAATTCAGGAGATGACCAAAACCGTTGAAGCTGAAGCAGCCCGGGAGGAGAAAAAAGGAGAGGTCATCATCATTGAATGTCCTTCACAACTGGAGGCGCTGAAACTCAAGCTCCTTGAACATCCCGCCGTGTCGGATGTGTGCGAATATGCCGACGGGAAACTCCATTTCACTTTGGCAGATGAAGAAAAAAATCTGACCCCTCTCATGGCACAGCTTTTCAACGCCGGACTCCCCATCAAGGGATTCAGCCGGGAACAGATGAGCCTTGAAGAGCTTTTCATGCGGGTCACTGAGGGAAAGGTACAATAAAAAATGAACGGAAAATTGAAATACTATGATGATTTTCTCAATCCTGTTCTGGTCAAGGAAATACGGCAGTTCTTCCACAATAAACTTTTTCTTTCCATCGTGGCGGGATTGCTGGGCGTACAGCTGGTGGTGCTTCTGATCTTCAGTTTGAGCTTTTCAGAGTGGAAAGACGGTTCAGAAGCAGGCAAGATTTTTATTGTTATTGAAACGATCCTCATGTATGTCTGCGTTTTGAGTACCTCCATCTGGGGCGCTATGCAGCGTTTCACTCAGGAGCGCAGTTCAAAGGAGCTGGATTTCACCAATATCACATTGCTGACGCCCTGGCAGATCATCGCAGGGAAACTGGCAAGTTCACTGGTGATCTGGGCTCTTATCGCCGCATTGTGTCTGCCCTTTATGACGGTCGCCTACTTTTTCCGCAATGTGAGTTTTCAGGATATACTCCTGATCTTCGGCTCAGGAATTGTTCCTGCTCTGATACTGATACAGGGGGCTTTGCTCTGCGGCGCCTTCGGCAAAAAATGGCTCTACGGCGTCTTCGTTTATTTCGGATTCCAGGTCATCGTGCCCATGGCGATTTTTTCTATCGCGCCCTTTCTGGACGGCATCGGGAGAAACGCAACGGCATGGCACATCTTCTGGATGGTCCAAGGAGGCGGACTTACTCTTTTTGTGCTGCTTCTGGCATCGGCCATTGCCCTGATCACGCCCCCTTATGCCAACCGTATGCTGCCCTTGCGTGCCATGCTCACAGCAATGATGATCCCGGTGCTGGCAGTGCTCCCCTTTTCGGCAGGATTCAAAAAAGAAATACAAATCGTTTTTATGCTCTTCCCTCTGGGGATCATCTTCTTTTTCGCCCTTCTGGCGGCATGTGACCGGGATATTCCCGGCGGCAGAGTGCTGGCAAAGGTTCCGGAAAATCAGGTGGGAAGATTTCTGCACTATCTTTTTTCCAGCAACCGCACAGGGGGGATGCTTCTGAGCTTGCTGATGCTTTTGATACTGGGAGCAGAACTGCTGATCGCCGGGTGTTTCCATAAGGAGTATTACACCATATTGGCATTCGGGATCTCAGGCTACATTCTCTTTTATACCGGGATCGGCATACTCCTGAGTCGCTGTACGCCCTCCATTCCCGGCTGGGCATGGACCTTGATCGTTGCCGTGCTTTTGGGCATACTTCCTCTCATTGCTGCGGCAAATAATGATATAAGTTTATCTGAGATCCTCATTTCCCCCATTGCGCTTCTGGACCGGAAGGGCAACGAAATCCATGTCTGGAACTATATCTTCTGGATCGGTCCCGCAGGGGCGTGGCTTCTGGGAGTGCATTTCCTCATCGACATGCTTAAAAACTACAAGTCCTACAAAGCTCCGGAGCTTTCTCAAAAGCAGGATGAACTCTCATGAAGATCACCACCCACATCTGCAAAACCCTTGATCTGGGAGTCAGCGGCAACCTTTTCGGCGGACAGCTCATGTACTGGCTGGATGAAGCGGCTTCAGTCTACGCTATCTGGGCAACAGGAGAAAAAAGGATCGTCACAAGGCGCATTTCAGAAGCCTTTTTCAACAAACCCATCCATGCAGGCGAACTCCTTGTTTTCAACTGCGTAGAGCCCCGGAAGGGCAAGACCAGCTTCTCTTTCAAAGTGCTGGTGGTGGTGGGATGTGAGATCCGTTTTCAGGCAGAATGCACCTTTGTCGCCGTTGATGAAAAGGGCAAAAAAAAGCTCATCGACTGGTCAAAAGCCCCCATCTGTCAGGCGGAAGAGCCCTTCGGCTCGGGGAGTGCTCCTGACGGTGAAGACAAGTGAAAACCGCAATGGTGCTCCTGACCTGCAATGCAGGGGAAAAATTTGAAGAGGTGCTCCGCAGTCACGCATTCCAGAGTTACACACCTGACAGACGGATCGTCGTTGACAGTGAATCAGAGGACGATACTGTGGAAAAGGCAAAAAAATACTCCTGGGAAGTGGTCACAGAAAAACGCTCTTCCTTCAACCACGGCGGGACCCGGCAAAAGATCGCTGCCATGCTGTTGTCTCAGGGCTTTGAATGTGTCATTATGGGGACTCAGGATGTGGTACTTGCAGAAGAGAACACTCTTGAAATATTGCTTGACAGTTTGCGCACACACGGCGCTGCCGCCGCTTACGCCCGGCAGATCCCTCCGGAAGAAAAGGGAATGGAAAACTTTTTCAGAAAGCGCAACTACCCGGAGTTTTCCCGGGTGAAGAGCAAAGAGGATATTCCGGAACTGGGACTTTTTACCGCCTTCTGTTCCGATTCGCTGGCGGCATGGGATCTGCAGAAGATCAGCGCCGCAGGGGGCTTCCCTGAGACGGAATTCGGTGAAGATATGCTTCTTGCGGCGGCGCTGATCCTCAGAGGGGAAAAAATCGTCTACTGCGCTGAAAGCAGATGTTTCCACGGACACGCCCATACCCTTGGTGACCTTTTCCGCCGGGGCGCCGCCATCGGCAGGATGCACGCCCGACACCCGGAACTGCGCCGGAACTTCGGAAGCGTGGGCAAGTACGCTTCAAAACAGCTCCGGGGGGGTGACATGCTCCGCTTTTTTCTCCCTCTGAGCGCCAAATATCTTGGTATGCTCTGGGGGCGTTTCCGGTAAAATCCCCCCGGGAGAGAACCGCTGAGAGGGATTTTACACGATATTTGCCGGATGGATCCTGTAAGCACATCGGCAATTTTCAAAAGTTTTTAAGTTGTCTCTATTGACAAACGCTTTGGCTGGTGCTATATTAATCGCAGATGATATCAGATAGTTGGAATATACACTTATGCAATTAGATAGCGCACAAAGCAAAACAGCCCATGTGATCCATTGTATCGAGGAGCAGATCCGTTCCGGACTCCTGCCCCGGGGCAGCGTGCTGCGTTCGACACGGCTGCTGGCGGCGGATTTCAATGTGAGTTCCCAAGTGATCCGTTACGCCTGCGATGAACTGGAACGCAAAGGATTGATTTGGCGCAAACCCCGTTCCGGAACCATCGTCAGAGGCATGAGCAAACTGCTTATCGTGCGACAGGAAAATGAGGACAATGTTTCCCGGACTATCGTTCAATCCGAACTTTACGCCCTTGCCCGCAGCAGTTTTCTGGAAATCGACATGATCCCTGTGGAGTATCTGCGTTCTGCCAACCGCCGGAAAATTCTTGCTGCCTTGAAAAAAGAGCACTACGAAGGGGCAGTTTTATTTTGCAGCGGATATGTGGGCGGAGAGCCCGAATTGGAACTTCTGGCGGCACTGAATATCCCCGTTTGCCACCCCGTTTCCTCAAGAGATGAAAGCGCCGTGACCGGATTCAAAACATTCCTGCTGGATATGGAAACAGGATTGCGGTTAGCCGGAGAGGAACTCAAAAAGAAGAAGAAAAAACATATCCTCATGGCTGTCAACCGTGAAAAGGACAGTATCCTCTTTTGCCGGGTCTGGAATGCGTGCGGCATCACTCCGGAAAAAACAGCCGTGATCCCGGCTTCTCTTTCTGACCGGGATTTGGAAGAAAGTTTAAGTGGTCTTTTCAGCCGGAACCGTTTTGATGCCGTCGCCTGTCACTCCGACCGCATCGCCTCGGCGATCTACAAATATTGTGCCGCCAACGCCATTTCCATTCCGGAGGATCTTGCGGTCATCAATTTCGGCTGGGCAGGTGCCGGAAAGTTTCTTTCGCCCCGTTTGACAGAGATCAATTATCAGCTGAAAGAGACCGCTAAAGCGGTGATGGAGTGGATCCAGCACGGGGAATACACCCTACCTGAAGTAACTGTTATACACGGTGAAAGTGTTTGATTTTCATAAAGGAATATTCTATGTTCAAGACCATCTTTCTTGCCGCAGCACTGACCGCAGCGGTGCTGATTTTCCCCCTCCAGGGAAAAGAGCTCTTCCACTTTGATTTCAAGGACGCCGGAGGAAAATGGAAGATCCGTTCCGGAGCCTTTGAGCTTCGCTCCAAAAGAGTTCCCCTGCTGACTCAGAGCCGGGCGCTGCGCCTTGCGGCGACTGCTGAGATCGAAATTTCAGGAGCTCTGCCCGATTTCCGGAAGGGCTTTGCCGTTTCCGCCTGGGTGCTCCGCAAACGGGATATAGATATCTGTCCCATATTGAGCGCCGGCATGTACGGCGGCGACCAGCCCTTCGTTTTCAATGCCGGAGGAGAATTTTTCACCAGAAAAAATCAATATCAGATCTCCGGGATCAAAAAGGGCAACCGGATCAGAAGATCCGGCGTCTGGGAACATGCCGTGGCAGTTTACAGCTCCGGGAGCTATAAATTTTACAAGGACGGCAAACTTTTTGACTCCCGCCCCGGAGCCATGCTCAAAGGCAGCTTGCCCCTTTATGTGGGTGCCGAAAAGGAACTCAACAAAGTCATGAACTACGCCAATGCCGATATGCTCCTGAATGATCTGCGCTTTTTTGACGCTCCCCTTGAGGCTTCTGCTGTGGCAAAACTTTACGCCTCGGAGCGGAAACGCTATCCGGAAGGCTCTCTCATTCCCAAAGGCAAAACCATACGCCACGCTCTGGAGCTTTGTTTTCATTATGCGCCAGAAGGATACGATCCTGATTTGAAAAAGCCCATTTACCCCCTTCCTGCCCGTCCGGCGGCGGCTCCTCTGAAAAGTGCAGCTGTCCGCAGCAAAGGACCCGACACGGCGCCCGTACTCTATATCAACGGCAAAGAGCACTTCCCCTATATGGGATATTTCCTCAAGCACATCAACCATGACCGCTATGAACCTGAACAAGCCGGAGGCGCCGCCGCCGATTTCGCCGGAGCCGGTGTGGATCTGGTTCGTATTGGGGTGGGGGGTGACGGTCACCCCTATTGCGGATGGACATGGTTCGGGGAAGGCAAATATGATTTCACAGTTGCCGACACCATTATCGGCAATGTTTTGAAAGCCAACCCCAACGCCATGCTGCAGATCATGTTCCATCTGGGGATATCTGCCCCCTGGTTCCGCACAAAGTACCCTGCTGAAATGGAGCGTTCCATGCTTCCTGACGGCAAACTTTATGTACCTCTTTCCGGACCCTTGCTCAATTCAAATATCTGGAAGAGGTGCAAGGAGCGCTTCTGGAAGGATCTGATCGACCATCTGGAATCGGGTCCCTACGCCGACCGTATTTACGGATACACTCTGGGAGGAGGCGCTTCAGCCGAATGGTACTGGCCCGGAACCTTTTCTTCCGGTATCCCCGGATATTCAAGCGCCACAGTAAAGCTCTTCCGGGAGTGGCTGAAAAAGCGGTACAAAACCGACAAAGCCCTGCAGACAGCATGCGGCGATCCCAAAGTCACGTTGCAGACAGCGGCAGTACCTCTGCCCGCTGAACGGCAGCACTCCGAAACGCTGCTGCTGCGGGATCCGCAAAAAGCCGCCAAAGTCCTGGATCTGCGCCGCTTCTTCGATGACCGGGTATTTGAACTTCAGCGGGATCTTTTCAAACTGGTCAAGAAACAGACCCGGTACCGCAAAATCGCCGGTACATACAGCGGATATGCTTTCGGCAACCAGCCCAAGCACCACCTGACCGGTATGAATGCCTTCGGAAGACTTCTGCGGCTGCCGGAGTGTGACTTTACCCAGCTGGCGATCGTTTACGGTTCTCTCCGACAGCCCGGCGAAAGCGGGCTCTGCGTCAATCCCTTCAACGGCAGCGCCATGCTCCACGGCAAGCTGCTGTGGCACGAAGCAGATCTGCGCACCCCTTATACCCTGAACACCGCCCCCTACGAAAATGCCAACCGGCACAACACCATGCAGGATACCGCCGATGTGATACAGCGGAATTTCGGAAATGCTGTCACCCGGAACTCCGGGATCTACGAAATGCTGCTCACCGGACACACCATCTATCACCACAAAACCATTATGGATGCTGTCTCCCAAATGAACAAAATAGCCGCAAACACCGTCGGCAAGACCCGCCGCAGCGTTGCTGAAATTGCGGTCATCCACGATGAACATTCTGCCAATTATTTCGCCTGGCCCAATGGAAAAAACAGGCGTTTTTTCAACGCTTTGATGCACAATTTCCACTACGCCTCCCCCCGTATCGGTGCGCCGGTGGATTTCTATCTGATGGATGACATGGCTGATCCCCGTATGAAGGATTACAAACTGTACATTTTCCTTACGGCGGTTGAAGTTCCATCTGCCATGCGCAAAGCCATCGCTGCCAAACTTGCAAAAAATAAGGCAGCGGCAGCATGGTTCTTCGCCCCCGGACTCATTGAAAAGGGTCGTTTCGCTCCTGAAGGTATGGAAAAGACCACCGGCATCAAGTTCAAAGTCCGCATGGGCACAGAAAAGCTCAAGGTCAAAGCTCTCCCCGGCAGCAAACTTCTTGCCAACTGCGGAGATCTTCCGGAAATGCACTACGGTCCCATACCTGTTCCCGTTTCCCCGGATCAGACCGTCCACGGAACTGCCGCCGGAAATCCGGCGATCGTGGAGCTTACCGCAAAGGGACAGAAGATCTTTTATTCTCTGCAGCCGCCTACGGTGCAGATGGTCAGAAATATGGCAAAGATCTGCGGGATCCACACCTACATCGACACTCAGGATATTTTCAATATCAATTCGACCCATATTATGCTTCACGCTTCATCGCCCGGTGTCAAAACGGTCAAACTGCCGGGCAGATATGATATTTTTGACCCGGTAACAGGGAAGAAACTCTTTTCCGGAGTCCGCTCCTTCAAAATAAACATGCGTTTGCATGAGAGCCGTATTTTTGCCGCTGAGAAAAAATAATCCAAGGGAAAAAAGAAAATGAAAAACAATAAAAAATGTCTTATAATACCTGCAAAGCAAGCGCTTCATATTTGCCGCAGGCAAATGCTTCATACGGCATCGCCGTGCTTCACCCGATCAGCGTTCACCCTGATCGAACTGCTGGTCGTTATCGCAATAATTGCGATCCTTGCCGCCATGCTGCTGCCTGCCTTGCAGCGTGCCCGGGAAGCGGGATTTGCCACAGATTGTCTCAACCGTCAGAAACAGATCGGCATGATGCTTATAAGCTATACCGATGACAATAAGGGCTCCTCGCCGCCGCCCTATTACAACACTCAGGACAGCTTTGTAAGCTATGCGGCACGACTGTGGCGGCATGGCTATGCGGGGGTCGGCTTTGCCAACAACAACGAGGCGATCATCGCGGCACACAAGAAATTTCTCTGTCCGCGCTTGAATCCTCTCCTCAATGGCAAAGCCTATACCACTAATCCGACATCTGCCTTTTGCAACCAGAGTTACGGCATGATGGTGTATCCTTCTGACAGAACAAAAAGCCCCTCTTACAAATTTATCGGAGTGCTGGACTCAACCAACAATTATACCCGGTTCTACATTGTCAAAGGGGTCCCCTCTCCCTCCAAATACGGCTGGATCTCAGACAGCTATGTGGGAACTACAGGAGGAAAGATCTTTGACGGCATGTATTATGCAATCAAGATGGATGGTCTTGACGGGATCCTGCCGATGGCGAAATCCACTGCCTCGAATAAAGCCGGTGTCCCCCTTGTGCACAGCGGCTCTGCCAATGTGCTCATGGTTGACGGCCATGTAAAATCCATGCGCAGCGGTGATTTCGCCTATCTTACAGGACAACCCAATGCCAGCAACGGTGTTGCTCTCTGGACAAGGATCAACTATTATATCTTCTGAGGCAATTTCAAAACTCCTCAAAATTGTCAAAGCGCCCTCTTCTTCGATCTGTTAAAGGGAGCGTTTTTCCGCCTTCGCATAAAGCTACGGCGGGACAAGCGCCTGTTACCTTTCCCCCTCCGCATAAAGCTACGGCGGGACAAGCCAGGCAGCAAGTGCAAACTACCCTTTACAGCTCTTTGCGAATGGCATCGAAAGCCATTTTTTGAATGACTTTTGAAATTACCTCTTCTGAGTCTCTCAACAAATCAGAACTCTTTTTTACCACTCTTTGCCGAAAATGCGCTCCACATTATCGTGGAGGATATTGCGCTTGTCGGTGTCGCTGATTTTAGCGGCGACCACGCCGCCGATGGCTTGAAATTCATCAAACCAGGGCAAATCAGTTCCGAAAATCAGTTTTTCTGAACCAACGAGAGCGCAGAGCTTTTCGATCATGCCGTTTTCTCCCGGCACAGCGGTCAACTCAAGATAGCTTTTATCTGAAGCTTTGACCACCTTTTCGGCGTACTCGTAATCGCCGAAAATGCTGTGTCCGTGGAAAAAGGTGATATTGGAGTATTTTTCCACCAGCTTGAGCATGGAAGGTCCGTCATTGTAATGTCCTCTGCCGCCCCAGGTGTGGTTAAGGACAGGCAATCCCCGCTCCTGAGCAAAATCCAGAGCGTATTCGTATGCTTTGTCGGTCACATTGACCTTGTGATATCCTGCCAGCATCTTGATACCCAGAACATAGGGGCGCCACTTGTCGAATTGTGCCAGATCCTCTTTGATGATCTCAGGATAATGGGGATTGATCCCCACATAGAAACGCAAAGTGTCGGGGAATTTTTTGCAGATCTCAAACACATTGGCGTTGCGATAAGCGGGCTCCCACAAAGCGTAATGGTGGGTAAAGGCGAGTCTGGCAACACCGGCTCTTTTCAGATGGGCGACCATGTCAGCAGCTTCGCTCCGTTTGAAGTAGATGGCGTAGTGAGGTCCCATGTGTCCGTGCATATCAAAAACGGGGAAGCCGGGGTTGCCGTATTTCCAGCAGTGTTCTGCAATGGAGTTTTTTTCGTTCCAGACGCTCATAATTGGGCTCCTTTCAGCAGATTTTCAAGATTTTTCCCTGCAATGAGGGCGACTTTGTCGGCAGAAAGTCCGGAGTATTTCAGCTGCAGCATACCGTTGCCCTGATTGTACTGGGGATAGTGGCTGCCGTAAAGGATCCTTTCAGCGCCGAACTCCTCTGCCAGATCGGCGATGCCTTCAGGGATCCAGTAGCCTGCGGTCTCAAAGTGGAATCCTTCGTAGTTCTCAAGAAGAGGACGGATGTTTCTGTCACTGCCCCATTTGCCGTACATTTCAAGGTAGATGCAGGTCAGTTTGGGGAACTCCTTCATAAAATCATAAAGCTCTTTCCACCGTGCGGAAAATCCGTTGAGCAGCACCGGGATCTTTCTTTCGGCGGCGGCATCGAGGATCTTTCCCAGCGTCAGACGGCAGGGAACATAACGGTGCTCCACGGGATAAAGGGTGATTGCGCCGATGCGGTTTTCCTTGAAAGCACCGAAAAAAGCATCGGGTTCCGGGAGTTCGTGACACTGGGAGGGGAGAATGGTCCACACGCCGGTCAAACGGTTTTGGGTATCCCCTTTGAGCAGATCCGCCAGAAAAGCGTTGCTGTAGGGGATGGCGATATCGGTATTGATATAACGCACCAGTGCCTTTTCAACGCCGGAGTAATCCATCTCAGCAAGAAGCGCCGGAGCATCGGCGGCATACATGCCGCCATTCATAGGCATACCTATGGCGCAGTTGCTGTCAAAAAAGAAAATATCTTCCATAAAAATGACTCCTTGATTTATCTGCCGTATTCAGCCATGACCTTTTCAAAAGCGTCTGCGACCTTGTTGGTCTCTTCTTCACTGAGCATGAGCCAGACAAGAGAAAGTGTGATGAGCTGTTCTTTGACGATCTTTTCGGCTGTTTTGTATGAAACCACACGGTAAAGATCTTCGGGAACGCTCCACAATCTCTGGCGGAACATGAGATCGCCCCACCCGCCGGGTCCGCATCCCACACCTTCGGCACGGAGTGCGGCACAGAATTGTTCACGGGTGATGCCCTCTTTCAAGAAAGCCGGATCAAGAGTCATGGCGTACTGATAGTATCCCTGCAAAGAGACACGGCGCCCGGGGGATTGGACTCTGATGCCGGGAATGGCGTTGAGCTTTTTCCGCAAAGTTTCGGCGTTGCGGGCTCGGAATTCCGTATCCGCTCTGAGGGTGCGGAGCTGGGAGCGCAGTATGGCAGCCTGAAACTCCGTAATACGGTAGTTGTGGCTGATCATGCCCATGGGCGGGGGCTCAGTTGCCTGTCCCTGAACGGCGCCGTACTGGTACCCGATATGCGAGATCCTGCCCATGGCTTCCCCCAGAGCGGGGGCGTTGGTGATACAGGCGCCCCCTTCTCCTGAGGCAATGGTCTTGCTCTGCTGGAAGCTGAAAGACCCCACATCACCGAGGGTTCCGGCATGTTTGCCAGCCCATTCACTGCCGTGGGCGTGGGCGCAGTCTTCGATGACGGAAAGGTTGTGTTTTCTTGCGATCTCCATGATTTTATCCATATCCGCCATGGAGCCGTAAAGGTGCACAGGGATAATGGCACGGGTCTTGGGCGTGATGGCTTTTTCCACCTCAACAGGATCGATACAGTATGTGTCAGGTTCGATGTCCACCACAACGGGGGTCGCCCCCACCACCACAACGGCAGTCCCCGTGGCAAGCCAGGTGTAAGCAGGAACGATGACTTCGTCACCGGGACCGATACCCAGTGCCTGCATGGCGACCTCAAGGGTGACGGTGCCGTTTGCCATCATGGCGCATGAGGCGGCGCCTGTGTAAGCGGCGAACTCCTCATTGAAAGCCACTTCGTGTTTGCCGTAAAAGGACCAGGCGTGGCTCAGATAGATCTCTTTAAGCTGTTCTGCCGTCTCTTCATCCGCAGGGGGCCAGGCGGGAACATTTGCCTTTGCGGCAAATACCGGCGTTCCGCCGTCGATCGCAAGTTTACTCATAATAAAAACTCCTGTTTAAGTTGCGTTGGATATAATCTATCCCATAAAAGGAATTTTTACAATATCTGATTCAAGCAAAAAATACATGGATCCTGCAATCTGTTAAAAAAAGTTCACCGCTCTTTCAGCTGCGGGATCCCCTGCATCCAGTTCCAGAAGGCTCCGGCGGAAGAAAATCCCAGTTCTTCGGCGATGACCTTCTGGCGCACACCTCTTTTGAGAGCTTCACGGACATGGGCAATGCGGACGGCATTGATGAAGGCACCCACACTTTCCCCTGTTTCCTTGAGGAATACATGAGAAACATGAGAAGGGCTGCATCCCGCCAGCGCCGCCAGATGAGTGATGGAACATCCGTTGCCTATGCGGCTGCGGATATAGGACTGCAGAAAAACAGAAAGTGAAGACTTCGTCAGGGCGGGCAGCAGCCCCTGCGATTGGAGTTCAAATTCGTTGAGGAGCAGTTGACAGGGAAGAAGCATAAGCAGATCACACAAACTTTCATCGCCGGACTTTTCCAGCTGCTTCCAGCGTCTGAGAAGCAGTTCTTCAAGGTGCAGGGGAAATGTGACGGGATTGTTTTTGAAAGGGACACTGCCGTATTTTCCATTTTCCGTGACCCGCAGCACCATGCCGTACATGGCAGAGCCTTTCATGCAATGGATCCACAAATGGAGCAGATCATGATCCTGTGGGGTATACCCCATGGAGTGCACAGATCCGGGGGAGATCAATCCCACGGTCCCCGGCACAAAGTCATAGACAGAGCCGTTCATCATGTAACGGCACTCCCCCTGCAGAGCGATAAGTATTTCCCGCCTGTCGGCATGAGAACTGGGAGTGAATTCATTTTCGTCCCATGTTTCCCCCTGAGGCGCCAGAGAGCTGATGATCTTTTTGACAGAGGGGATTTCAATAACAGTTTCCATACCTTTTCAAAGATTCCTTTCAAGTATGCCTTCTCTAATATACTGTGATTCATCGTCTCTTTCAACGGATTTAAGGATTTTTTTGAAAAAAACCTTCATTTCATTGGAGAAATACACGATTCCGTCTTGAAAAAAATCTTTTGCAGTGCTACAATATATGGTTGTTATCATCACGCACAAATGTAAAGGTTTGCCATGAGCGAAATAAAAGTCGTTTCCTATAATGTCCACTCCACCATCGGTATGGATGGAAAAAGTGATTGTGCCCGCCTTGCGGGGGTCATCAGCCAAATGGATCCCCATGTGGCAGGTCTTCAGGAGCTGGGTGTTTACACCCGCCGGGTCCCTGATGTGGACGCTCCTCTTGAGATCGCCCGCCACACCCGGATGAACTACCTTTTTTCCCGCTCCCTTGTGACCACCGAAAAGGGGGGGGAATACGGCGTCGGCGCTTTTTCAGTCTACACCATGGAGGTGAAGGCGCGCCTTCTGCTCCCCACGCCGGAGGGCGCCGAACCCCGTTCCGCCTTGATCGTCAAGGTCAATGCGCCCACGCCTTTTTACTTTGCTGTCTGCCACTTTTCCTTTCAGGGAGAGTTTGAAAAGAGCGAATTTTTCCGCACCATAAGTGCCAAGCTCATTACCGACACCATTATCGACAACAAATTTTATCCCTGCATCTGGACGGGGGACTTCAACACCTTCAATGGAACAGACACGTTGGCGTATATCCGCAAGCACTGGCTTGTTGCCAATGATCTTGATCCCGACACCCCCACCTGCGTCTGTTCCATGAGCCAGGGAGAAGAGCAGATCGACTTTATCTGTGCATATCCGAAAGAAAGTTTTGAAGTCAAATCCTTCAAAGTTTTCCCTGACCGTGAAGCTTCAGACCACAATCCCGTTACGGCGGTGCTTGAGCTGAAGGAACAATAATAAAAACAAAAAAAGGTAATTTCAAAGATGAGAAAAGTTTTTGCAGTTGTTTTTGCCGTGTTTTGCTGTGGGCTCCTTTGCGCCAATCCCTACGGACGCGCTCTGAAACAGGCTCGGAAAGTTGCCGACCAGAAACACCGCTATGACGAACCCCGCCGTCCCCAGCCCCGGAAACCCGCCCCTGCCCCTGCAGATGAATTCAGCAGGATCTGGGGACAGATGGGCAGTGTGATCAAACAGAACAAAGGCTACCTCCCCGGTCCCGCCGGTGTTGCCGGACTCCGCAAGATCTGCGGTCCCGGCAGAGTTTCCCCTGCCCTGCTGAAAATCAATGATTTCGGAAAACTTACCGAAAGAAACTGTGCCTGGGCGTATGTTGGCGGCACCGTTGGTGTCTTGCGCACACTCCCCAAGGGCGGAAATTTCCCCATTCTCTTTGCCAAGCCCGGTCCCGGCGTCCGCCAGATCAAAGTCCTTCTTGCCGACGGACAGGTGCGTGTCGTGGATGCCCGCCGGGTCCGCAACTGCACAGATGTGGTAAGCGTTCTGCGCCGTGAATCCCGTCACGGCAAACATCCGGCATGGAAAAAATTGAGTATTGCCGCAGGTCAGATCGACCGGGCACGCAGATAAAAAAAATTCAGGAAAGGAACATTTGTCATGTTCGCAGAAAAAAATGGAAAATTCCAGATCCGCCCCGCCGCGGGCGCTCAGGTGAAGATCGCTATTGCCGGTGATGTTTGTCCCCACAAGAGCGCTGAAAGTTATCTTCTTGAAGGCAACGCCGCCAAACTCCTGGCAGGGATCAAGCCTGCTCTCGAAGATGCGGATTTGCGTATCGTTCAGTGGGAAACGGTCATTTCCGACACCCCCGATCCCATCACCAAATGCGGTCCCAACCTCATCGTCAAGCCCGGTTGCGAATCATTCCTGACCGAAGGAAAATTTGATATCGCCCTCATGGCGAACAACCACACCGGCGACCACGCCGCTGCGGGGGTCCTCTCAACCATGAAGATCCTCAAGGAAACCGGTCTCATGACCGTGGGTGCCGGTACCGACGCCGCCGATGCCGCAAAACCTTTGCGCTTTGAGAAGAACGGCATCAAATTCAGCCTTATCAACATCTGCGAGATGGAGTTCGGCACCGCCAGAGAAGATTATCCCGGCGCCAACGCCATGCAGGAGTTCAAGGTCCCCGGTCAGATCGCCGAAGAAAACAAAGTCAGCGACTTTGTCATTGTGGTGATCCACGGCGGAAACGAGTACAACCCCATCCCCAGTCCCCGGATGAAGAACCTTTACCGTTCTTTTGCCGCCGCCGGTGCCAAGCTGGTCATGAACATCCACACCCACTGCCCCCAGGGAGTCGAAGTCATAGACGGTGTGCCCATCGTCTACTGCCCCGGCAACTTTTTCTTCTCTGATGAGGATGAATTCAACCCCGCCAGCTTCTGGTGGAGCGGCTATCTGCCCAAGTTCACCTGCGACAAAAACGGTGTCTCTGAAATTGAGATCACCCCTTATGTTTACTCCCCCGATCCCTGGAAGATCGAAGCTCTGACCGGAGCCCAGCGCCAGTGGTATCTTGAGTACATCGACAAGATCAGTTCTCTCATCGATGCCGAAGGGGACCATCTCTATGATATCTGGTGTGCCTACAAGTACAAGACACCTCTGTGGTGGGT
This sequence comes from Victivallaceae bacterium, assembly GCA_045596885.1. GTDB lineage: Bacteria > Verrucomicrobiota > Lentisphaeria > Victivallales > Victivallaceae > UBA1784. The sequence continues at coordinate 35,555 of JAZODE010000002.1, forward strand.
CCAGAATGCCCCTGCCGAGGCGCTCCTTGCCGACATCGAAGATGCCGATGCACTCAAGAAGTTCCCGCCCATCCGTCACATGCTGACCTGCCAGTCCCATTGTGAACTGACCAGAAATGTGTTCCTGCTTCTGGAACAGAAAAAGATGAGCAAGATGATCGAAGAGCTGCCCTACCTCACCGAACTGCGTACCGCGCGTTTCGCCGAGCAGCAGGCATAACAAACAAGCTCCCTCACCCGCCGCAGGAAAAAAAATCCTGCGGCTTTTTTGTTGGAGGTAATTTCAAAAGTCATTCAAAAAATGACAAAGATGCCATTCGCAAAGAGCTGTAAAGGGTAGTTTGAGGTTGCTACCTGTAAGGTAACAGCCGAAAACGCTCCCTTTATCAGATCGAAGCGAGGGCGCTTTGACAA
>JAZODE010000003.1:0-18850 GCA_045596885.1 Victivallaceae bacterium
AAGCCATTTCGACTTGGAGGAACACTATCACGGATTTGAGACAGATATCCAGCATGAAATCTTAAACAATCACAAATGTCATTCAAACTGAGTGCATGACTCAACTGGGCGTAGAGCATTGCCACCACATGACTGGTCGCAGAAAAAGATCGTGTTTGAATTTTGTACTTGTTTTTCAGTTTTTCAATAAGTTTTTTCGGAATCAACTTGACAATTTGCCCTAATACTGCCATATTATGCTCTTGAGGATTCATGTTTTTCTCCTTTTGATTGTGGTAAAGAAAAAGGTAGCATGATTCCTCTTTTTTGTCAAATCAGAAAATTTTTATGGGATATCTGTGATTTTTGTGGTATATTTATGCAGGATAGAAGTTTCCGCTGTTGATACTTTTCTCTATTCGGTCCGCCTGAGATCCGCGTATGTTGCCGGATCATAGATAGATTTACATCCGCTGCGAGTTACGATTGCGAATACCGTTCTTCTGCCGTTGGCATGGGCTTTTCTTGGCAAATGTAAAAACGGTGACTTGAAAAAATTCAAAACACAAATTATATTACAACGTATCTCAAAGATATTGGAAGACTCCGCAAAAGGTCAACAAGAAGATGATTTATTCCCCAAAGAATTTACGTTTGACGTAATTACATAAGAAGGTGGAAGTTATGAAGGCTGAATATAAAAATTTTAAGGGAAAAACTTATTTCGTCCGGCAGACGCTGACTAAGACCGGGAAGGTGAAATATGTCTGCTCTACAAAGAAATCGAATTCTGATTTGAAGACTCTTCCTGCGGGAATGGAGTTCTACGAAAAGGCAAGCGGCCTTGTGGGTGTCCGCAAAAAACTGGCATCTAAAATCACGGATGAAGAATATCGGTTCGTCCAGACGGAATGCAAACGGCTTGCGGCTCCGAATTGGGTCCGCTTTGAGTTGGCTGCCAACAGTGTTTCAGTCTATTCCGCTGAAAAAATTGATCTCTCTTCCCTGGTCGGCTTTGCCATACGCTGTTCGCTTAAAAAGGCTGACAGCCTTTTACAAGCCGCTGCTGATTTTCTGCCCTCCTTGCGTTTTACTCTTGCCGATGAAAAAACACGGGAGTTTTCCGTGGAAAGGATGTGTTTTATGGGCGAGAAAGATGAATGGCTCTTTCTGGAAAACGGAAAATTGGATGAACTTGTAAAAAAATATGCACCGCACATTGAAAAGGAATCCATGTTCGATTTTCTGTAATGAGCGGGCTCTCCCGTTGAACGGCAGATTTTGCAACTTGAAAAAAGCTTGTTTTATGCTATATTACCCTTGAAGCGCAATGGAGGTATTGCTGGTTATGAGTGCAAAGAAACAACCTGAAGTATGTAACCCAACCTTTTATTTCACCAATGGACAGGAAACGGTATCTTCCGTGTTTGAAAGAACAAAAGGACAGCCTGCTGAAATCATTGACGAAGTTCCTTATTCAAGTTTCTGCCAAATATCTTGTTCGCAACGCCGTGCCCGGAAAAAAGCCGAAGCCGCAGTTTCCTGATTTGCTCTTTGCCATCAAGGAGGTACAGCCCCCGTGGCATGGTATGACGATCCTTGCTGCACAGTTCCGGAATGAGCAAAATGGGCTGCATACTGTGCCAAACCTTTGACAACCGTCAAAAACATGCATGGTTTCACGAGGTCGATAAAGAATTCTTTCGTAAGATTAAAAGGAAAATCAGCAGTGGAAACAGAACTTTGTAATATGTGTATGATCACCGATGCTCAAGACCGGGTGTTGGTGCAGGAACGCTTGCCCAAGCCGTCTAATCCGTGGTCGGGATTGACTTTTCCCGGGGGACACGTTGAGCCGGGGGAAACGGTTGTTGCTTCGGTGATCCGTGAAGTTCAGGAGGAAACGGGTTTGACCGTTTCCGATTTGCAGAACTGCGGATATATTCAGTGGTACAATCCCATTAAACAATCGCAATATTTTGTCTTCCTTTTCAAAACCAGCACTTTTTCCGGAGAACTGACCGGTTCCGTCGAGGGCAACGTCAAGTGGATGACTTTAGATGAAATGCTTGCCGGAAAACTCGCCCCAAACATGACCAAATACCTCGCCGTCTTCCAAAACGAAAACATCCCCCAAGCCTACGGCATTTCCGGACAGGGCTTGAATTTAGTTGATAATAACAGCAATTTGATTGATGGAGAAGAAAATGCTTTATAATATTTATTTCAGCCCGACGGGCGGAACTAAGAAAGTTGCGGATATATTGGTTGCGAATCTGGGCGGGGAGTGTCGGGAGATCGATCTTTGCCGGGAGATTGAAAGTTTGACGTTGCAAGCGGAGGATGTTTGTCTGGTTTCGGTTCCTTCGTTTGCGGGAAGAGTTCCGCAGATCGCTGTTGAACTGCTCAAAAAGATTTCTGCCAATGGGGCGAAGGCGATTTTGAATTGTGTTTATGGCAATCGGGAATGGGACGATACTTTGACTGAACTTCAGGACACCCTTGACGCTTGCGGATTTGTTTGCGTGGCGGCGGTCGCTGCCGTGGCTGAACACTCCATCTTCCGGCAGTTTGCCGCCGGTCGTCCGGATAAAGATGATGCCCAGGAACTTGCAGAATTTGCCCGGAAGATCTCCGAAAAACTTGAAAGCGGCGTATTCGGCAAATTGGAACTTGCCGGAAGTCATGGCACATACAAGGAAGTTGCCAATATTCCTTTTAAGCCCGAAGCAAATGAGACTTGCGATAAATGCGGGATTTGTGCTGTCGGTTGCCCGGTGGGAGCCATCGACAAAGCCGATCCCCGCAAGACTGACAAAGTCCGCTGTATCAGCTGTATGCGCTGTGTAGGACTTTGCCCCAAACACGCCCGGGATCTTGATCCCGTTTTCATGCAAGCCGCCGCCGAAAAAATGGCTCCAAAACTGGGCGGTCACAAGAAAAATTATTTGTTTTTGTGAATAATTTTAGAGAGGAAGAATATGAAAAAGATTTATGCTGTCAATGGCAGTCCGCGGAAAAACGGTAACACGGCGCAGCTTTTGCAAAAGGCTCTTGAGGGGGCGGCGAGTGCGGGCGCAGAGGTAAAACTTATTCAGCTGGCAGATTTGGATTTCAGCGGCTGCCGCAGTTGTTTTGCTTGTAAAAGACTTGAAAATCCTGCTCCGGGATGTGTGCTTAAAGATGACCTTGCGGAAATTTTGAAAGAGTTGCTTCAAGCTGACGGGATCATTATGGGTTCTCCGATTTATTTTGGCGCTGAAAGTGGACTTTACCGCAACTTTCTGGAACGGCTCTTTTTCCCCATGCTGCGTTACACCAATCCGCCCTCTTCACGGGCAGAAAAAAGAATCGATTTCGGTTTCATTTATACGATGAATGTTCCGGAAAATCTTATGGATGAGTATGGTTACAACGCATATCTGCAATCCCAAAGCCAAACTCCCGGATTGATTTTCAACAGCCGGAACATTTATACCCTTTACGCCTGCGACACCCATCAGTTTGACGATTACAGCAACTATGAGTGTACCTTGTTTGATGCCGCTCATAAAGCTGAAATGCGTAAAACTCAATTCGTTGCCGACCTTGCCAAAGCCTTTGAAATGGGCAGAAAACTTGCAGAGTAATCGTTGACATGCAGAATTTGAATACTCCCATCGGACACCTTTTTACCGTTCTCCTTGACTATTTCGGTCCGCAGAAGTGGTGGCCTTGTCAGACTGGGGCGCGGTGGGAGATCATTAGTGGGGCGATATTGACGCAGAATACCGCCTGGACCAATGTGGAAAAGGCTATCGGGAATTTGCTTTCTGCCGGGGTGATGTCGCCGGAAAGTGTTCTGACAACACCTGATACGGAGTTACAGGAGTTGATCCGTCCGGCGGGATTTTTTACGCAGAAGTGTGCTTATTTGAAGGCGATGGCGGCGTTTATGCTTGAGCGTGAATCAGCTTTTGAACAGTCGGCGGATGTGTGGGCTTTGCGGAAAGAGTTGCTTTCTGTCAAAGGTATCGGTCGGGAAACGGCGGACAGCATCTTGCTTTATGCTTTCAACAAGCCGATCTTTGTCATTGATGCCTACACCCGAAGGATCGCAGAACGGCATTTACACCTTGACGGGACTTTACATTATGACATTCTGCAAAAGATTTTTATGGATGCTTTGCCTTCCGATGTCGCCATTTTCAACGAATATCACGCCCTCATCGTTGCCCTTTGCAAAGAGTCCTGTCATAAGTCCGGCTGTGGGGAAATTTGCAAAAAAATACCTGACACAGCCTTTTGAAATTGAAGTTTGCAGGACAAATGCCCTAATCGAAAATCCCAAAAAAGAAGTGCACTCCAAAATTTTGTTCAACTTTGAGAGTGCACTTTGTTTCCGGACAGGATCTTTTGGGGGTTAATCCTGTTTGTGCAGATTGAGCATCTTACGGTAAGCGGCGATCTCACGGAGCGCTCCGTCTGTTACCTGACGGATCTTCCATTCAAGGTGCCACTTGTCGCAGACGTACTCCATAGATGGTTCCCAGCCCAGACGGGAGTCGAACTCCACCAGCGGGATGGTGTCTTTGGCGTTTTCGATCTCGGCGTAAGCCAGTGCTTCGATCTTGTCAAGGCAGGCTTCAGCTTCCTCGGCAGTCGCAGAGTTCTGCATCGCCATGTTGAGCTGCCACCACTTCTTTATGTTCATGACCGTGATGGTGCTGTTGCGGATAAAGTGCCCCAGTGCCTCAAGGCGTCTTGCTTCATCCTTTTTCTTTTCGTCCGCACACTCAATGGCTTTTTCTGCGGCGGCAAGCCCCTTGTTCCAGTGCTCAAGCATCTTCTGCAGTGAACGCAGCTCCGCAGGGTAGCGCAAGAATCCGGGAGTCTGTTCCGCATTCTCGTAGGGCGTGTAGAAGGTCTTGACGATCTTGTATCCGAAATGAGCGTGGGGCGCCGTGGGGAACTTGATCGCCTTGTCGCTCATGGTACGGGAAATGTTGGGCTGGAAGATGAAGGGATATGCCGCTCCCACGCGCCAGGGACCATATTGGTCCTCGTTGGAGGCAATGTAGTAATTCATGCCTTCGCTGAAGCATTTCCACGCCTTGAGAACATGGGGCGCCGCCTTTTTACCGTAATCACGGATGGCGATCTTTTTGAGCAGTTCCTCATAGTCAGGCTCAAATCCCTCCCAGCTTGTCCACTTGCCAAGATCAGCGGCAACGCTGTTCCACCAGCCGTAATGGTGGGTGCAGTAGTGGTTGGAAACATCCCACTTCTTTTGGGCGATCCGCAGATTGAGATCCCGTTTGAGGATCTTGTCAGGGGCGGGCACCAGAGGGATACATCCGAAATCCCAGGCGATACCGGCGGTGTTCACATTGCCGGTGATGGTGATGCCGTGCTTATGGGCTTCGGCACATTCGCTGGTGAAGTAGTATCCCGGCTCGTCGGCGGACATGGTATAATCCATGACCGGGGTATGGAGTCCCTCCAGTTTCCGCTGAGAAAAGATCTCATAGCAAATTGAAAGAGAGACATTTTGGGGGTAGTTTTCCAAAAACTTTTTCCGCAGTTCCAAAGGAGCGTAACCCCAGTTGTAGGTGCTGTATGACACATTGATATTGGGATCGCACTTGTGCACAGCCCTCTCGATCCCCTGAATATAAGCGGGATAATCATCGCAGGGGAACCAGCCGGGGCTGGGACGGGTATCCGGGATCCCGTCAACAACGCTCTCATGGTAGGGCTTGCCGGTGGTACGGGGGTCCTTACTGGGGAACTCCAGACATTCGCCGCACAAACCGATGCTGGTGATCTTGGGATAACGGCGGCAGATCTCGCCGTAGGTCTTGTCAAAAACCTCCTGGGCTCCGGGATCATCAGGGTGGACATAGGTGCGGATATAGTTGTGGAACACCGTGGAAATACCGAAACGGTAAGCTCTTTCGATGATCTCGTTGAAGTCGCAGTAGCCGATGTTGTTCTGATCTATGCCTTTGAGGAAAAGGTCGATGGTATCGTAACCGGCATGGAGCAGTCCCAGAAGTTCCTCGTCAGGGTAGTAATCAAGTCCGGTTCCGGAGTGGACAATTCTGCTTTTGTAAAGGGGCTTACGCACCAGCTTGCCCAGTTCCAGCACAGGAGCTTCTTCAAGGTTCATCATATCTTCCAGATGGATCGTCCCCTTGAAGGTCATTTTATCTTCAGCAGCGGTGAGGGTGACACTGTTTTTGTCAACTTCAACAACAAACCCTTTTTTCACCTTTTTACTGACCTCCACCCAGATGACCTTGTCTCCGGGGGCATCAGTCAGGGGGATGGAAACACCCATACTGGTGAAAAGATACTCCTGAAAGTCCTTTACAGCAATAAGGGCGATAGAATCTTTATCCCCGGAGCATCCGATCTTCCATTCATTTGTAATAAGGACCTCGTTTTTCTTCGCCTTGCGGGCGGGATCACGGCGGTCGGGCTTGTGATATGCCCAATGCCGTTTGCGGAAATCGTAATTTCTCTCGCTCATTTGATATTGCTCCTTATTCTTGCACAATCCCGGCACCCTGATTTATGGAGCAGTATGGCGGGATCGTTTTCAAAAATTTCTTTCATGGCGGCGGCAAGTTTGTCAGCTTCGTAAAGGGTGATGACTGAGGGACCTGCCTTGACAGTATGGACCAAACCCATCTCCTGTAATTTAAGATAGTAGGGGGCGGTGCGTCCTTTTTTGTACCAGTTGCCCCGGCATCCGCCGGGATAGTTGCTGATGCGGACCTTTCTGCCATTGACTTCAGCCTCAATGGCGTCAAGGTAGGTGTTGTACCATGCTTCGCAGGCGTGGAGGAAGGTGTTTCCGCCGACGGATTCCCCCAGAAAGACGATCTTGCCTCTTTCGGCAAGTTTCCCCCAGGGACCGTCGGGAGCAAAGCAGTCGTAAGGATCCTTCTGTTTGAGGAACATTTGCGCCTCTTTTCCCCAGGCGCAAACAGAGTGGGTGGGATGCTCCGAACGGCAGACGCCTTCGGTTTTCCGGAATATTTCAGGAATGATCCCCACCCATTTTTCAACAGGGGTGGTCTCTTTGTCGTAAACGCCGGAAAAACCGCCGTCGCAGCAATCTGAAAGAGCGGGCATGGCAAGGATCCCTTCAAAGCCGACACTTTCCTGCAAAGCCTGAATGACTCCCTGAGGTCCCTTCTCAAAGCCCCCGAAAGATTTGTAGCTGGAGTGGACCATGATGCGGTCGCCTGTTTTGACGCCCAGTTCCCTGAGGGCAGCTTTAAGCTCTTCCACCGTCACATTTTTCTGCTCTTTGCAGAAGGCAAGTCCCCCTTTGACAGCCACATCAGCCAGGGCTGCGTAGTGGTTGAGTTCCTCATCAAATCCCTCAAGGGATTCATGTTCCGGGTAGGGACGGGTCGCCCAGACCGCTTGGGCAACTTCAAAGATGCTCTTTTTGCCGTCAAAGTGGTAGTAGTTGGTTCCCGAGTCATCAAAGCACCAGTATTCATTGATGCGGTACCCCTGCGCCTTTTCAGCCAGATCCCGGAGTTCGTCAGAGAGAGTGCCGAATCCGATGGGACCGGGCATAGTGCGCTGGACCACCTCTTTGTAACTGTCAGACTTCAAGGGGGGAACTTCACCGCCGCAGATAAGCTGCAAGGCGGCATTGACCTGGGAATTGGCAAAGTCGGTCAGCTCTTTTACGAGTGCTTCATCACCGATGGCAGAGGCAGCGGATCTCAAAGAGAGGTCGCGCCAGATGGAAAGACGCACGCCCCGGAGCATCCGCAGCGTATTGTCGGTGTCTTTCAGATTCAGAGCTTCAAGACACTTGGCACGGAAGATCTCTTTCCAGTCTTCGCAGCTCAAACGCTTCACATCGCTGCTCAGCACATCTTTTCCCGCAACGCTGCAGTAGGCAAGGACTGCCCCAAAGGCGGCGCCTGCTTTAAGGGCGATGGGGGAAAGTTTTTCGGCGGTATCGATACTGGTGTGGTAAAAGTAGCACCGGGGATAGGTTTCCCGGGGTTCCTCCCAGAGAGAGCCGTAAAGCAAGTTCCACGGGGGACCGAAAAGAGGATCCTGCATGAGATCTTCGTTGTTTTTGGAAGCCTCACGCACCTCGTGATCGATGCCGGTGTTTTCAGAAACAAGACTCAGCACCTTTGCCGCAAGGGCGTGCTGAGAGGAGGGGTGGATATTCAAAGAACGGCGCAAAACGAACTTTTCTTTGAATCCTTCTGCCTCAAAGCGTCCGAAAGAATCCAATGAAACGCCGCCGATACCGTTTTTCATCTCCTCCCGGTGTGCCATGCCCCAGGCGTAGACGCTGAAATTTTCAAGTCCGTGGATGAAGCGGATGGAAAATTCAGGGCGGGGCAGTTTTCCGGAATCAATGAGTTTTTTCAAAACTGCTGCGATCTCAAGAGCACTGGCAATACCGGAAACGTTGTTGGTGCCGTGGGGTTCGTAACCGTGGGTGGTGATGAAAAAGCAGCGGTCGGAGTTCCCTTTGAGTACAGCTGTTACAGCAGGAACTTTGCCCTCATAAGTGCGGCTTTTGAGAAGAAAACGCACCTTTTGTGGTCCGTCGGTGCGGTATTTCTCAAGCATCTCCCCTGCCAGACGGGGCGTCAGGGAAAATCCGCAGCAGCATTTGTCCCGGTAATCGATCTGTCCGGCGCCGAAAAGATCGTTGAACCACCGTCTGGAGTCCCGGAGAGAGGGGTGGATGGGTTCCGTATCAACGGCAGTAAAGAAAACTTTACACTTTCTGGCGATCAGAGATGAAATTTCAGAACCTTTGGGGTAGTGGGTGATGAGAGCCCCGTATTTTTCCAGAGAGCCTTCGGCGGGGAGCTCCTCAAGGGGCATGACAGAGACCTCCTGAACGCCTTCAGAGTCGGCGGAAAAGGGAACCACACAATAGGTGCACTCTTCAAAGTCGGCGATTTTCTTGCCGTTCCACTGTGCCCATGCTTCATCCACATCCCACGCCAGGGGGAAGTGGCGGTCGGCGTAGACGGTTTTGCCGTCGGCGGGAAATTCAAGGAGTTCTGTTTCAAGTCCCAGCTCGCGGTATTTCTGTGCCAGATACGCCATACCCTCAGCATAGGAGGTAAATCCCAGACGGAGAGGATATTTCCGGTATTCGATGGCAGTGTTGCGGATATTACCGCCGTTGATGGCAGGGAAACAGAGGGAGAAAATCTCTTCAATAGTCATTTTTCAATCTCTTTTGAAGATCATTTTTCAAAAATGGATTGTTCCATATCCAATGAACCTGCTTCCAGAGCGGCGTCGCCGTACTCAGCGGAAGCCTCCTTACCGGCACGGGCGTACCACAGAGAACCGTCGATGCGGTCAAGTTCCACCTGATCGGGGCAGATGTGCATGGCTTCAGAGGTTTCCAGTTTTCCGGCGTGGTCCCCGGGATAGAGGCGGGCACGCTCGCCGGTGGTATCATGTTCGCGGCAGTTGTGGATCCGGATCCACTTGAAGGGATTGTTGCCGCCTGAGTAGTACTGGCTGTACTCTTCGGTGCCCCACCATCCTTCGCCGCACTCTTTTTCGGTCCACTCAAAGATGACATGGCGGGCTGCCATGCGGAAGGCAAGGTCAGTGGGCATCCCCTGGGCGAACTCTTCGGTCTGGTGGCAGATGAAGCCGTGGATGTTGCGGAATCCCACCCGGAGCAGTCCCCGGAAAATATCTTCAGCCACAGGGATGATTTTCAGAGCATCCACATGAACAGTACCGTTGCGCTCAGGCTTTGCCACAGCAAGAGAGGCGGCGCCGTAGTAAAAAGGCGGCAGCACCACGATTTCGGGGTGGCGTTTTTCGATCCTCTGGATCATGTTGATACAGGTGAAGCAATCCACCCCCATGGGCAGGTGTTCGGCGTGATACTCAACCACGCCGAGAGGCAGAATGACGGGCACGTTTTTATCAATGGCTTCACGGATCTGGTAGGGGAGCATGTTCAGGTACTGCATAATATTTCCTTTCAGTTTTTTGTGTATGATACAACATTGTTACTGTACAAAAGTTAAATATACTCATGTTGCAGCATAATACAAGAGGGAAAAAGAAAAATATTTTAAATATTGTGAATGATACACTTTTATACGTTTATGAACGGGCAAGTTCAAAAAGAAAGATTCACCCACGGGGGACAAGGATGAAAAAGGAATCGTTCTTTCTGACCGCCGTTTCAAAGGGGAAGGTGATCTCACTGCCTTTTGCAGCACTTTCAGCTGCCTGATCGTCAGCATACAAAGAGGTGATGATGCCTTCGACGGCGCCGGTGGTGGGACCGGTGATGAGAAAGCGGTCGTTGAGTTTGACCTCTCCGGAGTTGAGCTGTACTTGAACCACCCGGGCTTTGGGGAAATAGTTGAGGACTTTTCCGCAGAGTACCTTTACAAGAGCTGCCTTGTTTTCAGCGGAGTTTGACCAGACGCCTGTCTTTTCTCCCAGATAATATCCCCCCTCCCAGAAGCCCCGGTTGAAGACTTCTGAAAGGCGTTTTTTCCATTCTTCCATCCTTTCAGGGGAAACTGCTTTTCCCTGTTCCCAGAGTGCCGCACTTTCACAATAAACCTTTGTCACTGCCGCCACATAATCCGCAGAGCGCCCTCTGCCTTCGATCTTGAGCACAGAGACTCCGGCAGCAAGGATACGGTGCAGGAGTTCGATGGTGCAGAGGTCAGAAGGAGACATGACATGGTGGTTGTCTATTTCCAGCTCCTGACCGTTGACTGTATCTTTCACATGGTAGGTACGGCGGCAGGGCTGGTAGCAATCCCCCCGGTTGGCGGAGGAGTTGAAAAGAGCAAGACTCATATAGCACTTGCCCGAAACAGCAACACATAAAGCGCCGTGGACAAAAACCTCTATTTTTACCACTTCTCCGGAAGGTCCGGTGATCTGCTCCCGGCGTATGCCGTCGCAGATTTTTGCAATGCGTTCCAGATCCAGCTCTCTTGCCAGCACCATCACATCGGCGAAAGCGGCGTAAAAGCGGACTGCTTCAAGATTGGTGATATTGGCTTGTACCGAAAGGTGAACGCTCAATCCGAAGTTCCTTGCAATGGCAATGACCGCCATATCAGCGGCAATGACCGCATCGACGCCCGCCTCTTTTGCCGCGGCGCAGCAGTTGCGCACCTGTTGGAGTTCATCATCAAATACAACGGTATTGAGAGTCATCCACGCTTTGGCGCCCCGGGCGTGACACATCTCTGTAATGACCGGAAGATCCTTAAGGGTGAAATTCAAAGCGGCGCGGGAGCGCATATTGAGTTTGCCCACGCCGAAATAGACCGCATGGGCTCCGTTTGCAAGAGCGGCAGAGAGTGATTCAAAGCTCCCCGCCGGGGATAAAATCTGTACAGCCATAAGAAATTCCTTTTGTCACCCCCTTAATGTAGCTCAACATCTGCCGATATTCAACTGCACAAGAGCAAAAAAATTTGAATGACAGATTTTTCGTGCTATATTATGAAGGAATGAAACAAATCGAAAGTGTACAAAAAATGAATCTTACCGATAAAATATTCAGAGAACTGAAAAAACGCCTGGACGAAGGCTTTTATCTTCCCGGCAGCCGTTTCCCTTCTGAAAGCACTCTGGCGGAAGAATTTCATGTCAACAAGATGACCATGAACAAGATCGTCTCTTTGTTCGTTGAACAGAAATATCTTATCCGGGGCGTCCGCGGAGCCGGGACCCGTGTGGCGGACAACAGCAGCCGTCCCCGGGGACTTATCGCCTGCCTTTGCCCCCTCTCTCCCTACTCCGTGTGCATATTGCGGGGCGTCTATGCAGAGGCATTGCGCCACAACTTTGCCGTTATCACTGAGTCCCCTGCGGTGGAGGATCTTCAGTTCCGTCTGCAAATGCTGCACCGCATGGGAGTTACCGGAGTCATCAGCGCCGCTTACGGAACGCCTGTGCTCCCCGAAGGCATGGCTCTTTGCTGTGTGGATAGAGATCCGTGCGCTTTTTCAGAGGGGCAGAAGATCCTTTTCATCAACAGCAACAACTTTCAGGGCGGGGTGCAGATGATGGAGGAGATTTTCCGCAGAGGACACCGTGAGATACTGATTTTCAGTGTTGAAAGGTTCCGTACCAATCCCATGGCGCCCAAAACGCCCCGGGTCACAGGATTCCATCAGGTCATGGAAAAACACGGTCTCAAGGACTTTGAGGAGCGCACTTTTTACAGTGCTCCTTCTTCACAGGAAGATGCCAAATATTTTCTGGAGACCTTTTTGAAAAAGTTTCCCCGCACTACTTTGATCGCTGTGGATTCAGACAACGGTGCTGCCTTGCTCCACACTGCTGCGCTGCAGCTTGATCTGGAGTGTCCGGGACAGATCGCCCTGACAGGTTTCGGCAATATTTCCCCTCTCCCCATTGCCAATGTGGATCAGGCGCCTGAGCGTCAGGGGGAACTTGCTGCAAGGTATCTTATTGAACATGCCCTTACAGGCAGACTCCCTGAAACTTCATGTATTCAGGTTGAAACACACCTTGTAAGGATCGAAGAGATCCCCATTATCCTCAACTGAACTCCCCGGAAGGAGCCTTCTCAGCGCCTTTCATCAGCTGTGACATCGGTGACGATGTGGACCGCCTTCAAATCAAGACTTTCTCTTGGGATCAACGTGACCGTATGGGTACCGGCAGGGAGTTTGTAACTTCTGGCGGCGGTGCGGGTGTAAGTTTTGGTATTGAGTCCCCGCAGACCGCAGTAAGAAGGTTTTTCGCCATTGATACCGATGCGTATGGAGTCGTGGAGCCCCAGAGGTTCAAGAGCACGGACATCAAGAGAGATAAAGACGCCCCCCGGTTCGGTAAGGGTGAATTTGTACTCAAGTTTCTTGTTTTCGCCGTCAAAACGCACGCCGCCGCCGGAGACTTTTTTGAAGGGAGCTCCCGGTTTGAAAGTCAACATGCCGTTGCCGGTCTCAGGATATTTGTAATCGGTCACAGCCCGCACTGAAACAGGACGGCTCCAGCCCTCGGCGGTACGCAAAAAGAAGGCGCTGCGGTAGTGGATGCGGGAGTTCATCTTTTCAGGTTTCACTTTAACGGTGATGGTCAGAGTCTCCCCTTTTTTGAGAGATGCCGCCGCCGGAGTCACTTCATACCAGTCAGCGTCAAGACTCTTTCTTACGGCAAACTTTACCGGAGCGGCGGCTTTGAGCGTGAATTTCACAGGAGCACTGGCTTTGCCTTTTTTCACAGTGAAACATGCTTTTCTGCCGTCAGTAAGTGAAAGTCCGAAGGGACGCAAAGGCAGCTCCAGATCCCGGGGCACGCCCAAATCGGGATTTTTGTAATTGAGCCCGGGAACAGCGGCTCCTTTGCCTGCCCCGGGGGAGGATTTTTTCAAAGTGTAGATGCCCCGGGCAGCGTTGGTGTATTGGGGAACGCCTTTCATATCTTTGGGGGAACTTTTTACCTTCACCAGATTGTTTTCCCATCTGGTGCCAAGGAACGCGAACTGGGTGGCTTCGGCATCGAGGATCTCATCGAGGATATTGTTCTTTGCCACGATACGGAAGTTGCGGCAGAGCCGCAGTCTGGCATTGGCGTTGTCGGTGGTGTTGTTGTAGAAGTAAGAAGCGGCATAGAATCCTCCCCATACATTAGCGGTCTTGAAGGCGCTGGAACGGCTGTGAAGCTCATCCCCCAGATCCACGACACGGTTTTCAAAGACGAATGAAGGTCCCGTCATGCACCCCTGGATACTGATACCCATAAAGCAGTTTTCAAAGTGGTTCCTGTAACAGCGCACCAGCTGTTGTCCGCCGTCAAGTTCGATGGCATCATCGTTGGCAAAAGCGATAAAGTTGCCGTAAACGTCGCAATCCTTGTTGAGACCGCCGTCAAGGTCAAAGTTGCCGGTTCCGGCAATGCCGTCGTTCCACCATTTCAGGTCACTGCCGCAAATATCGTTGTAGCGGATCACAGTGGATTCAGGTTTCCAGGGGGAAATGCCCTGAGGTCCGTCGGGGTGTCCGTAACGCCATGAGTTGGAGCTCAGTAAAGGATCGTGGATATAACAGCGTTCAATGACCTGTCCGAAACCGCCGTTGAGGTAGATGCCGTTTTTGTTGAACAAAGTGCGTCCGGTACTGTTGACCATCCGCCCGGTGCCTTTGTTGAATTTCCAGTTTGCCGGATCGCACCAGGCGCTGATATCCAGATTGCGCAGACGGACATATTTGCACTTATTGAGGAACACGGCGTTATTGTTCCCCCCTTTGACGGTCATATTTTCAACGATGACATATTCGGCTTGATCCAGAAGCAGAGCCTGCCGTTTGCCGTCGCCTTTGACCACCACACCGGGGGCAGCGGTATAAAGGATCCAGCCGTCAGGTTTTCCTTTGGCTTTGATGACATAACCGTTATTCACCTGCTTTTGAGTCAGGATGATTTTTTTGGCGATGGGCACTTTCTCTGCCCAGGTACGGAAAGTGCCTTCGGCGTTCTCTCTCATCTTTCCCCAGCGGATTTCCGCTTTGACTTCGTAGACGGTATCGGGTTTCAGATCCACGGCACAGGTACGGTGTCTGCCGCCGTAGCTTCTGTCCCAGACAGGTTCAAAAGGCGTCAGCCACTTCTGAGTACCTTTTTCCCGGTAGAAGATGCTGCAGCCTTTGGCGGATTCTGTTTTCAGATAGATACTGCAACTGTTGAAAAGAGGAGCAAAAGAGAGCTCCGCCGCCACGGAAACTGCTGTCGCTGCCGTCAGAAAGAGCAGTGCCGCAAAAATTTTTGTAAGATTCATTTTTTAACCCTTTGTTTAAGATTTCAAGATGATACATTATAATATAATATAACCATCTTTTTGCAAAATTGCAAATGCAAAGAGTGACTGGGAAGCCCGATTCCGGCAGCAAAGAACCGGTACTGTAAGAGGCTTTGAGTGTGTATGCCGGAGTTGTCAGATCATTTTTTTTCTGCTGCAGCGGAAAAAGTTTCCAAAAACTTTTGGGCTTCTCCGTACTGTCTGATGAAAAGTTCATCCAGCAGTTTGACGGCGGCGGCGCGTTTTCTTGCCAGAAGCAGCTGCCGGGCTTTTTCACGGGTCGCAAAAAATCCGGTGATGAATTTGTTTTCCAGTTTTTCAAATTCAGGCAATCTCTTGTGGTCAAGGGGCAGTTTCTTTGCAAGTTCAAGAGCCTTTTTGCCCCAGTCACCGTTGGAAAGCGATTCAGGAATGACGCTTACCCCCATGGGAACAGGAATAAACACGGTGTGCCGGGTGGGGCCCAGTGATACAAAGGTCGCACTCAGGTATTGAGGAAACTGTCTGTCAGGGACAAACATGGTGCTGGCAAGAGTGTACTTCATGCAAACCTGCCGGAACCCTGCTTTTTCCTGCTCAGGATCCCGCAGACGGGCGAGCTTCATCAGATCCGCAGGAGCAATTTTTCCCTTTCCCGTCAAAGTCATGCGGAGAAACTCAGACGCATCAAAGCGGCGGCTTGCGCCGTTGAGGAAGGACTTTTTGTTCCGTGAACTTATCATACGCATACCGGGGAGAAGATAGTTGTTGGCGCGGACTTCAAAGCCGGATTTCACATTTGCACTGGAAAATGCTGCGGCAGTACCTTCAAAGATCATGCCGCTGTTCAAATCAGCAAGCAGATAGATACTGCTGGAACGGACCAGACCGCAGGTGTGGAACTTTTCAAGCATGGCGGCAGCTTCCTGCAGATCGGCGCAGTGTTCGGCGATGTGCCGCAGTACAAAGGTGCAGCCGATGTTGACCTTCCGGGGGTGTCCGTAGCGGCTTGTACCGTCATTCTGGACGATCATGAGACCTTTTTCATTCATGACGGCACCGGCGCCGGAGTTCCACAGATCCCCCACAACAGCCACTTTGAACCTTCCGGGAGCGCTGCGGAAAAGGCGGAATGTCAGCAGATGCTGCCCGGAGTAGTCCCGGTTTTTGTGGACGATACAGGCTCCTGTGGAAGAAACATCAGGGGCGATGATCCACGAGGTGCAGCCGGGGTTGGTATAGTATCTGTTGTTGTGCCAGGTAAAATCCCCTTTTTTCCAGTTGAGCGCTTTTTCAATGGCGGCATCTTCAAGACGGTTGGCGTTGAAATGAGTTTCCAGAAGGAGGTGGTATTCTTCGGCACATTTAAATCTTTCGGGATAGGGATCCAATTTGTCAAGTTTTGCACGGAATTTCTTTTCCTCCGCAGGACGGCTCTTTTCTATGGTGGAAAGAAACCATTTTCCCGGTGTGGTGTCTTCAACTGCAATGAATTTTTCAGCACTGTAAAGTGCCGCAACGGAAATGGTCAGAAGAAATGTAAAAAAAGTTTTCATGAGAAAGTTACCTTATTATTTTTTGGGGGAAGATCAGAGACAGAGATATTTGGCTGCGAACAAACAGGAAACCAGCCACATCAGCCAGTGGACACGCCCTTTGATCCGGCAGTTGAGGATGGTGTATGAAATGATCCCCAGCCCCAATCCGTCGCTGATATTGTAGGTGAAAACGATGCCGGTAATGAGAAGATACGCCGGAATGGCGCCGGCAATATCGCTCCAGTCGATCTGGAGCGTTGACTGGATCATCAGGAATCCCACAATGATCAGCGCCGGAGCCGTGGCAAATCCCGGAATGACCAGAAAAACAGGCGCGAGGAAGAGAGACAGCAGAAACAATACTGCTCCTGTCAACGCCGCAAGTCCTGTTCTGGCACCGGATTTGATACCGATGGCAGATTCAGCAAATGTGGTGGTGGTGCTGGTGCCGAAAACAGCTCCGGCAAAGGTGGCGATGGAGTCCATGAGCAGCAGCCGTTTCAAGCGGGGAATGGTTCCGTCTTTTTGCATGAGTGGGGTGTTGACCACAGCGCCGTTGACGGTCCCCACAGTATCAAAAAAGTCCGAAAAGAAGAACGCAAAACAGATAATAAGAAAATCTGCCGTGAACAGAAGCGACCAGCCGGTGACGCCGGATTTTTTACTGGTCCACTGGGCAGTGTCAAAGGCTGAACCGAATAAATCACAGAAACTGCGGAAGGGATCTGTGAAAGATGCCGCATCAATTCTGGGTAAAAGAGAGTGGAATCCCGCCTGCACATCCACATGGTATACTCCTGTCAGCTGGCAGATGATGCCTAAGATCCATGTTCCCAAAATGCCGAAAAGCAGCGCCCCCATGACTTTGCGGTGCATGAGATATGTGGAAAGCACCACCCCCGTCAGGGCAAGGATCCCTGAGATCCCCGCTGTGTGGAATGAGGGACCGAAAAAGTTCTGGATGGTAATGAAAGTCACCGGGTGCGGCTGGATGATATGGGAATTCTTGAAGGCGATCAAAGTAATGAAAAGTCCGATACCGGCGCCCATGGCGTATTTCAGAGGCATGGGGATCGCCTTGATGATCATTTCACGGATGGAGCTCAGTGAGAGGAGGAAAAAGACAACGCCCTCCACCACCACCGCAAAAAGAGCAAACTGCCAGGAGTACCCCATGGTGGCAACCACCGAGTAGGCAAAAAAGGCATTCAACCCCATTGCCGGAGCAAGGAGCACCGGAAAATTAGCGAATACAGCCATAAGGAGCGTCCCGAAGAATGCCGCAATGGCAGTTGCATAAAAGACGGCGCCCCGGTCCATGCCGGTGCTGCTTAAGATCTCAGGATTCACCGCAAGGATGTAGGCAACGGCTAAAAATGTGATGAGACCGGTATATATTTCACGGGAAACTGTGGTACCGTTTTCTTTGAGTTTGAAAAATCGCTCCAGAAAGTTCATATAGTGCTCCGTTTTGTGAATTTAAAGACTATTCTTATAAGATAGCACAATACCGGGATTTTTCAATTAGACAAAGGAGGTAATTTCAAAAGTCATTCAAAAAATGGCAAAGATGTCATTCCCAAAGAGCTGTAAAGGGTAGTTTGAAGGCTGCTACCTGGCTTGTCCCGCCGTAGCTTTATGCGGAGGGGGAAAGGTAACAGGCGCTTGTCCCGCCGCAGCTTTATGCGAAGGCGGAAAAACGCTCCCTTTCGCAGATCGAAGCGAGGACGCTTTGACAATTTTGAGGAGTTTTGAAATTGGCTCAAGAAAATATCTGCAGAAAAAAACAGCTTGAAATAAACTTTTAACGGATTATGTTATATGTCGCTGATCCGAAAGGGGAGTTCCTTGCCTGCAAAGCAGCTTCTGAAGTTTACAAGCTTTTCGGCTCTCAGGGGCTTCCTGCGGATGAAATGCCGCTGCCTGATGTGAATATTTCAGGAGATATCAGTTTTCACTGCCGTACCGGAGAACACGAGCAGACTCCGCAGGACTGGGCTCATTACCTTGATCTTGCAGATCGTTATCTTTGAAGCGGTGTGGAAACTTTGAGTAAATGAGGGAAAGGTGCTTTGGGGAGCGTTCCCTCAAAATTTCCATCGCCGATATGCCCGAATACGCAGAAAAAGATAATTAAGTTCCGCTCTTTTTGATTTGAAAATGAATGTGCAGCTGCTTGGGTAATTGTTGCACTGAGGAGATTTTTCAAAAAACAATTGTTTTTTTTTATTTTTTCTCTTGAAAAATTTTTTTGCAATGCTATATTAACCCAAGATGCTTTCTCGAGAAAGCAAAAGTTTTAATTCAAGGAGACAGTCATGAGAAAAGTCAAGTTTACGCTGATTGAACTGCTGGTGAGTGCTGCTTGTAAAGTTAGGGTTTTGCCCTTTTATTACCTCAAAAAAATTCATAAAAACTGCACATCCTTACGCCCGTCAGGGCGCACTTCACGTTTGCCGCAGGCAAACTCTTCACACCTTCACATCTTCACTCAATCAGCGTTCACGCTGATTGAACTTTTGGTCGTTATTGCCAT
>JAZODE010000004.1:0-38059 GCA_045596885.1 Victivallaceae bacterium
GCCCAGGTCGATGGTGACGGACATGGCGCCGACGGTGTTGATGACACCGGCAGTGACAGTGGCGTTTTCAGCCAGAACCATTTCGTCGATGATACCCGTTCCAAAGTCGATGGCGCCCTCAACGGTGAGGTTTTCCTTGACGTTCAGGGTATCAGAACCATCGGTCAGGGTGATGGCTGCTGCCTTGAGCTCATCGGTATAGATGCTCTGGAAACCGCTGATATTGGCGGCGGTGATGAATTCGCCGTCGAATCTGCCGTTGCCGGAGACATCGCCCACAGTACCCGCACCGTAGATGTGGATACCATCCACAGCTGTGATGGAACCGCCCAGAGTGCTGCCTTCGGCAATATTCACCTCGGCGCCGGTCATGGTCAGATCTGCAGTGATGTCGGAATCGACCACAAAGAGCTCAACACAGGGATATGTGAAGGTGTAGGCACCAACATTGCCCTCAGACTTGACGATGGAGAGTTTCTCAACGCCTTGGGGCAGTTCACCAAAACTGCTGTAGGCATTGACCCCATAGACCATTCCGGGAGCCACTGTTTCGTACTGAGCAGCGCCAGTCCAGCTGGTGCTCATGGTAAGCTCAGCGACATCGAAGCTGTCAGAGACGGCGTAAAGGTCGTTTTCAATGACCGTCAGGGTGTATCCCTCATTGACAACAGTCACATTTTCGTAGACGGAAGAATCAAAGCCGGAAACCGCTGTATAGTCCAGCACCTTGAAGATGGCAAGACCGGAGTAGTCAGCCAGTGTGACATTCAAAGAAGCACCTTCTCCCACATTCAGTGTCTCGAACTTGATCACGGAGTCACTGTCAAGGGTAAGGTTGAGCCCTGAGGAAACTGTCAAAGTTGTGCCAACGATAACGGAGTTGTCAAGAGTCAGTTTTCCGTTGAAAGTGAAACTGGATACCTCCATATCCGTATTGACCAGATTGAGAGCACTGTTTTCAGCAATGCTGCCCAAATCACTGTCAAGTTCAGTTCTCTCACCATCGGCAACACCTGCGTTGAAAGTACTGCTGTTGTCCACATACAGTGCAAAGATCGTGTTCTTGCCTGTCACGGAGACAGCCACGTTTTCTTCAGCGTAGTTCTCAACTCCATAGCCCACACTCAGGATGCTGACGGCGGCATCTTTGATCGCTCCCGTGGTGCCGTAGACACCGACGACCCCTGTGACGCTGCCGCTGAGGACACCATTGTCATTCAGAGCCACATATCCGCCCATAAGTTTGCCGATGTTGAGCTCGGCGCTGCCGGTGACATCAAAGGTTCCGGCGGAAACGGTCACAGTCTGACGGACGGAGTAGAAATTGGCAGGATCGGCGATGGTAATTTCATAGTCACCTGCGGCATACTTATCAAGGATACCGCTGACAGTAGTCGCGCCCGCTGCAAGGGTGTAATCAATGGTCACAGGATCGGCATCGCTTCCGACAGCCTGGATGCTGATACTGATGGTGCGATCTTCAGTTCCGGCAGTCAACCCCTCAAAGGAGTATGTACCGTAGACCATCTGGAGTTCATCAGCAGTAAAGGCACCGCCCTTGACCTCAATGGAGCCCATGTTGATGAACTTTTCAGCAGTAAGATTTCCGCCGTCGATGGTCACTTGAGCATTGTTTTCCAGAGTTCCGGCAACGTTGAGAGAAGCACCGCTTGCAACAGAAATGGTGCTGCCTTCGTTAAGCTGCAGATTGCCCTTGCCGCCCTCTTGGTCGCCGTTGTAGTCTATGACATTGAACTGGGCATTGTTGGTCAGGTTCAGCTCGCCCTTGCCGCCGTTGTAACCGATAACGAAAGTATCGGCAGGAACTTCCTTGTAGCTGGCTCCGGCGCCGCAGCGTTTGATATTGACTGTGGCATTATCGACATTCATGGTACCGCCGTTGTTCTTGCCCAGGATAACGACACTGTTGGAGCTGCCGCCCAGATCGACAACAGCGCCATTCTGAACGGTCATCACAGCTTCAATATCTTCGGAAGAATTACCGATCTGGACCTCTCCGGAAAGTTTTGCGTTGTCGATGACCACGCTGCCCATGACATTCATGGTGTTGATCTTGTTGTCGCCGGTGGTGTTGGCGATAACAAGAGAACCGTCACGGCGGACGCTCACATCAGAAGCCTTGAAGACGCCCTCTGTCATGGTTGTACCGGTGATATCGCCAAAGACCACTTTATTGGCTCCGGCGACGGTGCTGTCATAACCGATGATCATCTGACCGCCCACATTGACTGCGGACCCGGTTCCAAAGTCGATGCTGTCTGAGTACTCCTGACCAGCCCAATCGCCCACATAGACGTAGGAGGCATTAAGAGTACCGGTGAAGGTATTTTCACCCTTGACAGTAAGATTTCCTTTGTTGATGGCGGATTCGGTAAGTTTCGCGCCGTCAAAGAGCACAGAACCGCTGCCGCCCAGATCGGCATTCACGATGCTGCTGCCGGAAACGACGATTTTGCCGTTGTTGGTAAGAACTTCAACATCGATCTCTGCATTGTCAACTTTGACGCTGCCGGTGGCAGCAACAGTGACGGCTCCGGTTGCGGTAAGTTTGGCGCCATTTTCAACGATCAGTGAACCGTCGGTAACATTGATGTCCTTATTTGTCGCACCGCCATCTTTCATGTTGATGTTCAAAGAGGCGTTTTCACCGCTGAGAGTCAGAGAGCCGCCGCCGAGGATGTTCATAGCAGAACCATTGACCGCATCAAGCTCCAGACTCATGGAACCGTAATTGGTCACATTGGCGCCGTTGATGAGATACTGTCCCCAGTGGGTGGGATCATTGGAAAGGAGTGAATCCTCAGAGATCACAACACTTCCGCCGATGAACTGGATATTCTCAGCTGCAGTGAAGGTACCGTCAAGATTGAAGACGGTCTCATCGCCGCCCACGAAGCGGATATGTCCGTTCTGGACCTCGGTCCAGTCAACACCCCATGTTCCGGTGTAGCGGATATAGTCAGTTGTCTGGAAGTTGCCTGTGATATTGACAGTTCCGGCGACCTCGCTTGCGAAAACCAGAGAACCTTTATCAATAGTCACATCGCCAGTTGCGGTGACATTGGTAACGGCTCCGCCGATGATGGAAGCGGTATTGTTGAAAACACCTTCGGGTCTGCTGTAAGTACCGCCTGCGATATTCAGTGTCACAGTATCTTCCCCCAGGACCACATCGTTGAGAGTGGCAAAGGCGTTGAAGCCGACGATGTTGCCGTTGATGACAGTTCCGACACTCTGATCTGCGTAGTCAGCGCCCACATAGATGGTCTCACAAGTGGCGTCGGTCAGGTAGACGTCGCCGTCATTTCCGTAGATGGCATTGATTCCATCAGCTTTGTTGACAAAGGAGACTTTGCCTTCCAGAGACTCTGTTCCGGAAAGGTCGATGATCTTTGCAATGCCGGTGGTGAAGTCGGCGGCATCAATGGTAATGGTTCCTTCTCCAGTGATTCCGGCAGCGGTGAAGCAGCTGTCGGCATCGATGGTAATGGAACCGGTGTTGGTCACGACCCTGGAGGCGGTGAAATTGGAGTTGTCAAGAGTGATGATACCGGCAGTGGTCACATTTGTGAAGGTGAAGTCGGTACCGATTCCCGCAAAAGTGGTCACAGCGTCGGTCAGGAGCAGAGATCCGGATTCGACTCTGGAGTTTTCAAAGGTGAAGCTCTTGGCGTATCCGAGACCATCGGCGTTGTTGTCGAAACGGTCGGCAATACGCCCGCTGCCGTAAGAGATGCTGATGTAGCTGTCCTTGATATAGGCAGAAGCAGCACCGGAAGCATCTCCGTGGAGTTCAAGACGCTGGGACTTGAGCTGAGCCGCAGCGGCATCCTTGCCGCTGCCGGTGACGTTGAGTTCACCATCGCGGACGCGGATGGAGTAGTCGGCGTCAATAGAACCGGTGGCGCTCACATTGAGCATACCGTGACGGACCTTGACAGAGCCGTTGTCAGCGGAAAGTGCCACATCACCCACCACGATATCGCCGTCCAGATTGACGGTGGGCTTGGCGGTGGCATCGTCACCGGTCCAGAAGGAACCGATGGCAAAGAGGGATTCCCCCAGACCGGCGCCGGTGGCGGGACTGTAGTCGATGGTCACATTTTCACCGATATTGAGAGTGCCTTCGCCGTGAAGCACAACGTGGCGGCTCTGAACATCGATGGTGACGGCTTCGTCAGCCTTCCAGTTGACGGTCTTACCGGCGATATCATAGAGAGAGACCACACCGGCATCGTTGCCCCATCCTTCAAAGACACCGTTGACACCGGTGATAACGGTATCGCCGGTCACATTGATATCGGTAACGCTCTCAGTGACGGCATTCATGGCATCGCTCATATCCGCGAAAGCGTTGAAGCCGACGATGTGATCGTTGACGACAGTTCCGACAGCCTGATCTGCGTAGTCAGCGCCCACATAGATGGTGTTCTTCGTGGCATCGGTCAGGTAGACGTCGCCGTCAGCGCCGTAGATGTCATTGATTCCATCAGCTTTGTTGACAAAGGAGACTTTGCCTTCCAGAGACTCGGTTCCGGAAAGGTCGATGATCTTCTTCAGACCGCCTTCAAAGTTGGCGGCGTCGATGGTGATGGTGCCTTCACCTGCGATACCGGCGGCAGTCAGGGTACTTGCTGCATCAATGGTAAGAGAGCCGTTATTGGTGAGAACATTTTCGTAAACAGCGTTGGTACCGTTGACAAAGGACAGATCACCGCCGTTGGTGCTGGCATTTGAAGCGGTCACATCGGTGTTGTCGAATGTGAAGCTGGAGTCCTTATCATTGGTGTTGAGAGGTCCTGCAACAAGAACACTGCCGGTAAAGGTGAAATGGTAGTTTCCATTACCCAGACCTTCAGTTTCCTGGAAGTTGAAGGAGTTGACTTCAAGCACGGAGTTGGAGAAGCTGTAGATATAGGTTCCGGAAGCACCGTCTGTTTTGACACGGTTGGAGAAGGACATATCCAGATCGTCCATACCGATGCGGATGTAGGCATTTTCAGCAGTAAAGTAAGAGGTGGTACCAGCATAACCGGAATTGGTCATAGCGATCACACCGCCTCTTGCGCTGAAATCAGCACTGTCAGCAGAAAGTCCGGCGACATAAGCCTCCCTGGCATTCTCCAGTTCACCGTTGATGGTCACGTTGTCGCCGTAACCGAAGCCGTACTTGTCTTTACCGGTCAGGGTGACGGAACCGCCAGCTGCGACGCTCCACTTCTGGTTGGGAGTGTATGCAGTGCCAAAGTCGGCAATATTCTCAAAGGTATTATCACCGGTGAAGGTGACAGCACCTTCAACACTGACTGAGCCGCCCACGGTGGAGTTGACGATAACAGCACCGTCGGCGATCTCGATAGCATTGCCTTCCAGCGTACCGATGTTCAGAGTGGTCATACCGCCCACAGAGATGGTTCCCTGATTGTCGATCTTGACTGCGGTAATCTCGTTGATACCGTCTTCGGCATCACTGTCAGAGGTGGTGATGCTGCCGGTGGCGCCCACCTTGATGGTTCCCAGAGAGGAAAGGGTGGAGCTTGCCATGGTGATGGTACCGTTGATGGTGTTGTAACCCTGCCCGTCTTTGCCGAGACGCATTTCGGAATCGGTCAGGCTGATGGAGTTGTTTTCACCCATGCTCAGGTAGGCGTAATCTTTGGGACCCACAAAGTCCAGAAGGGAGTTGTTGGTGGCGATGATGGCGGCATCGTCATTCATCAACACCTGACCGGGCTGGGTATTGGGTCCGCCGATGGTGGAAACACGGGCGTTGTCAAGGATCAGTCTTGCCTGGATATCACCGTCATTTGAGCCGTTGAGCAGGATGTAACCGAACTCGGCAGCAGTGTCTTTCACACTGAAAGTACCGGAGTAATGACCGAGGTAATTCTTGCTCAGGTACTGAACTTCGGCTTCGGCACCCTTGCCGGCTTCGGCAGTACCGACCACATAGATACCGTCTTCGGCAGCAACGTAATAACGGCTCATGGTGGTGTAGACATCAGCTTTTCCATTGACAGTCAGCTTGCCGCTGTTGTAGAATGTGGTACTGGACTTCACATCACCGTTGATGGTATTGCTGCCGTACAGGTAGAAATACTTGGCATCAAGGGTAACATTTTCGCCCACGGTGACGCCGGTCATATTGACATAGTTGTCGTTCAAACTGTCGGCAATGGTGACGCCATCGGTGTTTTCGGTCTCGATGGAGCCCGTAATGGTCTTGCCGCTGAGTCCGTCTGAAACATCGGTGTTGACAACGAAAGTTGCCGTTTCCGCTGTTTTGGAATCCAAAGCCGTGACAAAGGAGTTGAAGGCATTGATGCCCAGATACTGATCTTCAGCAACTTCATCACCGAAAGCGCCGGAGTAAGTGGCGTCAACATAGAAGGTCGTCATATCAGCGTTGTGGATGAAAATGTCACCGTCATCAGCGATTGCCAACAAAGCACCGTTGACTGTAATGCTGTCACTGCCATATTCAGCGGCAGTTCCGGTGACATCGACCACCTTGCGGATGCCGTCAAACTCTTCTCCGGCATTGATGGTCAGGCGGCCTGTCAGGTTAAAGGTGCCGGCGGTGACTTCACCTTTGCCGTTGACAGTCATAGTGCTGCCGTCATACACTGCAAGAGTACCGCCCACAGAAACGATGCCCTCAACAGTGAGAGAGGCCGCCATTTCACCCCAGGAGGCGGGCTGACCGACCCACAGAGCTTTGTCGTGGGTGGAACTGCCGCCGTCGGAAACGGTGAGCTTGCCGCGGACGTAATCCAGTCCGTCGCCGGCGCCCTGGCTGTGGAAATTGCCGTTGACAGTGATGTCACTGCCGTAGGAGTAGTACATGTATCCGGTCTCAAAGTCGGCGTTCAGAGTATAAACGCCGTGCTGGAAGAATCCGTAGTTGGCAGTGATCGTGCCGCCGTCGATAACATATTCAGCGTCTGCAGCATCTTTGTTGCCGAAGGAGAAGTTGCCGAGAGCAAGAGTCTTGCCTTCTTCCACAGTGATGGTTCCGCCGTTGACGGCTTTGAGAGCATTGATGCTGTTGTCGCCGGCAAAGGTCAGATTGCCCAGAGCCTGGACCGTGCCCGTGCCGCCTACAGTGGAGTCGGTCAATGCGGCACCGTCTTTTGCCTGAAGCGTTCCGGCGAGGGTTCCGATGTTCAGGGTATTGTCCTCACCGGCAACGGTGAAGGTGCCCTCTGCGGTATCCACGGCACCGGCACTGAAAGAAGCGTTCTCAAGGGCGATGGTTCCGCTGTTGGCGAAGGTGGAAGCCCCCGTCAGATTCAAAGCGGCACCATTGACATTGATGGTACCTTCGTTGGCACTGTAATGTTCACCGGTGTCATAGGTGTTAACGGCATTGACTCCGGCGCCGTTGAGGATCTCAACAGTTCCTTTGTTGCGGAACACTCTTGAGAAATTCACCTCATCAGTACCGTCAAAGGTAATGGTGCCTCTGGTGGAGTCGTTGAGCAGATCTTTAGCGGTGACAGAGGTTCCTTCAGAGAAGGAGATATTGACATCTGCCGTATCCTGAGCCTGAGTCTGAACTTTGCCGGTAAGAGCCACGGTGCTGTTCTTGAACTCAACATTGAAGGTACCGTAGCCGATTTCCTGACCTTCCTTCACACCTTTGGCGGAGATCTGATCCGCAGTCAGGGTGGAGTCGGTAAAGGTCATGTTGCTCACAGGAGCATTCTCTTCATCGGTCATACAGGCACCGTCAAGAGAAAGTGCCCACACATCTTTGATTTCGGCATTTTCAATGTTCCAGGTGGCGCCGTTGCCCAGCTTGAAGCCGTCGGAACCGTTGCTGCCGAAGGAAAGTGTACCTGTCACATTGACAGTATCACCGGCACCGGCATCAATGGAAGTGATGGTATTGGAGCCTTCAAGGTTCAAAGTACCCGCCTCGTCACCGTTGACAGAGAGGAGATACTTGTATCCACTCCTTTCAACGCCCTGATAAGTTTCAGCACCCTTGATGGTGGAGTCTGTGAGAGTCGCACCGTCGGCGGCGACGATGGCGTTGCCGTCAAATGAGGCGATGTTGAGTTGGGAGTCACCGGAAACACCGATGACTCCGGCACCATTGTCAACAGCTCCGGCGCTGAAGGAGCCACCGGAAACGTTGATGGTTCCGCTGTTGGTGACAGTTCCGGTGGTGGTGACGGTTCCGGAGACGGTCAGTTCGGAGTCAGCATCAAGGACCAGATTGTGTTTGTTGAGCTGCAATGTGCCGCTCACATCGGCTTTGGCGCCCCAGAGTTCCACGTCAGCAACATAGCCTGCGGTGTTGATGTCAAGGAGACCTGCCACATTGAGAGAGCCGGTAATATCTCCGTGCTCATCCAGTCCGCCCTTTTTGTTGTTCTGGTAAGCTGCCACCTTGACTTCGCTGGTTGCGTCGATGTTCAAAACACCGTTGACGCCCAGACTGTTGACCCCGGCGTAGGAGCCTTCGGTGAAGCTGACGGTCACACCGGCACCGTTCTTGAGATAGTTGGCATCAAGGACACTGCCCGTGAAGGTCACATCAAGAGAACCGCCTTCGCCCGCGGCGTTGCCGTTGAGGAAACTTGCAGCCTTGATGTAGGCATTGTTGAAATCCCAGGTAAATGTGCCGGTGGCTCCGGCTTTGAGTGAGGTATTGCCCAGATCGATGTAGGCATCGTTGACGGTCAGGACACTTGTTCCCCAGCCGTTGAGGCTGAAACCGCTGGAGCTGTTCGCCTTGAGAGAAGCGGTCATACCGGCGACATCCTCAGCAGTCAGGAGCATGGCATTTTCGATGGTGCCGTTGACGGTGATATCTCTGCCGTAAGCCAGAGTATAGCGGCTGATGAGGAGTGAAGCACCCTCGCTGACCACCAGATCAAAGTTTTCGACACTGCCGTCGATGGCGGCGGTAATGGCGTTGGCACCTTCAAAGGTGACGGTGGAGTCAGCCGCAAAGCTGACAGTTCCGGCACCTGCCACGGAGCTGTCTTTCAGAGTGGCGCCGTCCTTGACGGTGACAGTTCCGCTTGCCAGATTGGCAATGTCAAGTTCGGCAGTTCCGGAAACATTGAAAGCACCTTCACCGGTAAGCTCGCGGATGACCGCTTTGCTCTCTCCGGAAAGTTCAACAGTTCCGTTGTTGGTGAAAACACCCTTGTTTTGAGCAGCTTTGATCACATCGCCGCTGACAAGAGCGCCGTCGGCAAGAAGGGTACTGCCGGAGACATTGATGACTCCAGCGTTGACGATATGGGCGCTGGCTTTGAGCACAGAACCGTTTTCAAGAGTGAATTCGCTCCCGGCTTTGACATCAAGTTTGTCGAATCGGTTGGAAACGGGGTTGTAGTGCCAGACACCGGCAGCGTCGGCGCCGATGGTGATGAGAGAGTTGTCGGCAGTGAAAGTGCTTCCACCGTTAAGCTGGATGTAGTCGTAAACGCCCAGATAGTTGTTGGCGATTTCCACAGAGCCGGTACCGAAAGCTCTCAGATACTTGGCGTACTGGGCGGCATCGGCAGTTGCGCCGTCGATGGTGAATCCATCTTCGCCCTTAACAGAAAGCGTACCTTCGATACGGGCGACCTCGGTGTGGGTGATGATCCTGCCGCCTGCTTCCACCTCAAGGCTGCTGCCTTCGCGGACTACGAAAGAGGAAAGATTCAGTGTCGTACCGGCATCGACAACAGCTTTCACTGCGGTGTCGGCGTTGTCCAATGCACCGAATTCAAAGGTAACATAGGTTTTTTTGCCCTCAGTGGGGCTGACGGAGTCAAATGCAAGATCACTGAAGTTGACAGTCACCTCCCCTTCAACATCTGCAGCCTTCACAAAGGAAACATAAAAGAGTGCGGCGCTGTCGTCGTTCCAGGTGAATTTGCCGCCGGAAATGGTCAGATCCTGAGAAAGCGCCACGGAAATATTTTCATCGGGGAACTCTTCCACGCTGCCGTCGGCGATGACGATTTTGGAAGTGGCTCCGTCAACTTTCTTGAGGGCTTCGGTAAAGGAAGCGAAAGCGTTGATGCCATAGTATTTGCCTTCGGCGACGGGGTCGGTGAATTCTCCCTCAAAAGAGCTGTCAACATAGAATGTGTCAACAGCGATGCTGCTCAAGGTCACATCGCCGTCGGCGCTGTAGTAAACATTGACGCCTTCGGCAAGATTTTCAAAGGTGACAAGACCTTCAAGAGAGGTGGTGCCGTTGAGGTCGATGATCTTGTTGATCCCGTCAAATCCTTCGGCGTCAACGATGATGGAGCCGGTGGACTCAAGGGTCTCAGCGGTGATGCGGGCAGTTTCATCAAGGTAGATGGTACCTGCGTTGGTGACAGAATCAAGGTTGACTCTGCCGCCGTTCAGAACGCTCAAAGAGCCGCCTTCGCTGATGATGATTTCGGCAGTTCCGGCTGCGGAAGCCTCTGATTCAGAGAGTTTACCGCCGTCAACGGTCACACTGCCCTGCTCGATCTTGAGACCGGCGTTGTTGATCTCGCTCAAGTTGAGATCCCAGATCACATCGCCATTGACGGTCAGCTGGGCATCTTCCATGACACGGATCCCCTGAGTGCCAGCCACATACATGATGCCGTCGGCGGCAACGGTGGTGTCGCCCTTGAGGTAGAACTCCCCGGCGCTGGCTGTACCATCGATTGCCATGGTGCTGCCGGTACGGACATAAATGGCATCGGCGCCCTTGACGGTGGTTCCTGCAGCCACGACCAGTGCGGAATCAGCACTGTCGGCGGCGGCGGCATAGTCATAACCCACATAGATGAGTTTGGCATCCACATCAGCTGCGGAGGTGAAGACGGCACCATTCTGGATGGCAATGATACCGCCCTTGATTTCGGCGTTGACCCCATCGGTGTCGCCCACGATGTCGATGCGTCCATTGTTGACGACGGCATCGGCGGCGTTGATCTCAACACCGGCAATGTCAAGGACAGCGCCTTCAGCGATCTTGAGAGCACCGGTGCTCACATACCTGAAGTCACCGGCAAACCCGCTGCCGGCAACAAGGTTCAGAGAACCGCCGGCGATCCGGATGTTGTCGTTGAGAACATTCAGATCCCCTGCGTAAATATCGGAATCGGTGATGACCATTTCCTTGTCAAAGGCGAGGACGCCGTAAACTTTTTCATCGGCATCGGCGTCGATGTACATGGAAACCACGGAGTTGGTGATGGTGGCAAGACCTTCGCCGTTGAAGGTGGCGCCGCCATTGTTGTTGCTGTTGACGCCTTCGATCTCAACATTGGTGCCGGTGAAGTTCACCACGCAGCCGTTGAATCCGGTCCAGTTGCCGCCGCGGAACTGAACATCAGCCATTTTTTCCTCAGCAGTACCGGTTCCGGTAACATTCAAGGTCACATTGCCGTTGAAAGAGGTATTGTCAGAACCGTAGGAAAGGAATTTTCCGGTTTCGGAAACATTGATCTCCACATAGGCAAAGTCGCCGCCGCCGTAAATGAAGGTGCCGTCGATGGTCCAGAGGCTGCTGTTTTCAGCATCGGCGCCGCCGAATGCGGCAAAGTTCTGGGTCGTGCGGTCGGGAGCGATGTCAAGAGTGACTCCGGCGCCCACGGTGAAGTTGCCGCTGATAAGGTTGCAGTAAGTACCGGTGGCATAAGTCGCACCGCCAATGGTCAGAGAAGCTGCAGCCCCCTCTTCCTGTGCAAGGAAAGCAAAATCCCTGACAGGAGCGGTAAAGAAGCTGTCAACAGTGTAGTCGCCCTTGATGTAGAAGGTGTTGACATTCCCATACAAGGCGGCGGCAGAAACAGCGTCATCGGCATTTGCAAAGGCGTTGAAACCTACATAGAATTTTTTGCCGTCAGCTTCCAGAACATCGCCGTTGGCTTTATCTGCAGCGTCACTGGTCAGACAGATGACAGTAGAGTCGCCGTCGCTCAGGATCACATCGCCGTCCTCCTCAAAGAAGACGGAAGCATTTTCACCGAGACCTGTGACATTGACTTTGCCGCTGAGAGAGCCATCAGCGGTAAGATCAAGAACTTTTTTCAGACCGCCCTGGAAATCGGAAACATCCAGATTGATGACGGCATTTTCGCCCAGTTCAACGGTCGTTCCTTTGACGGTGGAGTCGGCATCAAGATTCAGAGTGCCGTTGAGGGTGATGGCGCCAAGATCGACACCGTTGGCATCAACGGCATTGAAGGTTCCGGCGATCACAGTTCCTTCAAAATCGACAGAAGCATTTTCGCCGATGGTAAGTTCAATACCTTCAGCAACTTCAAGTTGGGGAGCAGTCAGAACGATGTTTGAGAAATTGGCATTCCCTTCATTGACTTCGATGGGGTTTTCACTGTCGATGGTAACGACAGCAGATCCGGAGCCGTTAAAGATGCCCACAAAGTAATTGTCATTTTTCTCGGAGATATCCACATCCTTGAAGACAACGTCTGAACCGTAGACACCGGTGATGCCGCCGATGGCGTTCTGATTCTCAAGACTGACATTTGCGCTGGTAACGGCGCCGCCTTCAGAGGTGATGCCGTTGACCTCAACGCCATCGCCGACACTGCCGAAAATACCGCCCACAGAGTTGATCCCGTCCCCTTCGCCCTTCACATCGATGTTGGAGGAAATACCGGAGAACTGAGAACCTGTTTCATAGGTTTTACCGTCATCTTTGACGAGACCTGCGATACCGCCCACATCACCTGATTTTCCGGTAATGAGGCTGCCTTCGCCGGTGGCGTTGACGGTGACATCATTCAAAGCAGCGTCGCCGCCGCCGATGATACCGCCCACTGCGGCACCGCCGGTGACGGTAACGGTACCGGTGACGGTCACGCCGGAAATCTGGCAGGTGCCGTTGGCGGCGGTGGTGTAACCTGCCACGGTACCGGTGTAGTTGCCGCCTGAGATATCCACATTTTCAAAGGTCAGATCTTTAACGACTGCAGAGTCAAGATAACCGAAAAATCCGGCGTAGGCACTGGTGGTGTCCACTTTGAGATTGGAAATCGTAAACTCACCGCCGTCAAAGGTACCCTGGAAATTGTTGGTCAGATTGCCGATGGGAGTCCATGTTTCATTATTGAGGTCGATATCGGCACCGAGGGTGATCGTCCACCCTTTGTAGGAGGTTCCTCCGTTCACATCATTACGAAAAGCCTTGAGCTCGTCGATAGTGTCGATTTGCCATGTTCTGTTTTTACTGTCCTTTTCAGCCATGATATTCACCTTTCATTTTAACTGAAAAAATATTCATTTGTTATTACAAAAATACGGCAAGACGCACCCCTGCGGCAACAGGGATATTCCTTGCCGTATTTTTGTTTTTCTGTAATTTTCCGGTTTTTCACCGCCATCATAGACGCATACTCCTTCTGATTTGGGAAGAAGATCCTGCGCTGCGAAAAGTTCCGGGGGAACACCCTGAAAATCTTTTCTTTTTTCCGGGGCGCGATACGGGGCGTGGAACCAGCCCCTCTGAAATGGAAAAATGCGCCGTTTTTTCTGCCGCAGAGATAATGGAGGAAATAACATTATCTCCGGAACAGCTGCAGAAAAATCCGGGGACAAAAGACGCCGCAACACTGAATGCAACGCCTTGCAAATCAGAGAGTTCTGCAGGGAATTCAGAAGAAAGCACCAGAGGGGATGCCGCTGATTTGCAAAATACAAAGTCGTAGAATGAGGATGTAGAATCAGTACGATCAGAAGAAAAGACCTGTTTACATCCGTTGGGCAGACACGCAAAAACCGCCGTGGAGAATTCTTCTCCGCAGCGCTCAAACGACAGTTCACCCTTGGTAAAAGTAAGCATTTTGTTGTATTTCCTCTGATTCTACACTATTAATTTAGCACATTGCAACCCAAAAGTCAAGGGGGATCACAGAAAAAAACTGATTTTCCTTTTTCACTGTTTCAAAAATTTACCACTCAACAGGAGTGCGGAGATATTCGGGGAGCATTTTTCTGAACCAGACATTGAAATGGCTCCCGCAGCCGAAGGGTTTTCCGGCTGAAGCGAAATCCACCCATGAAAGAGCGTTGTACAGTACTCCGGCATTCTTCCCGGGGACCTGTGCGCCTCTTTCATCCACAGCCAGCACCAGAGGCCCCCGCATGAATGCCTGCCAAGGGGAGTTGTCAGGAGCGTTCACAGCACGCAGACGGGGATCGAATTCAAAAGTCAGCACCTCATCCAATTCCCAGGAGCGGTCGATGGTCAGATAGGATTTGTTTTTCCAATCCAGCAGAGAGCCGCAGTAGTAGACGCCGGTGCAGTATTCAGGGATCCGCAGAGAAAGTTTGAAGGGATTCTTGCTCCGGATGCGGATCTCCGCCTTGCTGCTGCCGGGAAAACTCCCCATGACATGCACAAAAGTTTTCTTTGACAGATGCGCCTCCATATCCTCGTAGAAATTGATCGTGATCCCATCCTCCGCGGGAACACACGCCATGGCAGGTGCCAGCACCAGCGCCTCAGCCCCCCGGAGTCTTTCATAAAGAGCCCCCTCAACACTCTCTTTGTTCCGCACACTGTTTTCTTTCATGACAAAATCAAAGGGAGCCCACTGGCATTTTTCCGGATCCCACGCCCCCAGAAGAGCGTTGTAAAAGGAGCGCTCCGCCAGAGCAACAGCTTTCTCAGGATCTGCAAGCACCCCTGTCATGGCGTTGAAAAATTCAATGCAGCATGCCGTCACTGCGGTACTCCCCATGAGACCGCAGCAATTTTCACCCGTCTGGCGCAAAGTTCCGCCGCACCAGCGGGAGCGGGAGCCGCTTCCGAAGCCGCCGGAACCGGTGATAAAGAGCTCTTCGGCGGCGATACGCTCCATATAGTTCCGGCAGATATCAAAGGCGCGTTCCCTCAACTCCGGGGCGCATTTGCCCACTTCGGCAGCACCTCTGAAGCAATCGGTCAACCCCACGGCATCGCCGTTGGCAAGCAGAGCGGGCGCCATGCCTTTGGAAAGAGCGTAAAAGATGTCGTGCTGCTGAGAGCCGCCGCAGCTGAAAATGTACTTGGCGAACTCCAGAAAACGGCGTTCACCGGTAAGGTGGTACACCCCGGCTGCAACATCCATCAGCGCCGAGCTGTCAACTCCTCCCAGCACCCCGCAGTGGAGTATGGAACGCTTGCCGGGACCGATGAGAGTCATGATCTGGTCGCACATCCGGAGACAGCACTCTTTTATATTTCCGTCAGCTCCCGGCATGGATGCGGCAAGGAGCAGAGCTTTCAAAACATACCTTCTGCCGGGGATATCCAACCCCTGCAGCTGCAGATGGGAAGGGAATGCGGTGATCGCCCCGTCAGGCTCCTGGAGCTTCATAAGCTCCGCCACGCTGCGGCGGATCTTTTCATCGAGGTCGCCGGGATCTTCCAGATAGGGCAAGGCCTGGATACTGCAGCTGAGGAGTTGTCCCCAGAGAAAGATATCGCTGCCGCACACAGTTCCTTTCTTGCAGCGCCAGGGCTCAAGGAGTTTATCAAAGTCCATGACCGCCAGAGGACCGGCACAGAATTTTTCCAGAGCCTGCCCCAAAGGTCCACGGAGTCTTATCTGCCATGACTGCTTTTCCACCACGATTTTCCTCCTTGAAATCCTGCCCTTTTACCACAGGCTTTTAATATGCAAATTAATACAGCAAAAGTGTCTCACACTTAAATATACACCCCCAAAGGTTGAAATAACAGTGAAATTTGAAAAAAAACCTTTTTTTCTCTTGCAGAATGGATCAAACTTTGCTATATTATCCATTATCAACTGCTGAAGTCCCCCAACACAAAGAAAGATTTTTCCATGAAAATATCTGAACTCCCCTCAGGCAGCGCACCTGCCCCCCTTTCCAATCCCTGTTTTCCCCAACGGTGGCAGAATTTCATCTGGCGCAACTGGGACCTGATCCCTCTGAGCCGCCTTGCCGCCGTGCTCCGGACATCGGAAGAAGAGGTGCTTCAAAGGGCGGCGGAAATGGGGCTGCCCCATCCGGGGGAAATTTCCTGTCAATGGATCACCAGAGGCTATCTGACTCTGATCCGGAACAACTGGCACTTGCTCAACTATGAACAGCTTCTGGAACTCCTCGACTGGACTCCTGAAAAAATGGCGTACACGTTAAAGGAAGAGGACTTTTTCTGGCACAAACTGGGAAACCTCAAACCCGCCTGCCCGGAACTGCGGATGACTCCCCTTGATGATGAGGAAAAAAAACGCACCGCACAGATCAGAGAAGTTGTGCAGAAATTCTTCCCTGCGGAGCGTTTCGGCTATCTGGAAGAGCCCTTCTCTTTTGCTGACAAGTTCGGAGCCAAACCCGGCGCCGTCAAAAAGAAAACTCCTTTTGATTTCAGTTTCATCCACTCCTACGCCGCCAGCTGCGGTGATGTCCTGGGAGAAGCGGAAACCAATGATCCTGTCCCCGAAAATCTCATGGCGCAGTACAGCTCCATGGGGATCACCGGGGTCTGGTTCCACGCCATACTCTACCTTCTCTGCCCCATCCCGGGGGCGGAAGAGTTTTCTCTCAACTGGGAAAAGCGTCTGGAAAATTTGAAAAAAATAGCCTCCCGCTGCAAAAAATACGGTCTCAAGGTCTATCTCTATCTCAACGAACCCCGCTGTATGCCTGAATCCTTCTACCAGCGCAAACCCCAATGGCGGGGCATTTTCACCCGCAACGCCATTGCCAACTGCACCACCGGAGCGCCTGAGATCCTTGAATACCTTGAAAACGCTCTGGAAAAAATCTTCACCGCCGTTCCCGATCTGGGGGGGATCCTCACCATCACCAAGTCCGAAAATGCCACCTCGTGCTGCAGCGGCGGCGATGTGGAAAAGTGTCCCTGCTGCAGCAAAGTCCCTCAGGAAAAGATCATCGCTGACATCAACGCCGCCATGGAGCATGGTATGCACCGTGCCGCACCTGAAGCGGAAATGATCTTCTACGACTGGGCATGGCGGGGCAGTTCTGAAGAGGAAGAGCCTGCCGAATTCAAAAAAAGGGTCATGGATCTGCTCCCCAATGCCCCCCACTGCCATGTCAACTGCGTTTCAGAGTGGGGATTGGAAACCACTGTGGGGGGTGTCAAAGGCTATCTGCAGGATTACTCCATCTCTCAGACAGGTCCCAGTCCTGAATCGGAAAAGGTCTGGCGCCACGCCGCTTCCCTCGGACTCGGCAGAGTCGCAAAAGTCCAGATCAACAACTCCTGGGAACTTGCGGCAGTGCCTTATCTGCCGGTGCCCTACCTGATCCGGGAACATCTGGAAAAACTGCAGAAAGCCGGAGTCAGCGCCCTGATGCTCAGCTGGACCCTCGGCGGATACCCGGGAGGCAATCTGGAACTCCTGGGAGCCTCCCCCGAAGAGATCGCTGCCGCCCGGTTCACTCCCGGCACTGCTGAAAAGGTCTGCCGCGCCTGGAAATGTTTCAGCGAAGGCTTCAGAAACTTTCCTTTCTGCATAGGCACAGCCTACAACGCCCCCACCAATTTCGGTCCCATGAACCAGCTTCATCTGACGCCCACAGGATACACCGCCACCATGGTGGGGTTCCCCTACGATTATTTGAAGGGGTGGCGCTCCATCTACCCTGAGGAGGTTTTTGAAGAGCAGTTCCGCCTTGTCACCTCCATCTGGAAAGAGGGGCTGGATATCCTTGATGATGCCGCGCCCCTGACAGCAGATGAAGAACAGGAGCCCTTTGAAGAGCTGCGCCGTGTGGCAGCTGCCGCCTACTGCCACTTGAACGCCTGTTATCTCCAGGTGCGCTTCACCGCCGCAAGAGATCATGGCGCTGATACACAGATCATGGCTGAATGTGCTCAAAAAGAACTTGAAAACACCCTGCGTCTCTATGAGATCTGCCGCCGGGACTCCCGTATCGGCTTTGAAGCAAGCAACCACTACTTCTACACCTTGAACGACCTGCGTGAAAAGGTGCTCAACTGTCAATATGTCATTGATACTTTGGAAAGGAGAAATTGATATCATGTATACCCGCCCCCTCTGGGATAAGGCAAGCCGCCTTGTTTACGGCGAATCCGGACTTTTCAAGGGCAGTGAAGCTGTAAAGCTCCTCTTCCCTGCCGAAGAGATCCTGCGTCTGTACAACCCTTCACTGGGAAAAGAGTACCTTCCGGGGATCCACTTCAACCACACCCCCGGCAGTGACATCATCACTCCCGTTCCCGGCTCCGGGATCTGCGGACTGGGTCCCGAAGGGATCTTCCCCGCCCCTGAGACAGCGGTGCGTTTTCCCGCCCCCGGCGCCAACGCCATCGGCGGCGGACCTGACGGAAAACTGGTGATCTTTGACAACGCCCACTTTTTCGCATACCACCAGTTCAATGTGGACTACCGGGCGGTCAAAGGAACAGTATTCCCTGAGATCCCCGCCCCGGCAGCGCCTCTGCTCCCCCGCTGCCGTGCCGCACTCAAGACGGGCAAAACCATCAATGCCGTTCTCATAGGCGACAGTATCAGTGAAGGCTACAACGCAACGGAGTTTGTCAAAGTCCCTCCCTTTGCGCCCCCCTATTTCCACATCTTTGTCCAGAAGCTGATGAAAAAATTCAACACCCACATCAACGCCCGCAACGGCGCCATCGGCGGCACCGGATGCCGCCACGCTTTTTCCATCGAAAGCCGCTGGCGGGATATGCCCTGTGATCTTCTCGTCATCGCCTACGGCATGAACGATCTCAACGCCATGACTCCTGAGGAGTACAAAGACCAGCTCCGCAGGATCATGGATGCCAAACGCGCCGTGCACCCTGATACAGAGTTCATACTGGTCTCATCCATGACCAGAAACCCCATCTGGCTGGGGGAAAGTCTGGAGATCTCACGCCGTTTCGCCGCCGTGCTGCAGGAGCTCGTTTCCCCCTCCTGTGCCGTGGCAGATGTCTTTACTCTCTGGACAAAGATCATGGAGAAAAAGGACTTTTACGATCTGACCGGCAATGGAGTCAACCACCCCAACGATTACGGACACCGGATCTACAGCGCCGTTCTGGAAAACATTTTCAACATTTGAAGCAAGAAAGATAAAACGCCATGTCCTCCCATCTTGAAGAAGCTGCCCGGAAACTTTACGAAAGATCAAAGATACTCCGGGAGATCCTGAGAAACGCCACCGGCGAAACCGCCGCTCCCGGTTACTGGATGCGCTGTGCCACAGCCGATGCCACAAGAACGCCCCTCCTTGAAGAGTTGTGCCGCCAGATCCACGCTGAATTGGATAACTTTTCAGAAGCGGTGCGCTCCGAAATCGAAAAACGCCCCAAATGGGAGCCCGGTGCGCCCCTGAGTTCCGACAAGGTATGGCTCTGGGGCGGTCCCACCCCGGAATGGGGGGGCTCCATGCAGCCTGACACACTGGTTTCCAACGCCCGCTATTTCAACATCGAAAACGGCGTTTACGTTTACGGCGCCACCAGCGAAGAGATGATCCAACGCCACGCCGCCATGAAACAGCTGCTCTGCATGGTCAGTTCCACCTGCCGCGCCCCGGGACAGCAGCCGGAAACCGACGCCGAATGTGCCGAAAAACTGAGCCGTCTTTCTTTGAAATACCCCAACATCAGAGGGGGAATGATGGACGATATGACCAACGGCTCCACCACCATTTCAAAAGAAAAGGTGGAACAGATCCGCACCATCAGCACCAATCTCAAAAAACACAATCCCGCTCTGGAGCTTTACGGTGTGATCTACCAGCACGAACTTGCGGAAAAGGATTTCACTGAGATCGTCCCCTATCTTGACGGCGTCAATCTCTGGTTCTGGAATCAGGAAAAACTCCTGGATCTGGAAAAAAGCGTTGACCACTGCCGCTACCATTTCCCCAAAAAGAAGATCCTGCTGGGACTCTTTATCCACGACTACGGCACCTCCGACACCGGCACCTTGCCCGAACTGCTCCTCTATGAGCTCAAAGGCGCCCGTGCCCTTCTGGCAAAGGGCAAGATCGACGGAGTGGTGGTACTGGGAGACCGGGAGGTCCTCAAGTGGCCCGAACAGGCGGCACTGGTCCGTGGATTCCTCGAAGCACAGCTGTAATCAAAAGGAGAAAAACACTCATGCCATCACTTATCATCAAAGGTAAACAGCCTCTGGGGGGAACCATCAGAGTGGGGGGCAACAAAAACGCCGTTCTCCCCATGATCGCCGCTCTCATGCTCACCGATGAACCCTGTACGCTCACCAATGTGCCCGATATCCTCGATGTGCGCACCATGCTTGATATCGCCGTCCATCTGGGGGCTGAAGTCACCTTTGAAAAAGGGACTTTGCACTTTCACTGCCCCAAAGTGACCCGGACCGATGTCCCCAAAGAGCTCTGTTCCCGGAACAGAACAAGCATCCTCTTTGCCGGTCCCATGCTGGCGCGCTGCGGCAGGGTGGAACTGGGACGCCCCGGGGGAGACTCCATCGGCAGAAGGCGTCTTGACGGACACTTTTACGGTCTGGAAAATCTGGGCGCCAAGATCTCTGTGGACGCCTCTTTCCGCTTCACCCGCCAGGGCAAAAGGCTGATCGGCAGGGAACTCTTTCTGGATGAACCCAGCGTCACCGGCACCGAACAGATCATTTCTGCCGCCGTCACCGCAGAAGGCATCACCACACTCTATAACGCCGCCAGCGAACCCCACGTCAGCGATCTGGCTGAAATGCTCAATAAGATGGGCGCCCGCATCAGCGGCATCGGCAGCAACATCCTGACCATCGAAGGGGTGGAAAAACTCCACGGAGTCGAACACGAGGTGGTCTTTGACCACATCAACGCCGGAAGTTTCGTTGCTCTGGCGGCGGCAACAGGCGCCGATCTGACCATTGAGGGTGTCCGCCCCAGAAGTTTCTGGATGCTCCGCCGTGTCTACGAAAGACTGGGTATCAATGTGGGACTTTACGACAACCGCATCACAGTCAGTTCAGATCAGAGCCGCCGGATCAAGTACGATGCCAGCGGACCTTTTCTCCAGATCTCCGACGGTCCCTGGCCCCAGTTCCCCACGGATATGATGAGCTGCACCATCGTGGCGGCGACCCAGTGTCAGGGGACGGTCACATTCTTTGAAAAGATGTTCGACGGCAGAATGAACTTTGTGGACCGTCTCATCGACATGCGTGCCAACGCCATTGTCTGCGACCCTCACCGGGTGGTCATCACAGGACCTTCCGAACTCCACGGCACCGAGCTTTCAAGCCCCGACATCCGTGCCGGGATGGCTCTGGTCATCGCCGCCCTCTGCGCCAAAGGGGAAAGCCGGATCCACCGTGCTGAGATCATCTACCGGGGCTACGGCAATCTGGTGGAAAAACTCCGTTCCATCGGCGCAGTGGTGGAAGAGATCAAGTGATAATTTAAGGATATTCCGTAATGAACAGAAAAAGCAATGAATACACCGTCGAATTCCGTCAGGACATGAAAGGCGGCAAGGGGCAGGTGAAATTTGAACACATCTGGAAAAAGAACTCCGACGAAGAGATGCGTTCCTCCTGCCGCCAGTTTTCCCGCCTGACTCTGGAACCGGGATGCTCCGTGGGGATCCACAGCCACGAGGGGGAGGAGGAGATCTATTACATCCTCTCCGGGCACGGACGCTCATGGGACAACGGCGTGTGGGTCGATGTGGGACCGGGAGACGCCACCATCTGCCGCTCAGGTGAAGAGCACTCCATGGAGTGCACCGGCGATGAACCTTTGATCTATCTTGCCTGTATACCCGTCTATCCGAAGCAGTGAAAAACACCTCTGACAAGGTAATTTTGACATAAAACTTGCAATTACAGGAAAAAGGGTGTATATTAAGAAGTATTTTGTCTTTGAATTAAAATTTTCGGATGTGCGCCGCTGCGGCATATCCGGCATAACTCTGAGGTTAAAAATATGAAGAAAGTCTTCTTGACCGGAATTACCGGACTTGTCGGCAGCGCTTTTGCAGTCGCTTTGCTGCGTGAGCGTAAAGATTACGAATTCGTCTGTCTGGCGCGTCCTTCAGGCGGCAAAACCGCCATGGAGCGCACAGCTGAGATCATCCGCGATGAATGTGTCTTCGACGGCTGCCCCGAGCTGGCTGACGAGATCCTTTCCCACATCACCGCCATCGACGGCGATGTGACCACCATCGATCCTGAGGTCATGGCAAAGGATCCTCTTCTGGCAGGGGTGGATATCGTCTTCCACTGCGCCGCTGATGTGAATCTGGGCAAAGATCCCACCGGAAGAGTTTTCAAGATCAACTACCACGGCACAGAAAATGTGGTGAAACTTGCACAGCTGCTCAAGGTGAAAGAGTTCCACTATGTGGGTACCGCCTACATCGCCGGTAAGCTCTGCGGAACTGCCATTGAGGACAAACCCGTTGACAACGGCTTCAACAATCCTTATGAAGAGAGCAAGTTCAAAGCTGAATTTCTGGTCCGCAACTCCGGTATCCCCTTCTCAGTGTACCGTCCCGCCATCGTCACGGGCCGCCGCTGCGACGGCAGGATCCGCAAACCCCTTGCCTTCTACCGTATCCTGGAGTTTCTGGGCAAATTCAAGAGCCACAACTGCTCCCGTGCCGGGATCGCTCCTACTGACTGGATCGAACTGAGCATGACCTTTTCCACCACGCCCTCCGAGCACGTTTATTTCGTGCCCATCGACTATGTGCAGGAAGCTATCACAGCTCTCTTCCAGAAGCCTGTGACCAACACCGCCTACCACATCACCGGCGACAGTC
Organism: Victivallaceae bacterium; assembly: GCA_045596885.1. Taxonomy (GTDB): domain Bacteria; phylum Verrucomicrobiota; class Lentisphaeria; order Victivallales; family Victivallaceae; genus UBA1784. Next base: position 22,748 of record JAZODE010000004.1, read on the forward strand.
CTCTGACCGTCAGAGAGATCAGAGACACCATCTGCGGCGTGCTCCGCATCGACGGGCTCACCGTGGGCATCAAGGACAGCGAAAAGGTGGACAGCAAGCTCATGGCGCGTTTTGTGGGCGACCTCTTCCCCTACTTTTCCTCTGACATCGTTTTCGATCAGAGCAATGTGAAAAAGGCAATGGGCGACAGTTTCCTCGACTGGGAGTACGGCACCAAAGGTCTTGAGACTCTGATCCGCTCCTACTACAAGGATCACTTCCCCAATGTTGAGTGGATCCAGACCCTTGCAGCTGAACCCATCCAGCGCGCCCCCAAGGATAACTGATCCTGACTGAAAGATCACTCCGGGCTGCTGCAGAAAACTCTTGCAGCAGTCTTTTTTTTGCCTTGAAAGTTTTCAGGAAAAATTCCGCTCAGGACTTGATTTTTCCGCATTTCATACTATATTTTTAAGATGTGGAGCCCCCGCATCCAAGGAGTAATTGAAATTGAAGGAGGAAAGATGAATTTTATTGAGCCGGACTGGCTTTACCTTTTGATCGTCCCCGTGGCGCTGCTGCCCCTTCTTGCCCTTATCGGCAATGCACGCAGATCACGGCGCCTCAGCGCTTTGCTGGGAGCCAATGCCAACTCCCCCGGCGCCGTCCATCTTTCCCGCGGGCGCAGATTCCTGCGGAGTCTCCTGCTTTGCGCCGCTGTATTTTTTATCGTCATCGCCTGCGGGCGCCCCTATTTTTACGCCAGGCTGCTCCCCTTTGAAGAAAAAGGCAGGGATCTGCTGATCCTCTGCGATGTCTCCCGGAGCATGAATGCCGCCGACATCGCCCCCTCCCGGCTCCGCCACGCCCAATTCCTGCTCCATCAGCTTGCTTCCCGTGACCGGGGCGACCGGCTGGGGCTGGTCCTCTTTGCGGGGAACGCTTATCTGAGCTGTCCTCTGACCTCAGACCCTGTGACCTTCAACGAATATGTGGATGACCTTTCCACCGACAGTGTCCCCGCCGGGGGGACCAACCTTGAAAGAGCGCTTCAGGTGGCACTCAAAGCCTTTGAAGGCTCCGAATCCGCCAACCGTGCCATCATACTGATGACTGACGGCGAAGAGCTTCAGGGCAACATCAAGGCGGCAACTGAGGAACTGGTCAAACGGCACATCCCTGTTTTTGCTCTGGGTTTCGGTGATCCGGTCAACGGCGCCGTGATCCCCCGTGTTCCGGGGGAAAGCCCTCTGATCCGGGATAAAAACGGCAAGATCGTCACCACAAAGCTCAACGAAAAACTGCTGAGTTCCCTTGCGGCAGCCACCAAAGGCATCTATATCCGCACCACGGCAACGGACTCCGGATTCCCTCAGCTGCAGTCTGCCATCGACGGACTGGACCGTCTCAGCCGTAAAAATGTGAAACACAAGCTCCCCGTTGATGAGTTCCCCAAAGCCCTGGCTCTGGCGGCGGCGGCATTGCTGCTCTTTCTCCTGCTTTCAGAAAGAAAAACCCCCTCTGCAAAGGTTCTGCCGCTGCTTCTTGTTCTCTCTTTATCCCTGCCCCTTTCCAGTTTCGGAGCCGCAGAAAAGAAAGCTCCCCCCCTTCTCCCCGGCGCTGGAGAAGTGAAAACGCCTTCTCCAGCAGTCACTGTTGAGCCCAAGACACCGGAAGAAGCCTACAATCAGGCGCGCAATATGCAGCTTTCAGGCAAGAAGGGTTACGAAGAACTTTACCGCAAACTCATCTCCCGGCTGCCTGCCGATTCCCTTCTGCGTGCCAGAAGTTTCCTCAATCTGGGCGTTGGACTCCACAATGACAGCCGCGCTCAGCAGAAAAATATCGGGGAACAGCTCAAACAGCAGCGTCCTCAGGAGGCGTTGAAAACCATCAAAGATGCCCTCGCTCTCTCAGAGGGCGCTGAAGAGCTTTACAGCGCCTCTGTTTCAGGGGGTTCCCTTCCGGAACAGGTCCTGAGCAAAAATCTCACCACCCTTTTCCGGGAGCGCAAAGCCCTTGAGGAGCTGAAGAAAAAAATCGAAGAACTTTTGAAACAGCAGCAGAAAGCACAAAATCAGACCTCCTCCGCCCAACAGCAAAATCAGCAAAAACCTCAAAATCAGCAGCAGCGCCAACAGCAGCAGAGCGCCATCGACAAAGCCCGGCGCTCCGCTCAGCAGCTTCAGCAGCAGGCGCAGCAGCTGAAACAGCAGCAGCTGAGCCGATCCGCTCAAAAAGCCTCTCAGGAGCTGCAGAAGGCTGCCGATGCCAAAAAGAAGGGGCAGGATCAGCAAAGTTCCCGCCATCTGGAAGAGGCGCTCCGGGAGCTTGCCAAACATGGCAGCCAACCCCAAAAAAAGGAGTCCTCTTCCAAAGAGTCCAAAGGGACTCCTGAGAAAACTCAGCCCAAGGCACAGCAGCCCTCTCAAAGCAGACCGTCTCCCGGCGATATGCAGAAACAAAGTGACCGCAAAGGAGCTGAACAAATGCTGGAAATGATGGGCGAAGATGATAAAAAAATGCGCGACGCCATCAAAGCACGCCAGCGCATGAGCAGACCGCAGACAGAAAGGGATTGGTGATCTGAAATGAAAAAGTATATGGGATTTTTTCTGGGTGCAGTGCTTTTGTGTGCTGCATTGTGTCCGGCACTTGAGGTGCGTCTGGAACCGGTACGGCGCAATGTGCAGCTGGGCAAATTCGTCCAGCTGCAGCTGAGTTCCGACAAACAGATCACAAAGATAGAGACGCCGGAAGTATCCGGGGCGCAGTGGGAAAATTCCTACAGTTCCAGCGGCATGAGAAACATCAACGGCAAAGTGACCTACACCCGCACCCTCCTGCTGGTGCCCTCCCGTGAAGGCACCATCACCATTCCTCCGGTCAAAATCCACGCAGGCAAAGAGAGCGCCGTGACCGGGGAGATCAAAGTCCGGATCCTGCCCCGCAGCGCCGGAAGTTCCGGCGGCGCAAAGATCACTGACGCCGTCAAAGGCAAAGTCACCATTGCCGGAAAAAAGAGCAGTTACTATGCGGGGGAAGAGATGGTGATCTATTGTGATCTTGCCATTGACGAACGCTTCATGACCCAGATCCAAGCCAATTATTTCCCTGAGCTTCTCAACACGGGGAATGCCCTCTTCACACTCTATAACTACCGGGGAGGCAGAGTCAGGTTTCAAATAGCTTCTCCCACGGAGATGGTCGAAAAAGAGAATGTTTTCATCTGCCACCGGTATACTGCCCGGTGCCGGGTGCTGATCCCGGGGAAATTCGCCCCCGGCGCAACCATGCGTCTGGGGATCGTCCAGAGAAACGCCGTGGACGACGATGACTTTTTCGGCGGATTTTTCCGCTCCTCAAGAGTGATGCCTTACACCTTGAAATTCACTCCGGCAGCGCCGGTGGAAATAAAGGCGCTGCCCCCTGTTCCAACAGGGGTGACAAGCTGCGGACTCCTTGGCACCTGGCAGATCAGCGGCACTCTTTCCTCAAGCTCCCTGCGTCAGGGAGAAGTGGCTGAGCTGGAGTTGAAGTTCCGGGGCGAAGGAGCACAGGAAAATTTCCGGGCTCCGGAACTGAAATTCCCCGGATTCCGGCTCTATCCTCCTGAAGTGGTCAAAAAAAATAAGGAGATCACCGCCAAATACGCCCTCATTCCTCTGGAGTCCGGAGAAAAGCTCTTGCAGATGACACTTGGCAGTTTTTCCCCGACGGCAGAAAAATGGGTGGCGCAAAAAATAGAATTCAAAACCGCCGTTGCTCCGGGGAAAGGAGCCGCCGCCGGTGTGCAGCAGAACTTTGGCGCAGCTCCTGTGAGTACAAAAAGCAATCCCCTTCCCGATCCTGAGAAGTCCGCCCCTGCCGGGCAGCAGCTTCTCTACCAGAAAAACGCTCCCGGCGCCATGGTGGCGCTGCCTTTGATCCGGAACGATTTTTTCTGGCTGCTGATCTTCTTTTTTGGGATGCCCCTTGCAGCAGGAGTCATAGAGCTCCGCCAGCGCCGCCGTGAAAGAGAGCTCAACACCCCGGAACTGTCAGCAGACAAACGGCGCCGAAAAGGGGTCGCAGCTCTTGCAAAAGAGTTGCGGAGCAAAGGGGACACCCATGAGTTCCGGCAGCGTCTGATCCCCCTTCTGGGGGAATCCATGGGGTTGTCTGCGGGAGCGACTGCCGGAGAGCTGGCAAGGCAGGTGGAAGATCCTGAACTGTGCCGCTATTTCGCCGGGATCGAAAGTTCAAGTTACATGCCGGGGGGGAACTCCGGAACACTTTTGAGCAGTGAAGGGAAAAAAGCGCTGCTGCGGCTTCTGAAAAAGTATTCGCTCTACCTTTTGTGTTTGTTCTGCTGTACCGGAGCAGGTGCTTCCGGGCTGAACGCCGAGTTCAATAAAGGGGAGTTCGCCAAAGCCTCAGCCCGTTATCTGCAGCTTGCCGGAGGAGTTGGCGGATACCGTCCGGCGATGCTCTATAATTACGGCAACTGCCAGTATTATCTGAACAACCTTCCCGAAGCACGCTGGGCGCTGAATCTGGCGCATCTGCTTTCCCCCGGAGACGGCGAGATCCGCGCCAATCTTGAACATGTCAACGACCGCCTCTTTGAAAATCCCCCTGCCAATGGTTCCTTCAGGGCGTTTCTGCGCAGTTTGCAGGGACATTTCCGTTGTGACCAATACCTGCTTTTCGGCAGTTTCTGCTGGGGCGTGCTGTGGCTCTTGTGGAGTTTCCGCCGGAAACTGGGCAGTGCCCTATTCTACGGCACCGGGGGCACACTTCTGTTTGTGATGCTGCTGTGTTTTCTGAGCTGCGGCACCCAGCTGAAGAAGGATTATTCTCCGCGCCGTATCATCATCACGGCACGGAGTGCTGAACTGCGCACGCTGCCCGGACGCAATGCGGGCAGCACAGAAAGCACCCTCCGGGGAGGCAGTGAAGGGGAGTTGATCCAGCATGACAGCTCCGGATTCTGCCGGGTCAGGATCAACGGCAGAGAGGGCTGGCTGCCTGAAACAAGTTTCAAACAGGCGTTTCCGGGAAAACTTTTCTGAACCTCTCTCTGGTAAGGATGAGGTACCGGTGGCTGTAAAAAGGGGAAAAAACAAAAAAAATCAATTTTTTTTCAAAAGACGGCTTGAAAAAAAACAAAAGAAGTATTATATTATGGAACACGAAGAGATTCGTGCAGCTGATACAGATTGATGTAAGCCGTCGTGGCGTAATGGCAGACGCGCTTGGTTCAGGTCCAAGTTCTTTCACCGGAGTGGGGGTTCAACTCCCCCCGACGGCACCAAATATTCTGTAAAAAACTGCGGGTATGGCATAACGGCTGTGCACCAGCCTTCCAAGCTGGTTATAGGGGTTCGACCCCCCTTACCCGCTCCATTAAGTTCGGTGGGATTCCCGAGCGGCCAAAGGGGGCAGACTGTAAATCTGCTAGCACAGCTTTCGATGGTTCGAATCCATCTCCCACCACCATTTACAATGACAAGCACCTCCCATGAGGTGCTTTTTTTGTATTGCAGAGCAGATCGTGGATCAGGAAGATCCGCCGGGAAAGGGGAAAAGGTTTTATGTCATTCAACTCTTTGTCATTTTTGATTTTTTTACCCACTGTATTCTTTCTTTACTGGTTTGTTTTCAAAACAAAAAAGTTGCAGAATCTTTTGCTGCTGGTGTGCAGTTACTTTTTCTACGGATTCTGGAACTGGCGTTTCCTCATCCTTATAGCCATCAGCTCCTTCCTTGCCTATACCATGGGGCTGCTGGATGGTTACTCCAGAGAAAAACAAACGAAATACTGGAGTCCCAAAGCCTCCATGATCCTCAGCGTGGCGTGCAATCTCGGAATACTCATGGTCTTCAAGTATTACAACTTTTTTTATGACCAGTTTGTGCAGCTCTTCCAACTGGCAAACATCTCCCTGCCCCCTTCTGCCATCAAACTGCTGCTGCCCGTAGGTATCAGCTTTTACACCTTTCAGGCGCTGAGTTACAATATCGATATTTACCGGGGGAAAATCAAGCCCGAAAAGGATATGATCGCCTTTTTCACCTTTATCAGCTTTTTCCCCCAGCTTGTTGCTGGTCCCATCGAACGCGCCAGCAATCTGCTGCCGCAATTTACCCGTGACAGATCATTCAGTTACGCAGAAGCAGGTGACGGATGCCGCCAGATCCTCTGGGGATTTTTCAAAAAATGCGTCGTTGCGGACAATTGTGCCATTATCGCCAATGCGGCTTTAGAAAATGCTTCAAGTCCCCTTGCTGTGTGGCTGGGGATCTTCTGTTTTTCATTGCAGATATACGGGGATTTTTCCGGATACTCCGATATCGCCATCGGTGCCTCAAGACTTTTCGGCATCCGGCTTCTGAAAAACTTTTCCTTCCCCTACTTTTCCAGAAATATCGGGGAGTTCTGGCGCAGGTGGCACATTTCCCTCAACACCTGGTTCAAGGATTATGTGTATATCCCCCTGGGGGGCAGCAAGGAGGGAGTGGGCAAACAGATCCGCAACACCTACATCATATTTCTGCTTTCCGGACTCTGGCACGGCGCCAACTGGACCTTTGTGGTCTGGGGAGTGATCCACGCCAGCTGCTTTCTGCCTCTGCTTCTGACCCGCAGCAACCGCAAGTATCTGGATTGTCCGGGGGGCAGCTCGCTTGTGCCGCCGTGGCGTGAAGCAGCTGCCATGGCAGGAACTTTTCTGACTGTCATGCTGTGCTGGCTCTTCTTCCGGGCGGAAAGTCTTCAACAAGCTTTCCACTACCTGAACACCATGTTTTTCGGGTGGGGCGATTTGAATAGCGGTTTGGAGTTCCTGAAAAGCTGTAAGCAGGAGCTGCGGCGGTTCCCCGTGTTCTTTGCCGTTCTTTTCGCCGTCGAATGGCTCAACAGAAACTGCGAACACGGTTTGGAGCGTCTGCCGCAGAATATCGTACTGCGCTGTCTGATCTATTGGGGATTGGCTCTCTGCTGCATGTTCATGCGCGGTGAATCACAGACCTTTATTTATTTTCAATTTTGATCCGGAGTTTTCAATATGAAACGTTTTCTGTTAAAAATGATACTCTTTGCCATTCCGCTGATCGCTGTATTGGCAGCATGGGAACTCATCATGCGCAATGCGCCTCATGTGTTCAAATACAAACGGCAGGTCATTATGGAAAAATACCGCAAAGAGGGCAGGATCCTTGTTCTGGGCAGCTCCCACGCCTTTTACGGGGTCAATACCCGATTTATGCCCCGTGCCTGCAACCTTGCCTTTGTCAGCCAGGAGCTGTGCCACGACCGGTTTATCTTTGAAACATTTCTGAAGTCCCCCAACCGTCTGGAGTATGTCATCGTTCCTGTTTCCATCTTCTCCTTTTTCGGCGCCAAACAAAACAATGACTCCTGGAAAGATACCAATTACAGCGCCTACTGGGGATTCCCCGTTTCTGATATCTCAAACCGTTTTTTCATCTTCGGCAACATGCCGAACCAGTTCCGTCTCTTCAAACGCCTCAAGAAGAAAATCAAACGGGAAGGTGTTCCCCAGGCGTACAATATCGACGAAACAGGCTGGGGCACCAATCAGGCATTCATGCCCCGGGAGCAATTCAAAACTCTGGCAGAAAAAGCCGCCCTGAGACATTGCGATGCGGATCTGGAAAAGACCGATGGTTTCCACGAACTGCAGAAACTCATCGCACTTGCTCAGAAACACAAGATCAAAGTGCTCCTTTTCACCCCTCCCGCCCATCGTTTCTACTGGGAAAAAATCTCCCCGGAACAGGAAAAAAGGATGCGGGAGCTTCTGGCGGAACTTGTCAAAATGCCGGGAGTCACCTACATCGATCTGCTGCGCTCTGACAAATTTGAACTCAATGACTTTGGAGACGGCGACCACCTCACGCCCTCCGGGGCGGAGAAACTCGCCCGAATCCTTCACGGACACTGTCTTGCTCTTTCAAAGCAGAAGACGGAAAACCTTTGTCAGTAACGCTTTTCATTTTTGAATCCTCAAAAATAAAAAGCGGTCTGTAAAAACTTTCTGAAAAAGTTATTTTACCTGCCCGTGAAAGGAATAGAGCCTTGACAAAAAACACCGGATCCTGATTCTGAACTTCCCGGTCTCCTGTCTGCTGACTTCAGTGATCCTGGGGATCACCTTGCTTTTTGTGCTGAGAAAAACGCTGAAATCACCGGGGGGAAGTTCCGGAAAAATCATGATCCGGCAGACTTGCCTGAAGCTCTCAAGAGAGCTGAAAATCCCCCCTCCCACAAAAAAGCAATGATAATATTTTGTCAGCATTTGCAATCTTCAACAGCAGATGCTATATTTAGAAAGCATGAGTTCCTCAATCATTCCAAAACAGGAGAAAGAGTATGGCATATACTGTTAGTTCAGGACAAATTCTTACCGGTATTGAATTGACTTCAAACACGATGGAGATTCTCGGCGGTGGAATCGCACAGGACACCGTCATCAACTCTGCCGGCGAACTCAAGGTACTCAGCGGCGGAAGTGCCGGCAGGACTGTAGTGAACGCAGAGGGCAGTCTGGTCATTGAAACCGGCGGAACTGCCACAGATGTGGTATGGACTCCATGCGTCGGAACTGTTTCAATAGCTCCCGGCGCCCAAGTCTCTTTTGCAAGTCAGCTTACAGGTGTCTACCTGGGGCAAAACGATACATTGCTTGCACACTCCGCAATAATGATCGGCCGCCAGGTGACAGGTTCCATGTATGTGGCAGATGGCGGCATCGCTTCAAGCACGGCAGTTGACGGCGTCCTGGAAGTCGCAAGAGGCGGATTCGCAAAAGATACGACCGTAACAAATCAAGGGGCATTGCTGGTCGGTTCCGGCGGTGTTGCAAGCAAAGCAGAAATTTCAAGCAAAGCAGAAGCTGTTGTTCACACCGGCGGGAAACTCTATGACTCCGAAGTCAACAACGCCTCTTTGGCTGTTTTCATGGGATATACAGAAAATACCACTCTCAATGGCAGCGTAATGCAGGTCGCACTCTGGAGCGATGCAAAAAATATTACGGTCAATGCGGATGCCGAGTTGGTTGTCTTCAATAACGCATACGCGGAAAACATCACTGTCAACAGCGATGGTTTGGCGGGGTGTTACGGTAACGCTCTTTTGAATTATGTCACCGTTAAAAAGAACGGTGAACTTGCTGTAACTTCCGGAGGGATCTCCAATAATGTTGTGGTCGAATCTGCCGGTCTCCTGAATATTACCGGGCAGGCCAATAATACCTACCTCAAATCCGGCGCAAATTGTACTTTGTACAGCGGACTCCATACCGGTACTCTGATGATTGAAAAAGGGGCATCTTTCATGGCTTTGTATGGAACGATCGAATTCAGCATTTTCGACCGCACCTCACAAAGCGGCTACCTGATCAACGATGTTTCCCAGATCACAGGTCTCCCCAATTTTACCATTCAAGTTGCCAAAGACCAGCTCTCCGGAACCTACAAACTTGCTCAGGGAGCATCCAATTTTGCTTACAACATCACTCTGCACAACGGCGTCAATAATCTCGGTACCCTGAGAGTCAATGGCGCAGATACCGCCTTGAATGGGAAAGTCTACTCTCTGGATCAGGCAGGGGGCAATCTGACTTTGACTGTCATTCAGCAGGATATTGACCTTGTACCCTACACTCCCAAGGGATGGAGCGATAAAATCGTCATCGCCGCCAATTCAACCGACAGGACAGATGCTTCTGAGATCACAACAGAAGATAATGTTTTCATCAGCTGGGCTGCCCTGAACAACGGCACAGTCAATATTGCAAACACTTTTTCCACGCAGCTGTATATTGACGGAGAGTTGTTTAACACATGGAACTCCAACGGATTGCAGGCAGGTTACTACACCGGGATAACAGGCTGTAACATCGGCAAACTTTCAGCAGGAGTCCATACCGTCAAGCTGGTGACAGACTCTGCAAATTCAGTTGGCGAAGTGAATTACAACAACAATACTTACACCCGCAAGTTCATTGTTAATGCCCCCGGCAACACAATTCCGCTGGTCACAGGCAATGTCTCCTGCCAGATCAAGGACGGAGCGTTCACCGTTGATTGGGCAGATGTGACATGTCCGGACTTTGCCGGGTACCAGATCCGTTTCGTCAATCCCGCAAGCAAAGCGGAAGATTCAATCTTTGTTTCCGAAAGCAGCTGCACCCAGATTCTTCCTTCCACTGCCAGCGGCACACTTTTCTTTCAAATCAGAACAGTTCTCAACTCCGGTCAATGCTCCGGATGGTCTGACAAATATGAACTTGAGGTATTGCCCGGTTCAGCTCCTGTATTCACGGCAGATACCGGTGCTCTGGGGAACAAGCAGTCTACAATGGTTCTTTCCTCTGACAACTTCCGCCACTTCTGGAGCCGGACAACTGCCGACGGAAAACTTGACCTTTTCTCGACTCCCGGAGGCGCCTTCCAGGTAAAGGCATACTGCAACAACGCTCCTGAAAATATCATGAGCTGGAGCACTGTTGTCAATGGCAGATCTGAGACAGAGCTGATTTCCACAGCCAACGGAACTCTGGATGTATTCTTTGCCAATGCCGGCGGAACGTGGAGCGGGGACTTTGCCGCTTCACATCAGGGGAATTCAGGCGGCTGGGAAGGTACCGGTGAAAAGGTTCTTCTTGAAGGAAAAAACAGGCTCTCAGACATTTTCAAAGGTTCTGCGGACTCCAACATACTGCTCCTGACCGATGATGCCAACGGAGATGCACTGTTCCTGGAAGATATTTATTCCGTATTGGGCGATCAGGCGCGTCTTTCACAAGTCAAGGAGATCATGGCGGGGGCAGGCAATGATATTATTGACCTGACCGGCAAACAGTTTGCTTATGCCGGTGAAAATCTGACAGTCTACGGCGGTCACGGCAACGATACCATCTGGGCGAACAGCGGCACCAATATGCTTTACGGTGATTCCGGTGATGACCGTCTGGTGGGCGCCGCCCTTTCCGATACCATCGTCGGGGGATCCGGCAATGACAGTATGCATGGCGGAGGAGGATCCGACATCTTCACCTTCGGCGGCAACTGGGGGCATGACTTCGTTCAGCAGCTCAGCGGCGGAACCATCATTCTCTGGTTTGAAACAGGATCACTCAACTTCTGGAACAGCAGCACATTGACATACTCTGACGGGGTCAACAGTGTCACTGTCGCAGGGGTCGCTGCTGAGAATATTTCTATTTTCTTCGGCGATCAGCTCGGCGCTGAAAGTTTTGCTGCGTTCAAATCCATTTCAGCCTTCGCTGATTCAGTAAGCGGCAGGGTCTTTGAGGAGAACCCTCTTCTTGCCTGATACAGCCTTCAGCTGACAGGCTGCTGCCAGCCTGCAAGGCAAAAAAAGAGGTGCTGCAAACCTTCTTCAACAGGTTTTGCAGCACCCTTTTTTTTACCCTTTCCCGACGCCTCAAGACGCCTTTGCAGCCCTTCGCCGGGAACGCCCCGCCTTCGCAAACGGAAGCTGCGGGGCGTGAGGGGGATTTCAGTTCAATATCTGATATCCCGCATTTGTAAGTGCCTGACGGATCTGCTGCAGCTGTTCCTTGTTCCGTGTTTCCATCTTGATCTGCAGAAAACAGCCGATTATGTCCGCATGTTCGCCGCCGGGATCATGACGGACCTGGATCACATTGGCGCCGCAGTCGGCGATGATGGCTGAAACATCACGCAGCTGCCCCGGTTTATCCAGCATGGCGATCTTCAGTTCAGCCCCCCTGCCCGTTGAAAGCAATCCCCGGCTGATGACCCGTGAAAGGATGTTCACGTCGATGTTCCCCCCTGAAACAACGGCACAGACATTTCTCCCGGCAAGGGGGAGTTTCTTTGCCAGCACAGCGGCGACACCTGCGGCTCCGGCGCCTTCGGCAACGAGCTTCTGCTTTTCCATAAGGGTCAATATGGCTGTGGCGATCTCATCGTCGCTTACAGTGACTATGCCGTCCACATATTTGCAGCACAGCTCCCTTGTCAGAGTCCCCGGCGTCTTGACGGCGATTCCGTCGGCAAAGGTGGAGACCCTTTCCAGAGTCACGCTTCTTTTTTCGGCAAATGCCTTGCACATTCCGGGAGCCCCCTCTGCCTGCACGCCGTAAACTTTGCATCCGGGATTCAGCTGTTTCATGGCAAACGCCACGCCGGAAATAAGTCCGCCGCCCCCCACAGGTACGAGGACTGTATCGACCTCAGGGAACTGTTCAAGTATTTCCAATGCGATGGTTCCCTGACCTGCGATCACATCTTCATCGTCAAAGGGGTGGACGAAAATGCTGTCATGCTCTTTGCAATAGGCTTCTGCCGCAAGATAAGCGTCATCGTAAACGCCATCGACCAGATGGACCTCAGCTCCGAGATTCCGGGTGGCTTCGACTTTGGAAAGCGGGGCGATACTGGGCATGAAGATCACCGCTTTACGGTGGAGTTTTCCGGCGGCAAGGGAGACCCCCTGAGAGTGGTTCCCCGCTGAACAGGCGACGATCTCACGATCGTCCCTGGGCAATGAGGCGATCTTGAAGAAGGCGCCACGCAGTTTGAATGATCCTGTCAGCTGCAGATTTTCAGCTTTCAGACGCAGACGGCAATCCGCTGCCAGATTGTTGCTTTCGATCATGTCGGTGTAACGCGCCACGCTTTTCAGAAGGTGACTTGCTTTATAAACCTGATCCAGTGTCAATTTGTTGTTGCTCATTTTTCATTTTTCCTTTATATCAGAGAGGTTTGTATCATTCAAAAGAAGGGCTGTTTTCACATCGAAAAGTTTGCCTAACTGCCGCACCATCCGCCATTGGAGCGCCTCATCGCCGCGGGAAACGATCTGCACCACTGAAAGTTCCGGGTCAGGGCTTTCCTGTACCGTCAGCGCGTCGATGTTCTGTTTTCCTTTGGCGTAGACGCCGGTGATCCGGTTCAGCACGCCGCAGCTGTTGGAAACGGTCAATTCTATGGTAAAGCGTTCCATTTTTTCATCCTTTCCGGGTTATAAGATCTTTAACACTGCCTCCGGGGGGGATCATGGGCAGTACAAATTCATCCATATCCAGCCGGCAATCCAGCACTGTGGGCAGATCCGGCGCCGGATCGTACAGCGCCCGCTCCAGCTGGGCAAGGGAGGTGATTTTCTTGCCGTGGGCGCCGAATGCTCTGGCAAGAGCCGCAAAGTCGGTTTGCCGGTTCAGTGTGGTGTGGGAGTAGTGCTTTTCATAAAACATGGTCTGCCACTGGCGCACCATGCCGAGCACACCGTTGTTGAAAATCACGATCATCAGGGGCAAATTCTGGGAAACGGCAGTGGCAAGCTCCTGGAGCGACATACCGAAACTGCCGTCACCGGTGAAGAGCACAGTTCTTTTGCGGCCGCTGGCGATACATCCGCCGATGGCGGCTCCCATGCCGAATCCCATGGTGCCCAGCCCCCCTGAAGTAAGCAAGGTGCGGGGAGTGCGGAAGGGGAAATACTGCATGGTCCACATCTGGTGCTGCCCCACATCGGTGGCGATGACAGTATCAGGGGCGCAGTACTCTGCCACAGTCCGCAGCAGTGAAAAGGGAGTCAGCTGCTCCTCTTTGGGGCGGAAGTCAAGTTTTTTGGCTTCGGCACAGCGTTTTTCCCACTCCGGACGGCTGATCCGGGGGAGACGCTGCAAAAGCTGCTGCAGCACTTTTCTGACCTCGCCGTGGAGTTCCACATCTGCGGCAACATTTTTATTGATCTCCGAATGGTCGATGTCCACATGGATGATCTTTTTGCCCTCTTTGTACTGCACCGTGTTTCCGGCGGCACGGTCGGAAAAACGCACCCCCAGGGCGATGACCAGATCACTTTCGCTGAACATGGCAGCTGAACTCCGGGTGCCGTGCATACCGCACATGCCCAGATTCAAAGGTTCATCGGCAGCAAGCGCCGTCAGCCCCATCATGCTGAACATGACAGGAGCCGATATCTGCTTTGCCAGATCCAGGAGCTCCCCGCTTGCCCCGGCTGAAACCACCCCGCCCCCGGAATAGATCAGAGGGCGTTTGGCGTCTGCGATCAGGCGGCAGGCTTCGTCCAGATCCGGTTCGGGCAGCGGAGGGGGAAAAAACGGCTGCTCAGTGTATTCACTTTCATGGCACAGATCGGTTTGGATACTTTTGGGGATATCCACCAGCACCGGTCCCGGTCTGCCGGAAAGAGCGATCCTGAAGGCGGCGTCAAGGATGCCGTCCAGCCGGCGGACATCACTGACGGCAAAGTTGTGCTTGACCACAGGACGGGTGATCCCGGTGATATCCACCTCTTGAAAACTGTCTCTGCCCAGAAGAGGCACTGCCACATTCCCGGTGATGGCGACAAGGGGCACACTGTCGAGGTAAGCGTTGGCGATACCTGTGACCAGATTGGTGGCTCCGGGACCGCTGGTGGCGATGACGACTCCCGGTCTGCCGGTAACGCGGGCATAGCCGTCTGCGGCGTGGGCGGCATTCTGTTCGTGGGCGCACAGCACATGATGGATGCGGCGGGCGTTTTTGTAGAGTTCGTCGTAGATGGGCAGAACGGCGCCTCCGGGATAACCGAAGACGGTATCGACTCCATTGCGGCACAGCGCCTCAATAACGATGGATGCTCCTGATCTTTTCATTTGTGATATTCCTTGTTTGAAAATTAAAAAGCCCTGCCGGGGATCTTGCTTTCCGGCAGGGCTCGTATCTTTGGGGCTTTCAGAAAATTTCATGCCGTGCCGGGGGGCGTAATAATGATCACGCTGATAATAATGGAAATAATAATAATAATGGCAGCAGCAATGGAAAGGACAAAAGCCCCGGACACTGCAAGTGCGGGGTAACAGCTGAAACCGTTTTTGTTCATTGTCATTTCCATTTTCAATTCCATAAAAAAACCTCTCTCCTGACTGACTGCCGGAGAGAGGTTCAAAACCTTTTTTTCAAATCAAACTCAACAACAACCAGCCAAGCCGCAGCTGATAATCACAGCTGCAGCGATCATAATGCTGATAATGTTGTTGAAAAAGTTCTTCATTTGTCTTCCATTTTCTGAAACTGTTCCTAATATATCATAAGAGGACGCAACTTTCAAGAAGAGAAAATAAAAAAATTCAAAAAATCCCCCGGCTCCCCCTCTTCCGATTCCAAACTCTTCGCCTTCAGAGCAGAAAAAGAATGGTATGCTCAACTCCCCAAGGTGAATGGCTATACTCTTTTTTACTTTGCTCAAACATTTTGGTTGAGGAGAATACTTGAGGCGGATTTTATTTCATTGCGCCCGGGGAGTTTGGGGGCAAGAGGCGT
>JAZODE010000005.1:0-22170 GCA_045596885.1 Victivallaceae bacterium
AGTTTTTTGTGAGATGTCCAATCCGAAGTAGATTTTTTCCTGTTTCTGTGATACATTATTCATGGTTTGTCCTCCTGATTTTTGAAGCGCACTATGCGACTTCGGTGTTCTTGGATTAACATAAATCCGTTTTTGTCAAGAGGCAAACCATTTTTTGTTTTCAGACATAAAAAATGAGAGACCTCTTGTGTCTCTCATAATATCTATGCCGTGACAAGGGTTGCTACCTGTAGGGTAACAGCCGAAAACGCTCCCTTTATCAGATCGAAGCAAGGGCGCTTTGATAATTTTGAGGAGTTTTTAAATTGCCTCAAAAGTACTGAAATTTCTTAAAAAATCAACATAAAGGGTTGTAAAATAAAAAAACAGTGCTAAATTAAAGAGTCATGATTTTTGGGAAGGCATTTCCCGGTACAGGATTTACCACAAATATAAATACTTAAGGAATTATACAGCGATGGAAGATGGCAGCTTGAAGGATATTCCGCAAATCGTATATCTGGACTTTGACGGAGAATCAACGGTATACAGGAACAATGATTTGAACATAGCAATAGCTGTGGATGTTGAAGACTCCGGCATGAGCGAGGAGCAAAAGCAGTATATTTTAGCTGAGCTCTCTGCAAGATATGCTTTGGAGGATATTGTATTTACCACGGAGAAACCCAATGACACAGCGGAATACAGTACCATCTTCATCGGTCAGACCGATGATTTTGAGGAATATGGCTCCTTTGCCGGTCTTGCCGAAACAATTGACCAGGGTAATTTGATAAAAAATGACAACGCCTTCGTTCTTGCCGACTACACCTGCGACACAGATTTGGTGATTTCCGTCATCGACCATGAACTCGGACATATCTTTGAGGGAATGGAGCATGAATATGTATCAGGGGATATAAACGATTTCGCAGGGAGTTACCATTTATACGGTTCTTCACTGTCTCTCGGAACAATATCATGTCCGGCGACTATAACCGGTTGTGTGTCCGGGGCTACTTTTGATACATACAATTACACATCCTCCGTTTCTTTCAGTGTAGCGCAAAGTGGATATTACACTGTATTACTGAGAGCTCAACATGCCAGTGGAGGGAGCACAACCGTTTCCGGGAGAGTCTCCGGCCCGGGTATTGAGGATTCAATAACACTTGGAAAAAGCGCGAGTTTTTATTTTACTGCCGGAGAAACGTATTCTATTCAAGTTTCAATTCCTATGCTTGCAGCGACGAACTTCAGTTCGGTGTACAATTATACTTGTACTATCACAAGTGGCAGCAGCAGCAACAGATATGACTTAAGAACATACACGCCGAGCAACTGGAGTGCACCGCTCGTTGTTTCCAACAGAACAAACACCAATACCAGCAGTTCAAGTTTTACCACTGATGATAATATTTACTTGGATTTTGCCGTTTTGAATGACAGTGACAGCACTATATCCAAAAGCTTCACAACAGCTATTTACATTGATGATGTACTGTGGGGTTCCTGGACTGCAACTGATTTAAAATCACAATATTACACTGGCGTAGAAGACTTGGACCTTGGTAAATTTTCTGCCGGAACTCATACCATCAAGCTGGTTGCTGATTCTACTGGCACAATCACAGAAACAAACGAAAATAACAACACCTATACAACAACATTTACCGTAGCTCAGGCTGCAAAACCTGATTTAACGATATCTTCTTTTTCTGTTTCCAGCAGTTCTGTTACAACATCTGATGCGCTAACCATTTCTTTTACCGTCAAAAACAATGGAACATCCAGTGCTTCAAGCTCCTATGTATACCTCTATGACGGGGGACTAAAGGTTGCTCAAATATCAGTTGGCACACTCAGTGCTTCCGGAAGTAAATCCCTCAGCTACACCTTTGATGCCGGAGACCTTGCCGTTGGAACTCATTCTTTTTACGTCAAAGCTGATGGTGGTTTGAGCATTGCTGAGTCTAACGAAAACAATAATACCTCTTCGACAAAATCAGTCACCGTAGTTCAGGCTGGTAAGCCTGACCTCACCTTTTTCAAGCTGCCAGACTGGTCGGACGCTCTGATAATTGCTACCGAAAAGGGGACCCGTACCGACAGTACTGTTTTTACGGATGAAGATGATATTTACATTGACTTTGCAGTAAGAAATATGGGTGACGGTGATGCCCAAGCATTTTCAACTGCCATTTATGTTGACAATGTGCTGCAAAAAATCTTGAATTTCGATCCATTAGCTGTTAAATATACTTTTGCCAAGAATGATTATTCTCTGGGGAAATTATCAGTCGGAACCCATACAATAAAAATTGTAACCGATTATAATAACAAGAACAGTGAGAGCAATGAAAACAACAATATCTACACTAAAACCATTACTGTAGTTCAGGCTGCGGACACTGAATCTCCCACAACTCCGGGCAATCTGGTTTGTTCAATGAAAAACGGTTCCGCTTATTTGGACTGGGACGATTCTTCCGACAATGTGGGTGTTGTCAGATATGAACTGCATTATGTCGCACGCCAGGGTTCAGGCAAGCCGGACTTTTCCAAAGCAGTGGTCTGCAAGAGCACGACCAGTTCTCTTTCTTTGGGGAATATGGCTGAAGGGGAGTACTACTACAGGCTCTTCGCAGTGGATGCAGCGGGCAATTATTCAAGTGACACTGCTTACCGCACTTTCACTGTTTCGAAAACATCAGATACAGTTCCTGCCATTTCAGGACTTTCCTATCGGGTCAAGGATGGTAATTTGATCATCGATTGGGACGACATTGATTCAGATATTGTTTCGGGATACCAAGTCAAGAGGTATTCAGAAAAGACGGGCGGTCGAGAACCAGTGCCGGTCAACCTTGCCCAAAGTCAGGTAAGTTTTTCACTCGAGTCGGTCATAAACGTTCTTTCTTTCGATATAAGAGCCATAGGAAAGAATAATTTATACTCTCACTGGGTCGGCAACGAGTTCGAGGTTTTGAGAGAGAGTAATTATGAAATTTTTCTCTGGTATATGGACAGGTTGGAAACAACTGTTACGATCTCTCCTGACAACTTTGCTCACGGTTTAACATTGAAACCTTCAACTGGCGCCTTAGATCTTTATTCTTTGCCGGGAGACATTAGTTGGATATCCGAGATGTATGATGATTATCCGGAAGAGGTAAGCAAAAGTGTGTTGGTTGCGGATCGACAGTTTTTTGAAGGTATTGAATTAGTTTCAGATGCCGATGGAAATGAAGATTTATTCTTTGCCAACGCAAAAGGAACGTGGGAAGAAAATTACGCAGCCGAGCATCATGGTTTCCTGAATGGCTGGGGCGGCACAATGGAGCAGGTTTTGCTCTCCGGAATAAATAAAATCACCGATGTGTTTATGGGGTCAAAGGATGCCAATATATTGGTGCTGACAGATGATGTCAACGGGGATGCACTCTTTGTGGATGATGTTTTCACCGCTTTGGGCAAAGATGGTGCGAGAATATCACAAATTGATGAGATCCGTGCCGGGGCCGGAAATGATGTTATCGACCTCACCAGTCAGAAATTCGCTTATATTGGTGATGAAATGACCATTTACGGCGGCGCCGGAGATGATACCATCTGGGCAAATTCCAACATCAACACCCTCTGCGGTGACGGCGGAAATGACCGCATCATCGGCGGAAGTGGAAACGACATTATCATTGGCGGTTCCGGCAATGACTCCATGCATGGCGGTGGTGGCGATGATATTTTCTGCTTCGGTGGTAACTGGGGTAATGATACTGTTGAACAACTGGCAAACGGTCGCATTACTTTATGGTTTAAATCCGGTTCCAGGAACAATTGGAACTCCAGTACGCTCACTTACTCTTACGGCGGTCAAAGTGTCCAAGTCAGTGGAATTTCCAATGACAGGATCACATTGAAATTCGGAGATGACGCTTCTTTGACTTACGATGATCTTGTCGTTTCCGGAGGCTTTGAAGATGCCGCAAGCGAAAAAATCTTTGAGGATAAAAACAGCGGCATGCTGGCATAAACGCATACACGGCGAAACTGAAACACCCGAACCGGTACGTCCTGCCGATTCGGGTGTTTTTTCGGAAAGATCAATTCAGAAAAAGTGTCCGGCGCTTCTTTTTTGTAAAAAACGCTTCGGTATGACACCTTTATATAATGGAATGAAAAAAATTGCCTCTCAGAATAGATAAAAATGATTTGTTTGGTTTGCAATATGGGGAAAATGGTGCTACATTTAGAGCAGGCTTTATAAACATCAAAGGAAGGAGTGCCATTATGAAAGTTGTAAAAATTCTGTCTGCTGCTGTATTGCTCGGTTCTTTTGCTCTGGGGGCTGCTGAACCCCAGATCAAAGTCGCTCTTGCGGGGAGTTCCGCCTGTCAGGGGTATAAGAGCACGGATCCCAAACATATTTACGGATGGGGAGAGTTTCTGGGGGATCATTTCAAATCCAATGTCAAAGTCCTGAACTTTGCCGTCAGCGGTTACAGCACCGTGACCTTCCGTTCCCGGGGCAAGTGGGATCAGCTTCTGAAGTCCAAGCCTGATTATGTTTTCATGACTCTGGGCGCCAACGACACTCCCGGAAAGAAATATCCCTCCAAACCGGAAACCACCTACAAGGAAAACTTGCGCCGCTACGCCGCCGAAGCCAAAGCCATCGGCGCCAAGGTTATCTTTGTCACCATCAATCAGTCTCTGGTGCGGGATCCCAAGACCAATAAGGCTGTGTTCCGCAAGAAAACCGGTCCCTATGTTCCGAGCCGCGCTCCCTACAGCAAGGCAATGCGTGAAGTCGCCGCCGAACTGAAGCTCCCCTGTCTGGAACTGGCTGAAAATCAGGCAAAGTACTTTATCGCCATAGGTGAAGAAGCCGCCGGAAAACTTTACCGCATCAATCCCAAGACCGGTAAGATCGATCCCTCCCACACCAACAAAGCCGGAGCCCAGCTGCTGGCGAAGATCATCATTACCGAATTGCGCAAAAGCAACTCTGATTTGAAAAAATACACCACAGACCCCAAACTGGTCTGGCCCGCAAAGAAAAAATAATGTTTTCTTTCAATAAGGATCGAGAGCTGCTGCAAACTCCATGTTTGCGGCAGTTTTTTTTGTGCCCCCGTCATGCTGTAAGGAGTATACCTCTTCTGGTCTGACAGGTCCGACAGGTCCGGGAAAAAAAGGCATAAAAAAACTCCGGCGGAAAACCGGAGTTTTTTGTGCTCTGTGAGCGGAAGATCAGCGGGCGTAGTACTCAATGACGCTCATGATCTTGACGCTGACGGGGATCTCTTCGATCTGGGGAACACGCACCAGAGTGGCTTTCAGGTTGTCGAGATCGACTTCCATGTAAGCGGGAACAGAGGCGTTGCCCTTCTTTGCCATGGCGGCAATGTTGGGGGACTTCTCAGCGTTGATGGAGATCACCTGACCTTCGCGGAGCAGGTAGCCTGCGCGGTCAACTTTTTTGCCGTCCACAAGGATGTGACCGTGGTTGACAAACTGTTTGGCAGCGAAGATGGTGGGAGCGAAACCGGCGCGGTAGACCATAGCGTCCAGACGCAGTTCGAGGCTGCGGAAAAGCTTTTCAGCAGTGTTGCCCAGTCCGGCTTTAGCCTTGAGGAAGGCATTGCGCAGATGCTTTTCGCTGACAGCGTAGTAGTTCTTGAGTTTCTGCTTTTCGATCAGCAAGGTTCCGTAGGTGGAAAGTTTGCTGCGGCGACCCTTGGAAGAGTGGGGGCCGGCAGGCATGGGGCGTTTGACGCTGGGGCAGCTGGGGTCGTTCCAGATGCACTGTCCGACGCGGCGGCAGAATTTGTGCTTTGCTCGACTTGCGGTTGGCATAACCAATCCCTTTCATTTTTGTTGTTTTTGATGCTCCGGATCAGGTGTCAAGCCTGTTGAATTGGGGCCCGAACCGGAATGACGATTTTCTAATATAGCACATAAACTGCCTTTTGTCAAGAGCCTTGCCATTGAAAAAGAAGTTTTACAGCAGTATATTATGAGAATGTCAAATTAAGGAGATCCCAAACCATGAGCTTCAAAAGCAAACTTGAAGGTGCCTTCCCCCCCGGGAAATCGGCAGGAGCCTTTTTTCTGAGCGTCGCCCTCTGGGGGGTGGCTTTCGGATGTTTTCAGGCGGTCATGAACAACTATCTGACCGACATCCACAACTTTACCGAACTGGAACGGGGATGGCTGGAGTTCTTCCGGGAAATGCCTGGACTCCTTCTGGTATTTATGCTGGCTCTGCTCCACAAGGCAGGCAACTGGAAGGTGATGAAAATGGGCGCCCTCATCGCCTGTCTCGGCGTGGCGGCTCTCATGATACCAGCCAATAAGATCTGGGTGATCCTCTTTATCATGATCTGGAGCACCGGCGAACATCTGATGATGCCTGTCCGTCAGGCGCTGACCATGGAGATCGCCGCTCCCGGCAAAGGGGGCGTCGCTCTGGGACTTGTCACCGGCACCATGAATGTGGGAACTGTGGCGGGCAGCCTCATCGTTGCCGGGATCTTTTTCGCCGCCGTCAATCTGCTGGGAGTCGCCAACAAACTGCTGGTTTACGATGCGGTGTGGCTGGTCATCACCCTTCTTGCCGCCGCCAGCCTTGCTGCCATGCTCATCCCCAAAAATCCCGAATCCCCTGCCAGACGCCCCCGGCTCTACTTCAACTGGAAATACAAGATCTTCTACGCCCTTGAACTCTTTTACGGCGCCAGAAAGCAGATCTTTCTCACCTTTGCCCCCTTTGTGCTCATCAAGGTCTACGACTTTGATACCGCTCTCATGGCGGCTCTTTTTGCCGTGGGCGCCGGAATCAACATCTTCGCCGCCCCCCTCGTGGGGAAACTCACCGACCGTATCGGATACCGCAATGTTATGATCTATGACACGGTGATCCTCTTTTTCGTCTGCCTGCTCTACGGATACGCCGGAGACATTTTTCCACGGCACATCGCCGTCTGGGTGGTGGGAGCCAACTTTCTGCTGGACTCCATCATCAGCACCACCGCCCTTGCCACCAACCTTTATGTGAAGGAGATTTCAGACAACAAAGATGAACTGACCTCCACGCTCTCAACGGGTATATCCATCAACCATCTCATTTCCATCATCGCCGCCCCTGTGGGGGGCTGGATCTGGCTCCGCTTCGGCGTGGGGACCCTTTTTGGCGTCGCCGCCGTCATGGCGCTCCTCAACTCTCTCTGCGCATTCTTTGTGCCCCGGCGCCAGAGGATTTGATAAATCAGGAAAGTTGTGCTATATTATATAAATGGAGATATTGCAGCAGGTGCCGCCGGGGGGCGGTGCCTTTGTGAGATGCCCCTTTCCGGAAGAACGCAGCGCAGACGATTGTTGCGTTTTTTTGTTCCGGCAACCATTGAAGAAAGGATTGTTTCAAATCATGGGAAAGACCATAACTCAGAAGATTTTTGACGCCCACGAAGTGGATCGTCCCGCCGGAAGCGTGCGGGTCCTTTCACTTGACCGGGTGTTCTGCCACGAGATCACGACCCCCATCGCCATCAATGACCTTTGCGCCACCAACCGTGACCGGGTCTTTGACTGCTCCAAGATCAAGGCTGTGATCGACCATGTTTCACCTGCCAAGGACTCCAAGACCGCTGAACAGGGCAAGACTCTCCGGGATTGGGCACGCCGCCACGACATCAAGGACTTTTTTGATGTGGGCGCCAACGGCGTCTGTCACGCCATCTTCCCCGAAAAGGGATTTGTCCGCCCCGGGTTCACCGTCATCATGGGGGACTCCCACACCTGTACCCACGGCGCTTTCGGTGCTTTTGCCGCCGGTATCGGCACCACCGACCTTGAAGTGGGTATCCTCAAAGGTGTCTGCGCCTTCAAAGAGCCTGAGACCATCAAAGTGGAAGTCACCGGCGCTCTGCGTGAAGGTGTCTACCCCAAAGATCTGATCCTGACCATCATCCGCGAACTCACCGTCAACGGCGCCACCAACCAGATCCTTGAATTCACCGGTCCCGTCATCGACAAGATGGATATGGAAGGGCGCATGACCTTGTGCAACATGGCTATCGAAGCCGGTGCCACCTGCGGTGTCTGCTATCCCGATGCCGTAACGGTGGATTATCTCTGGCCCTTCATCCAGAGCGAGTTCGCTACAAAAGAAGCTGCTGTTGAAGCCTACTCCAAATGGCGTTCCGATGCTGATGCAGAGTACTCCAAAGTGCTGACCATCGACGGAAACACCGTGGAACCTGTGGCGACCTTCAACTACAAGCCCGACTGCGTCAAAACCGTCCGGGAACTTGCGGGAACCAGGGTGGATCAGGTCTACATCGGCAGTTGTACCAACGGACGACTCAGCGACTTGCGTGTTGCGGCTCAGATCCTCAAGGGTAAAAAGATCGCCCCCACGGTCCGTGCCATCGTTTCCCCTGCCACCCCTGATATCTTCAAGCAGGCTCTGGCTGAGGGGATCATCCAGATCTTTATGGATGCCGGTTTCTGCGTGACCAACCCCACCTGCGGCGCCTGCCTCGGCATGAGCAACGGCGTGCTGGCTTCAGGAGAGGTCTGCGCTTCAACCACCAACCGCAACTTTGCCGGACGCATGGGCAAAGGAGGCATGGTCCATCTGATGAGCCCTGCCACTGCCGCCGCAACTGCCGTTGCCGGAACTATTGTCAACTCCGAACTTTTCAAGGGATGAACTTGAATTATGAAAAATTTTAATGGAAAAGTATTGTTTCTGGACCGTTCAGATATCAACACTGACGAGATCATTCCCGCCAAGTATCTCAACGAATCCACCAAGGCGGCTTTGAAGCCCTATTGCCTTGAAGATCTGCTGCTCCCCGAATTTGATCCCAAACGGGATGTCCCCGGTCATCAGGCGATCATCACCCGTGCCAACTTCGGATGCGGTTCTTCCAGAGAGCACGCCCCCTGGGTGCTGGGGGAAAACGATATCAATGTGGTCATTGCTGAGAACTTTGCCCGTATCTTCCGCCAGAATATGTTCAACTGCGGTATGCTCGCCATTGAACTGCCCGCCGAAACCATCGCTGAGATCTTCGACCTTTTCGGCTCCGGGGAAACCACCCTTGAGACCGATTTGGAAAAACACACTCTCACCCTTGACAACGGCAAGATCGTCCGCAACTACAAGTTCAATATCGACCCCTTCGATGCCGAACTGGTGAAAGCAGGCGGCTGGGTCGCCTACGCCGACAGCCGTTACTGATCCTGCTTCTCAGACTTTGCTCAGGACTGCCGCGCACCGCTGCGGCAGTCTTTTTTTGAGCTTTTGCTCTGCCGCAAGCTCCCGGGACCCGGATTTGAAAAATCTCTTTTTCAGTGCTATAGTATCTGCAGAACCAAAATTATTGAGGAGAACACCATGTACTCTTTTGTTGACACCCATGCCCATCTGATCCGCAATGTTGACTGGGCGCTTATGGATAAGATCGCCGGCTCCGGCATACTGGAACAGGCGTGGCTCATGCACTGCCCCTGTGTTTCGGGAGGGATCCCCTTTGCCGCGGAAGAGGAGGTCCTTGAGTGCGCCAAACGGTATCCCGGAATGTATATTCCTTTCGGATTCATTGATTGCACAAAAGGTCCCTCTGAGGTGGAACGGCTGAAAGAAAAGGGGTTCACAGGCCTCAAAGCCATTTCCCCTGTCCGTGCCTACAACGATGAATCATTTTTCCCCGTCTACGCCAAAGCTGAAGAGTTGGGGATGCCCATACTCTTTCATGTGGGGATCATGGCAAAAGGCTTCTGGAAAAATATGGACTCCCCCGGATTCCCCGGTCCCTGCAACATGAAGCCCTCCATGCTGGACACCATTGCCGATGCCTTCCCCAAACTGCAGCTGATCCAGGGACATCAGGGCGTGCCCTGGATCAACGAACTCTGGGAAGCGCTCTACTACTACCCCAATATCAGCTGTTCTGTGTGCGGACTTATTGATTATCAGTGGCTTATGGATCATCTGGATGATCGTGATTCATCGGGGACAGCCTTCAATCAGCGTTTGATGTTCGGCGTGGACGGACTTTACGGCAAAGCCGAATACTGGCCCAATATGGAAGATACCGCACGCTTTATGGAAGAGTTCTTTGCCCGGGTCGGACGCACCCGTTCATGGGGAAAGTGCGGAAAAGATTTCATGAAAGAAAATGCACTCCGCCTTGCTCAAAACTTCGGCAAGGGCTCTTCCCGGCTCAGACCTGCGTGAAAATATGCTCTGCAAAGCTGTAAAAGGGAAGGAAAAAAAGCTCCTTGAAGCTTGATAAATCCCCCTTTCTGTGCTATCTTATATAAATAACAGGCTAAACCTTGAAAAAGAAAGGATTTTACAATGAAAGTTATCTCTCCTCTCCAGAAAGTCCGGGCAGCTTACGCCCCCAAACTTCCTCCTGCGCTGCGTAAAGGCGCCAATGTGGCAGTGACCGCCGGTGAACCCACCACCGCTGCCGACAATGTGGAGCAGATCAAAGCTCTCTTCCCCAACACTTTCGGCAGCCCCGTGCTGACCTTTGCCCAGGGGGCAGGTGCCGCCGCCGCCGCTCTCAATGTGGGTGTGATCCTTTCCGGCGGTCAGGCTCCCGGCGGACACAACGTCATCGCCGGTCTCTTTGACGGTATCAAATCCCTCAACGCTTCCTCCAAACTCTACGGATTCCTCAAAGGACCCGACGGTCTGGTCAAAGATGAAGCTATGGAACTGACCTCCGACATCATCGACGCCTACCGCAACACCGGCGGCTTTGACATCATCGGCTCCGGCCGTACCAAACTGGAAACCCCTGAGCAGTTTGAAGCTGCCCGCAAGAGCTGCGAAGAGCGCGGCATCACCGCTCTGGTCATCATCGGCGGCGACGACTCCAACACCAACGCCTGCGTGCTGGCTGAGTATTTCAAAGCCAACAAGATCGGTATTCAGGTCATCGGCTGCCCCAAGACCATCGACGGCGACTTGAAAAATGAGTGGATCGAAGCCAGTTTCGGTTTTGATACCGCCTGCCGTGTCTACTCCGAACTTATCGGAAACATCGGCCGTGACGCAAACTCCGCCAAGAAATACTGGCACTTCATCAAGCTCATGGGCCGCTCCGCTTCCCACATCGCCCTTGAGTGCGCTCTTCAGACCCAGCCCAATGTGGCGATCATTTCCGAAGAGGTGGCTGAAAAGAAAATGACCCTTGACGAGATCGTTACCGGTATCGCCGATGTGGTCGCCGCCCGCGCCGCCAACAAGATGAATTTCGGTATCGCCCTGATCCCCGAAGGTCTGGTGGAGTTCATTCCTGAGATCAAGGTGCTCATCGCCGAACTCAACGATATTTTCGCTCATATCGACAGCACCATCGCCGAAGCCGATGCCGCCGCCAAGGTGGCTTTCGCCGAAGCCAAACTCACCGCCGGAAGCGCCAAAGTTTTCGCTTCTCTGCCCGATGGTATCCGCAAGCAGCTCTGCAATGACCGCGACCCCCACGGCAACGTTCAGGTCTCTCTCATCGAAACCGAAAAGATGCTCGCCGAAATGGTGGGCAAGAAGCTGAAAGAACGCAAAGCCGCCGGAACTTATACCGGCAAATTCGCCGCTCAGACCCACTTTTTCGGTTATGAAGGCCGCTGCGCTGCTCCCTCCAACTACGACGCCGACTACTGCTACAGTCTGGGCTACAACGCCGCCGCTCTCATCGGTGCCGGAAAGACCGGTTACATGTCAAGCGTCCGCAACACCATCAAGAACGCTGACGAGTGGATCGCAGGCGGCATTCCCATCACCATGATGATGAACATCGAGCGCCGCCACGGTGAAGACAAGCCCGTGATCCGCAAGGCTCTGGTCGAGCTTGAGGGCAAGCCCTTCAAGACCTTTGCCGCCAACCGTGCCGCATGGGCTGCTGAAACCAGCTACATCTATCCCGGTCCCATCCAGTACTTTGGTCCTGCTGAGGTCTGCGATCTGGTCACTTGCACTCTGACCCTGGAAAAAGCTTGATCATGGCTGAAGTGAAACTTGACATCGACTATGTGGCAGATCTTGCCCGGTTGGAGCTGACTCCTGAACAAAAGGAGGCTTTCGGCGCCGATCTGGGCAACATCGTCAACTACATTGCAGAACTCTCTGAGGTGGATGTTGAGGGCGTGGAACCTACTGCCCACGCCTCCGTCTGCTCAAATGTGTGGCGGGAGGATGTGGTGAAAGACTCCTACCCCAGAGAGACTATGCTTGCCAACGCCCCCGGCGTGGTCAGCGGCGAACTGATCCGGCTCCCCCGGGTCATGCCGGGATCGGAGAGTTGATACTATGGCAAACAAATCATTTACCATCCACGCTCTTGCTGAAGAGCTGAAGTCAGGAAAGCTCACCTCCGTCCAACTCTGCCGCCGCTGCCTTGATGCCGTGGCGGCAAAGGATGGGGAGATCGGCGCTTTCATCAAGTACGATGCCGACAGGATCATGGCTCTTGCCGCTGAATCAGACGCCCGCCGTCAGGCAGGCAAGGCTCTCAGCGACTACGACGGTATCCCCATCGGTATCAAGGACAATATCTGCGTCACAGGCGAAACCTGTTCCTGCGCTTCAAAGATCCTTGAGAATGTGGTATCTCCCTACGCTGCCACAGCGGTGGAAAAACTCACCGCCAAAGGCTTCATCCCCTTCGGCAGACTCAATATGGACGAGTTCGCCATGGGGTCAAGCTGTGAAAACAGCGCAGTGAAAAAGACTTGCAACCCTCTGGATACCAGCCGGGTCCCCGGCGGTTCCTCCGGCGGTTCCGCCGCCGCTGTGGCGGCAGGGTTCGTTCCTGCGGCTCTGGGCAGCGACACAGGGGGTTCCATCCGTCAGCCCGCCGCCTTCTGCGGTATCGTGGGTGTGAAACCCACCTACGGCCGTGTTTCACGCAGCGGACTGGTCGCCTTTGCCTCCAGTCTTGACCAGATCGGTCCCATGACCAACGATGTGGTGGACTCAGCCATCCTGACCGGTATCATCTCAGGCAAAGATCCTCTGGACTCCACCAGTCTGGATGAAGCTGTGCCCGATTTCGCCGCCGCCGCCTTGAAGGGCGCCCAAGCCAAAACTCTGGCAGGTGTCAGAGTGGGACTCCCCAAAGAGTATTTCGGCGCCGGATTGGATGCGGGCGTCAAAGAGCAGCTTGACAAAGCCATCGAAAAGGTGAAGGCTCTGGGGGGAGAGATCGTTGATGTTTCTCTGCCGCACTCCAAATATGCCGTGACCGTTTACTACATCCTTGCCACCGCTGAAGCAAGCGCCAATCTGGCGCGCTTCGACGGTATGCGCTACGGAGCCCGTGTGGAAGCAGGCGACCTCAATGAGACCTACTTCAAGAGCCGGGGTGCCGGTTTCGGCAACGAGGTGAAACGGCGTATCCTGCTGGGAACTTATGTGCTTTCCAGCGGTTACTACGATGCCTACTATCTGCGCGCTCAGAAGGTGCGGACATTGATCCGCAAGGACTTTGCCGCCGCCTTTGAGAAATGCGATATCCTCATGACCCCTGTGACCCCTGCTGTGGCGTTCAAATTCGGCGCCAAGAGCGATCCTCTGCAGATGTACCTCTCTGACATCTTCACCATCGCTCTCAACATCTCAGGGAACTGCGGTCTGAGTATGCCCTGCGGCACCGATCCCGAATCGGGGATGCCCGTGGGAGTCCAGTTCATGGCGCCCCATCTGGCGGAGGAAAAACTCTTTGAAGTCACCGCCGCTTTCGGAGCTGCTGAATGATCATCCTCGGTATAGACCCGGCGATCCGAACCACCGGCTACGGAGTGATCGACGCCGGGACCGGGGGAAAGTTTTCAGTCATTGACTGCGGCGTCATCGCCAACTCCCAGAAGCTGCCCCACTCCCAGTGTGTGCGGCGGCTCCATCTGGGTATTGGCGAACTGGTGAACACATTTCACCCCGACTGCGCCGTTCTGGAAGAGCCCTTCGTGGGTAAAAACGCCGGGACTGCTATTATTCTCGGCATGGCACGGGGAGCCATACTTGCTGCACTGAGCATCAATGAGATCCCCGCCTTTGCCTACGCTCCCACTGTGGCAAAACGCGCCGCCGTGGGCAGAGGAAGCGCCACCAAAGAACAGATCGCCGTCATGATCGCGGCGGAACTGGGTATCGAAATAGATCAAATCCCCCTTGACAGCACCGATGCACTGGCTCTTGCCATGTGCCATGCTTCAAGGGTCTTGCGTTCCGGAGCTGTTCCGGGACGGGAATTGTAACTGTTATTCAGAGGGAGTTGAAACCAAATGAGTTTCCGGGAAAATATTGCTGATATGACAACTCCTGCTCTTGTTGAGCTGATCGCATACCACAACACCCTCTACTGGGAAAAGGGTGCTCCTGAAATCGCCGACGCCGACTACGATCTGCTTCTTGAAGAGCTGAAGCGCCGGGACCCCGCCCATCCCCTTGTCAACGCCATTTACACCCCCGGCGTAGTCTCTGAGGGCAAGGTGCGCCACAAAAGCCCCATGCTCTCTCTTGACAAAGCCTACTCCCTTGAAGCGGTTCTGGAATGGGGCGGCAAATTTGCCCGTACTCCTGATGAGAAGCTCCTTGTACAGCCCAAATATGACGGTATTTCCGCCTCTTTTGACGGCAGGGTCCTTGCCACCCGGGGAGACGGGGAAACGGGGGAGGATGTGACGGGGAAACTCCCCCTTATCGAACTTGAATCCCCCGGATATACCGGGCGCCTTGACCGTGCCGCCCGGGGCGAGATCGTTATCCGCTCCGACGACTTTGTGAACATCTACTCCCATATCCGCCGCAAGGACGGGGGCTTTTACAAGAATCCCCGGAACGCTGTGGCGGGGATCATGGGTTTGAAAGAGATCGACGCCATGGCTGCTCAGGGGGCGAAACTCACACTGGTGGATTATTCACTTGTTTCTTACGAAACGACTCTTGCGGAACTTCCTTCAAAGTGGGAAACATTTCTTGAAGAATTGGCACTTCTCCCCTATCCCATGGACGGCGTGGTCATCAAATTCGCCGACAAAAGTTTCCGGGAGTCTCTGGGGAACACCGCCCACCACCCCAGAGGGGAGATCGCCTACAAATACTCCAATGTGAAGCGTGAAAGTGTGCTCCTCGATGTGGAGTGGAGCTTCGGCAAAAACAACCTGACCCCCGTGGCAGTCATGGAAAGCGTTGAATTTTCAGGCGTTACCGTCAAGCGTGCCACGCTCCACAATGTGCAGAACATCATCGACATGGATCTGCATATCGGCGACCGTATCACCGTTGAACGGGCTGGCGATGTGATCCCCTATATTTCCGGCTCCTCCCCCGGAGAAAACCGCCGTTCCCCCCTTATCGACAAGTGTCCCGCCTGCGGCACTTCCCTTGAAAGACGGGGACCGGAGTTGGTCTGCCCCAATCATGAGTGCCCCGGAACCAGTCTCCAGCGCCTTGCCGCTGCGGTGAAGGCGCTGGATGTGGAAAATCTGGGGGAAAGCACTTTGAAAAAACTGGTCTCCATCTGCCATGTCAGGAGCTTGAGCGACCTTTTCCGCCTGACAGCGGTGGATCTGCTCAAGGTGGAAGGCTTTGCTGAAAAGTCTGTTTCCAATCTTTTAAAAGAGCTCCAGCGGGTGCGGACCATGCCGGAGTATCAGCTTCTGGCATCTTTGAATATCCCCAATGTGGGACCCAATATCGCCAAACTGCTGCTGCAGGAAATGGATATCCAAACTCTCAGAAGCGCCTCTGCCGACCGTTTGAGCACCGTTCCCGGCATCGGTCCCGAACGCGCCAAAGCCCTCACCGCCGCCTTTGAGTCCAGAAAAGAGGAGATAGACGAACTCCTTTCTGCGGTGACGCCGGTGCGTGAAAGTGTTTCAAATGCAGGGGGACTCCCAACGGTCTGCTTTACAGGCAAGATGCCTGAAAAGCGTTCCTACTATGTGGAACTTGCCAGGAGCAGGGGCTACGCCTCAGCTGACAGCGTGACAAAGGAGCTTTCACTTCTGGTGGCGGCGGATGTCAGCGACAGCTCCTCCAAACTGGTCAAGGCGCGGAAACTGGGTATCAGGATCATGAGCCTTGATGAGTTCCTCAAAGCGCCTTCTCCCGCAGCGGAACCCCCGGAAAGCACCGCTCCTCAAGCTCCTGAGGAACAGCCTGAACTTTTTGCCCTGCCGCCCGCAGTGGTTCCCCCTGCCGCAGCTGAGGAAAAAGCCCCGGCAGTTGAAGAAGAACAACCCGATCTTTTCTGATTTTCAAGACTTTTTTAAGGAATATCATTTGCTATGCGCTACAATCCCAAGAAACATCATCTGCCCATTTTCAAGGGCGCCGGGATCCTTTCCATCGACAAGCCCGCCGGATGGACCAGCTTTGACGTGGTCAACTTTTTGAGAAACCGCTACAATATCCCCAAAGTGGGCCACTGCGGCACCCTTGATCCCGCCGCCACCGGACTGCTGGTGATCGTCTTAGGGGAATTCACCAAATTCAGCGACAAGCTCATGGCTTCAGACAAGGTCTATGAATGTACTTTGCGTCTGGGCATTGAAACCGACTCCTACGACCTTGACGGCGAAGTCATCGCCCAACATGAGGTCAATGTCACAGAAGAACAACTCCTTGAGACTTTGAAAAGTTTTGAGGGCGACCAGATGCAGATGCCTCCCATGGTCTCCGCCGTTAAAGTGGGGGGTAAAAAACTTTACGAACTGGCACGCAAAGGAGTGGAAATAGAGCGGGAAGCCCGTCCCATCCACATCAATGCCATCCGGGTGAACAAAGTGGCGCTGCCCGATTGTGAGTTCACCCTTGAGTGTTCCAAAGGGACCTACGTCCGCTCCCTCTGCCACGATGCGGGCGCCAAGCTGGGCTGCGGCGGCACCCTTGCGGCGCTGCGGCGGACCCGCAGCGGCAGCTTTGACATCAAAGATGCCGTGACCATTGAATATCTCAAAGAGCTTGAAGTTGACCAGTTCAAGGCACTTCTGGCTGAAAAACTTTCAACATTTGCCGGATTCGGCGGGAGGTAAAGATCCATGGGTAAAGAAGAAGAGAAAAAACGCATTTCCATCGGTGCCATAGACAACGTTCTGGGAAATGCCCCCGGGATATTCAAACTTACCGACATCGCCGCACAGCTCAATGCCCCCGGTGATGATGAACTCCTCAAACGCCTTGAAAAGCTCATCGACGGCGATGTGAACTATTTTCACACCGACGACTGGGAGTGTGAACTCAAGATCCACTACTTCTGCCGGATGCCCTTTGCCGTGACCCCGGAAAAGTGGGAGATCGAACAGGGAGTCCTTTTCCCCCCCAGCCGTCTGACACCTTTTCTTACTGAAGATGTCTTCCCCTCTGACGCCGAACTGCTCTACGATGATGAACCGCTCCCCAAAAGAGAGATCACGCTCCCCTTTTGCGAAGCGCTCCACTACAGTATGCTCATCGGCCACGAGGAGATACTGGACTATCTTGAAGCCGACTCCGACGCCAACAGCTCCCTGCGGTGCCACCTTGCCCCCACCACCCTTGTCACCATGACCGTCTTTGACTGCCGGGAACTTTACCGGGAACTGGATTTCAAAGAAGGCGACGCATTGATCCTGCAGCTGACCGACCCCGACACCGGGGAGTTTGAGGTCAATTACCGCCCCCGTGCTGAGAGAACTCAGGAGGCAAGGGGCAAATGGATCCGGGATTACGAAAAAGCAATGGTCAAGGTGGTGAAAAAGTTCCGGGATTATCTGGAGATCCCCCACCAGATCGGCTGGGCGTTCTACTACGGGGGCGAAGAGCTCGCCGGGGCAGGGGCATCTGTGGAAGAGTTCATGCAGGAGTCCGACCTGATCGAAATGCGCACCGACGGCGACCACAGCATACTGGGAATGGCGGAAGAGGAAAGCTGCGGTGAAAGAGGCACCGCCAATGATGAAATGCTGCCTGACGGACTTTCCATCTCTTCCGGCGAAACATCGGATTTCGGGATCATGCTGAGACAGATCGGTTCATCCCTGAGCGCCGGAGAAATAGACGGGTTCATCCTTGACAACTGCGCCGCACGGGATATGACCTTTGAGCGCTTCTTTGCCCGTATCTTCCCCCACGGAGAGCCCGATTACGCCGATGAAGCCCAGGAGGCGATCTTCCTCAACGCTTTGGAAGAGCGCTTTGAAGAGCTTTCAGGAAACTACAACCGCCTGCTGGATGAAAGCAAAGCCCCCCTGCGGAGCACCATCATGGAAATGGTCGAGGAGCGTATGGACTACTTTGCCCATCATGACGAAGAGTCCCACGGCCACGACCATTGCCATTGCCATGAAATAGAAGCTGTTTTCGCAGGACTCAACACCATATTGGCTCAACTCAACACCGAAAGCTACGATCCCTCAGAAGAAGAGCTGGATCAACTCAGAGCCAAAGTCGAACAATACGCCGACCGTCTGGAAAGCCTTCTGGACTGAGGAAGATAAACTTATGGTGTTTCTGAAACACCACTGAGGAGGGGGGCTCTTGTAATCATCCGCAACTGAAGGTGTGACCGGATATCCTGAGCCCCCCGGTACCGGAAAGCGTTCTGATCGTGCATGAGTGTGCGGTGCGGCGCATCAGTCTGACTTGCCGGACCTGTCGGAGTTAAAATTACAATTCCGATGTCATTCCGGAACTGTGCCGGAAGAAAGCGCATTGTAACGCAGGAATTGAACAGCAATTTCAATGAGCCAATCATCACCGATCTTGTCAGGGCGTTTTGTCGGCAGGCATTGATTGACAGCGGTAAATTTTCCAATGTCCACGAACTTGCCACGCTTCGTTATCTCGCGAAAATATCTCTGTTTTCAGCATTTTTGAAAACAGAGAATACTTTTCTGCTCAACCGAAAGGACTTTTTCTCCGAAACAAACGCAAAATGACCCGAAAAACAGCTGCACCTGCGACTTTGAGTTGAGCTGAAAAAACGCTGGTGCAAATAACGTAACATTTTGTGATTTCAGATTGTTCTTGAAATTACGAATTTCCTGCTGGTTTTATTTTTTGCGTTTGTCAGCAAACTGAGGCTGTTTTTTCAACAGATATTCCCAATCCTTATCGTTAAGTTCAGACCAATCGCATTTGTCGGCGAACTGAGGCTGTTCTTCCAACAGCCAGCGCCAATTTCTGCCGTTAAACTCTTCCCATTTGTCACACTTATCGGCAAATTGCGGCTGTATTATCAAAAGATTGCACCAATCATAGCCTTCAAGTTTTGACCAGTCGCACTTATCAGCAAATTGCGGATGCTTTTCCAAAAGATTGTACCAATCAAATCCGTCAAGTTTTGACCAGTCGCACTTGTCGGCAAATTGCGGATGCTCAAGCAAAAGCTGGCTTAAAACACTTCCTGTAAATTTTGACCAGTCGCACTTGTCAGCGATTTGCGGATATTCACTCAAAAGATCTGTTACATCAGAGTCTTTAAATTCTGACCAGTCGCACTTATCAGCAAATTGCGGCTGGTTCTTCAAAAGAAGGCACCACTCATCAGTATCAGCGAAGGCGAGTTCTGACCAGTCGCATTTGTCAGCAAATTGCGGCTGTTTACCCAAAAGAACGAACCAACTGAGATCTCCACGGAGTTTTTCCCAGTCGCACTTATCAGCAAATTGCGGTTGATCACTCAAAAGACAACCCCAATACCATCCATTAAATTGTGAAAAGTCGCACTTATCAGCAAATTGCGGCTGTTTTTGCAAAATTTTGCACCAAGCATCGTCATCGAGTATTTCCCAGTTGCACTTATCAGCAAATTGCGGATGCTTACTCAAAAGACAACCCCATGCGTAGGAATGGAAATTTGACCAACAGTCGCACTTGTCGGCAAATTGCGGATGCTTACTCAAAAGCTTTTGCCAATTCTCGCCGTCAAACTCTTCCCATTTATCACACTTGTCAGCAAACTCCGGATTCTTTACCAAGTATTCAACCCAATCATTACAGGTAAAGCTGTTAAAATCATTTTTATTGTTGGCCGTGCTCATAAAAAGTTCCTTTTCTTATTGATAATATAATATACTGTAAGCATAAAGCATTTGCAAGCAAATGACATAAAAAAATAAAAAAAGATTTTATGTATTTCTTTTGAGAATTCACAGGAGCATTGATCCGCAATCAGACCATTCCAGACGGCAGGAGACTATTGCGCCGTTGAAAAGTGTTTTGAAATGCGGTCATTGCGGTGGATCAATGATGCCGACATACTCCAATAAAGGCGGCAGACGCTACTACTATTATATTTGCAGCAAGGATACCAAACGGGCAGTTTCAGAGTGTCCGGTTAAGCAAATTCCCTCCGGAGATATAGAGGAACTTGTCAGACAACAGTTACAGAAAATGCTGTCGGATATTACGCTTATAATGCGATTTGCAGAAAAGTCCGGAATGAATCCGGTTGATGTTGCGGACTGCTTCCGTGAAGAATTTTGGAACGAAATCAGTCCGGGGGAGTATAACAGACTTGTTATCTTACTTGTCGAAAAAGCGATTGTTTGGCAAGACCGGCTTGAATTGGAACTGAAAACCAGCGGAGTAAAATCCTTGATGGAGGAGTTGAGAAATGAATAAAATAGAAGTCCTTGAAAACGGAAATGTTAAAATTACAATTCCGATGTCATTCCGGAACTGTGCCGGAAGAAAGCGGATCGTAACGCAGGAGTTGAATACTGATTTCAATGAGCCGATCATCACCAATCTTGCCAGAGCGTTTTGTCGGCAGGCATTGATCGACAGCGGTAAATTTTCCAATGTCCACGAGCTTGCCACGCTTCGTTATCTCGCGAAAATATCTCTGTTTTCAGCATTTTTGAAAACAGAGAAAAATTTTCTACTCAATCGAAAGGACCGCCATTCCGAAACAACTGAAAAATGTCCCCAAAAAAGATGGTAACTTGCGACTTTATTTATCCTCTTTATCGCTGAAGGAAAAGTTAAACAAAGGCATCCATTTTATCCACGCATTCGGATTGTAATTAAGCAGCCCCAGTTGAAATTTACCATTGACATTTACGATTCCACATTGAATTTTACCTCCAATGTTATATAAACCGACTTGCATGGTATTGCCAAGATTAACTGCTCCGATCTGGAGCATAGAATGGTCCAATGCAAAATTCCCCACCCCAAGCTGCAAGCCATAATTGCATTTGGAAGCATTAAAAAAAGATGTTGAGAGGAAATAATTTTTTTCGGTAACTGCCATCAATAAGCCGCAATGTAAACCATAGTTATTTTTTATTCCATTCACAGGGGCAAAAGATATTACTGCATCATGCTGCATCAACCCAAGTAATCCGAAAGAAATAAAAGTAGATACTTTTCCATCATAAAGTTGAGCGTTTTCAAAAAAGCCGACTCCGACTTGCAGAGGAGCAAAATCAACATTTGAAATCACCCCTTTGCTCTCTTTTGTATCGACATTGAAAAATGGTGCGTGAGCAAAAAGATTTAATGTCGCAATCAAAACAGTCAATATCAGCAAATTCTTCATTTATCATTCCTTTTTGTGGTATTGACAGAAGCTATCAGCGTAATTCTGATCTCCTTGCAAAGATTTTCCAAACGGTTATATTCAACGGGAGAAATAATGTTTGTTTTAGATAATAGCAAAAGCCAATAGCTTGTTTCGTTTGACTCTTTTAAAGCAATTTGAAGTTTTGAAACAAAATCAGCTTTGCCGTGAGCATATTGAGCTTCGTGGATATTCGCTCCGATACTGGTTCCGGCTCTGCCTATTTGGTTGCAGATGATCGTTTCGTGCTGACTTTTGAGATATTTGACCAAATTTAATATTTCTACCGCAAATGCAACTGAAAGGTCAACAAGTTTATTAGAGTTTTTTTCCATGAGTATTTTTCCTTTCATAAGATTAATATAACGGTACAAGGTATATATTACAAACGGAAAAACTCTCTTTTTTCATTTTCTAATCATACGGAGCGTAAGCGGAGTGCTTCATAGCGGAATGAAATGAAGCTGCTTCATATTTGCGAAAGCAAATGCTTCATATTGTGAAACGACAGTGGAACAATGCTTCATCTGTCAAGGCGGATATGAAGCGGCACTGCGTGCCATGAAGCGAAGCCTTGGCAGGCTTCATGTTTTTTTGCCCCACGGGCAAAAAAATGGTC
>JAZODE010000006.1:0-30910 GCA_045596885.1 Victivallaceae bacterium
ATAGTCACAGGCGACAACCGTTTCAGCGGTGCCGCAGCTGACGGTGAAAAATCCCCTTTTCTGCAGGTTTTCAGCGGTTTTATGGGGCGGATCTATACAGACGGCGATCTGGTTGTCATTGTGGATCCCGCCCCAGGCGGCATTCATGGCATTGGGCTGGTCCCCTTCGCCGTAGGTACCGATGATCAGGACGGGCATGGGGAAAAGCCAGCTTTGGGGTCCGAAATTTTTTCTCATGGAAAGGAGTCTCCCTGAATATTCATAATTGCAGTGCACTTGCCTATAATATACCACTTACCTGCAAAAAAATCAACTTGACAGAGTATTAGCCTCTTGACTTTTTCTTTTCCGTGTGTTATAATAAGTTTTCAGAGAGCGTAAAGCCCGAAACATTTGAAAACTCAAGGTGATCTATGAAGAAAAATCTCTGCCTGAATGTTCCGATCCCTTTTGGGAGCGATCCGAGCCTTGAACCCTTTGCCGCCCCCATCGCTGCCCGGCGGGAGCGCATTGAAAAACTGCTGCAAAAGCTGACCGGCGGCAAGAGCACCATAGAGGAGTTCGCTTCCGGACATGAATATTTCGGACTCCACCGTGAAAAGGAGAAGTGGATCTTCAGAGAATGGGCGCCCAATGCCAACTCCATCACTCTGGTGGGGGATTTTTCCAACTGGGAGATCAAAGAGGAGTTCCGCCTTGAAAATCTGGAGCACGGCATCAAAGAGATAGAACTCCCCCTGCACACCCTCAGCCACGGTATGCACTACGCCATGCTGGTGGAGTGGCCCGGAGGCTCCGGATTGCGTATCCCAGCCTTTACCCGCAAAGTCAGTCAGGATGAAAAGAGCAAACTTTTCACCGCTATGGTCTGGGAACCTGAGGAACAGTACACCTTCAAAAATCCCTCCCCCGTCCGCCCTGAGGGTATGCTGATCTACGAAGCCCACATCGGTATGGCGCAGGAAGAGGAAAAAATCGGCACCTTCAACGAATTCCGGGAAAAGATCCTGCCCAAAGTCGTTGCCGGGGGGTATAACACGCTGCAGCTGATGGCGGTGGTGAACCACCCCTACTACGCCAGTTTCGGCTATCATGTGGCGAACTTCTTTGCCATTGCCGACCGTTTCGGCACCCCTGAGGAGTTCAAAGCTCTGGTCGATGCCGCTCACGGCATGGGGCTGCGGGTCATAATCGATCTGGTCCACTCCCACGCTGTCCGCAACGAAGCCGAGGGGCTGGGGCGCATCGACGGCAGCCGGAGCACCTATTTTCACGAAGGGATCCGGGGGATCCACCCCACATGGGATTCTCTCTGCTTTGACTACTCAAAGCCTGAGGTGCTCCATCTGCTTCTTTCCAACTGCCGTTTCTATCTGGATGAGTACAAGATAGACGGA
The DNA here is from genome assembly GCA_045596885.1 of Victivallaceae bacterium. Taxonomy (GTDB): domain Bacteria; phylum Verrucomicrobiota; class Lentisphaeria; order Victivallales; family Victivallaceae; genus UBA1784. The sequence continues at coordinate 1,398 of JAZODE010000006.1, forward strand.
TTCCGCTTTGACGGCGTCACCAGTATGCTCTACTTTGACCACGGTATCAACCGCACTTTTGCCTCTCTGGAAGAGTATTTCGGCAGCAATGTGGATGAAGATGCTCTTGCCTATCTGACTCTGGCAAATATGGTGATCCACAAAGTGCGGCCCGATGCCGTCACCATCGCTGAGGATGTAAGCGGTATGCCCGGTCTTGCCGCTCCTTTGGCTGAAGGGGGAGCCGGATTCGATTTCCGCATGGCGATGGGCGTTACCGATACATGGTTCAAGATGCTGGATCTGCGGGATGAGGAGTGGGATCTCTTTCAGCTCTACCACGAACTGACCAACCACCGCAGAGATGAAAGGACCATCAGCTATGTGGAGTGTCACGATCAGGCCCTTGTGGGGGGCAAAAGCGCCTTCTTTGCCATGGCGGGGCATGAGGTTTATTTTTCCATGCACTTGAATTCCAATAACCCTGTTATCGACCGGGCGGTGGCGCTCCACAAGATGATGCGCCTTGCCACGGCGGCAACGGGACAGTTCGGATATCTCAACTTCATGGGCAACGAGTTCGGACACCCTGAGTGGATCGACTTCCCCCGTGAAGGCAACAACTGGTCATGCAAGCACGCCCGGCGGCAGTGGAGTCTGGGGGAAGATCCGACTTTGCGCTTCAATGGTCTGCTGAAATTCGACCGCGCCCTTATGGAACTGGTGGGCAGAGAAGGCTTTTACGCCGCCGCTCCCCAGTGCGCCCGCATCGACAGAGAGGCGAAGGTACTGATTTTTGAACGGGGCGGGTACTGGTTCCTTTTCAATTTTCACCATGAATGTTCCTGCGCCGGATACTCCTTTGAAGCGCTCCCCGGTGAATATGAATCGGTGCTCTGCAGCGATTGCAGAGAGTTCAACGGTTTCGGCAATGTGGAGTTCCCCCACCGCTACTGGACCATCAAAAATCCCACCGGAACCAAACTCAGCGTCTATCTGCCCTGCCGCACCGCTCTGGTGCTGCGCCGGGTGACGCAATGACGGTTCCCACATGAAAAAGAGAAAAAGTTGTAAAGATGTATACCCCTGATGAAACTTTGGTCTGGAAGAAACTTTCTTCCGTCCAGCTGCACAACGAACCCTGGTTCACGGTCAGAAAAGAGAGCGTGGAACTTCCCTCAGGCGTGGTGCTGCCGGATTACTATGTGCTGGATTATCCCGAGTGGATCAACGTGATCCCTGTGACGAAGGATAAAAAGATCGTTCTGGTGGAGCAGTACCGCTACGCTCTGGGAAGAGTCAGTCTGGAGATCCCCGCCGGAGTCTGCGAAAAAGAGGACGGTTCCCTTCTGGCATCGGCGCAGAGAGAGCTTCTTGAAGAAACCGGCTACGGCAAAGGCAACTGGCGTTATTTTTCCGCCTTTTCAGCCAATGCCGGCACTCACACCAATCTGTCACACACCTTTGTGGCAGAGGATGTGGAGCCTGTTTCCGAACAGACCCTTGACGCAGGCGAAGCTATCAAGGTCCATGTGCTTGACCGTGAAGAGGTGCTGCAAATGCTTCTGGAGAATAAATTTGTCCAGTCCCTTCTTGCCGCTCCCCTGTGGCAATATTTTTACCAGACCCGCTGAGTTGATGGGGAAAAATCAAAAAAATTACGTTTAAGCAGCTTGACGCTATTGCAGGAAACCTTTTACAGTGCTATATTTTCATTGTGCACAATTTATTAAATCCGGAATCTATATGAAAACAGCAATCATCACAGGCGCCTCCTCAGGCATTGGACTTGCCGCCGCCCGGCGTTTTGCGGCTGAAAAGTGGCAGCTCATACTGCTGGCAAGACGGGAGGAACTCCTGAAAAAGATCATCGCGGAGCTCCCTGCAGCTCCCGGAGTCACCCACCGTTATATTCCCGGAGATTACTCTCTGCCCGGTACAGCGGCACAGTTGACGGAACTCTTGAAAAGTTATCCCCAAATCGATGCTCTTGTCAACTGCGCCGGAGTCATCGGCTGCGAAGATGTGGTGGCGTCAGATCTTGAAAAATGGCGCATCCCCTTTGATACCATGTTCAACGGCGCTGTCAGCATGACCCGCAGGGCAGTCCCTTTTATGAAGGAAGGGGGGCGGATCGTCCATGTGACAAGTATCCACGCCTTCCGTGCTGAAAAGGGTTCATCTGCTTACGCCTGTGCCAAGGCGGCGATCACCCAGTTCTGCCGGGGGGCGGCGCTGGAACTGGCAGAAAAAGGGATCCTTGTCAACGCTGTGGCGCCAGGATTCATCGACACCCCCATGAGCAGCGCTTCCGGGAGTTCTGAACTGGAAACACAATGGTTCAAAGATAACTATGTGACAGGCAACCATCTGCCCCTGAGACGCCCCGGAAGACCCGAAGAGGCGGCAGGAGTTTTGTATTTTCTCTGCGGTCCCGATGCTTCCTATATCACCGGACAGACCATCGTTGTCGATGGGGGACTTACCATTACATTCTGAAAACGAGGCAAATCAAATGAAGATCGAACATGTTGAATTCCACTATCTTGCTGATGATGTGATCCGCAACATCGGCGACGGCAGTCAGGATGCCCTTCTTGTCCGGGTGGTCATGGATGACGGCAGCGAAGGATGGGGCGAGTGCGAAGCTGCTCCCCTTGTTTCCATCGCCGCCTGGTGCTGCCCCATGTCACATCTGGCATGCAAACCCCTTAAAGACACTGTGCTGGGCTTTGAGATCAACGACACAGCCGACATAGCCAAACTGACCGCTGCTGTCCGGAGCAACAGCTTTGATCTGCTTCAATCCGACCACACACTTTCCGGAATCGACATCGCCCTGTGGGATATGCTGGGACGGAAACAGAACCTTCCCGTCTGGCGTTTGCTGGGGTATGAAAAGGCGTACCCGAAGACTGCCTACGCTTCACAGCTTTTCGGGGATACCCCTCAGGAGACCTTTGAAAAAGGGGAACGCTGCCGCAAAGAGGGATTCCGTGCCGCCAAATTCGGCTGGGGACCCTTTGGACTGGGCTCCGCCGCCACCGATATGGAGCATCTCCGTGCCGCCCGTGAGGGGGTGGGGGAGGATGTGGCGCTCATGATCGACGCCGGGACCGTCTGGGGCAGCAATACCGCCCGTGCCGCTGAGATACTCCCCGAGCTTCTCAAGTGCCGCGCCGTCTGGCTGGAAGAACCCTTTACCTCAGGAGCTCTCAAAGCATACGCCGCCTTGTCAGAGTTCCCCGGATGCAAAGGGCTTATGGCTGGGGGCGAAGGGGCACACAACCCCGATATGGCGAAAAACCTCATTGATTTCGGCAAAGTGGGATTCATCCAGATCGATACCGGACGCATCGGCGGCATCACATCTGCCAAAGAGGTCGCCGATTACGCTTTGGAAACAGGTGTGACCTATGTGAACCACACCTTTACCACCTCTCTGGCTCTGTCGGCTTCCATCCAGCCTTTTGCCGGGCTGAAGGACTCCTGCTGGTGCGAATTCCCCGTTGAGGCGGCGCCCCCGGCACGGAAACTGACCACTCAAAGGCTCCTTCCCGATGCCGACGGCATGATCACGCTGCCCGACGCTCCGGGACTGGGGTGCGAAATCAACTTTGAGACCCTTGAACGCTACGGCAGAAAAGTAAAAATTGAATACGAAGACAATGTGATTTGGGAGATGAAATAATGAAGAAACCGCAGATACTTGTTCCTCCCCCCGCAGTGCTTAAAAACGGGGAACCGGACCCTCAGGGGATGGACCGTTATTTCAACTGGATGGCAGACCGCGGCGTTGACGGACTTTTCATCAACGGCAGCACGGGGGAGTTCACCATCCTTACCGACGATCAGAAGGTGGAAACGGTCCGCATTGCCAGAGAGTGCGCCGGAGACCGCCTTTACCTCATCGCAGGAGCCATTACGGGATCGGCTGAACTGACCTGCCGCCTTGCCGCAAGGTACAAAGAGGCTGGCGCCGATGCCATTGCCGTGGCGCCCCCTTACTATTTCAAGCACGATCAGGAGTTTATCAAAGGGTTCCAGATGGAGGTGGCTGAGAGATCGGTGCTGCCTGTGTACATTTACGATATCCCCGCCTTTTCCAACGGCATGAGCTTTGAGACCATCCTTGCTTTGAGCAACCACCCCAACATCATCGGACTCAAAGACAGTTCACGGGACTTTGCCCGCTTTGAGCTGCTGATTTCCGCCATCAAGGAGGCGCGTCCGGAGTTCAAGATCTACACCGGTACTGAAGAATTGCTCCTTGCCTCTCTCATCATGGGCGCTGACGGTGCCACCATCGCCACTGCGGGGATCGTGCCCGACACCGTGCGGCAGCTGGTGGATGCCTTTGAAAAAGGTGACTTGGAAAAGGCAAAAGAGCTGCAGTTTGAACTGCTCCCCATGATCCGCAAGTGGGCATCAAAGGATTTCCCCGAAGGATTCCGTGAAGCCATTGCCGAACTGGGATTCCTTTGAAAATCTTGAACAGGAGTTTTTGAAATATGACAAAAAAGAGTTCTCTCTGGGATAAAGAACTTCTCGTTCTTCATCCCTCAGGCTCCTTTGAGCGGATGTGGGACTACATGGGGGGCGATCAGGAGTGTCAACTGCCCTTTTCCTTTTACAGCGATGCTGATACCCCCTTTGGTGTTCCTGAGATCAAAAGCGAAAAAAGCGGTAAAAAGCTGACTTTCTGCTCCAAAAACGCCAAAATCACCATCTCTCTGGAGTATGACAGCGAAAACCGCATCCTTTTGCGTAGAGACTCCGTTACCAATCTGCGCAAAAAGCCTCTGACGCTCCGGCGCTATCTGGCAAGATTCCCCCTGTCACGGGGAGAGTATGAGATCTGTTCCCGCCAGAGCTTCTGGTGCCGTGAAGATCAGAGCGCCTGGGAGTCCTTGCGGGCAGGGAGTCTGACCCTCAAATCCCGGGAAGGGCGTTTCTGCGAAACCTCTACCCCCTTTGCGGTGCTGCGGGATACATACAGCAGCCACGCTATCGGCTTCATGGTTTTTCCCGAAGGGGATTGGATGCTCCGCTTTTCCGCCGCAAGCAAAAACGGAATGATCTGCGACATGACCGTTGAAGCAGGGCTTTCAGACGACCGTCTGGAACTGGTCATCCCTCCCGGGGAGAGCTGGGAAGCTCCCCCTGTGGCGGTCCAGCAGCTCCCCGGTCGTGATCCCGCTTCAGGCGCCGCCCCCATGAACCGGTTTCTCAATGCCCTTTTCCCCCCCCGGAAAAACCATCAGCCAGTGGTCTACAACACATGGCTTGACCGCATGAGCAAACTTGAACTCCCCTGGCTGCGGAAACAGCTTGAAGCTGCAAAAGAGTGCGGGTGTGAGGTGTTTGTGGTGGATTACGGCTGGTACAACGACAACGGTGCCTTCACCCGGCTCAACAACTGGGACGAACACCTTGACCGTGCCTTTTACGGGAAAATGAAGGATTTCGCCGACGAGGTCCGCAAAGCCGGACTGGGATTCGGATTCTGGGTGGAGTTTGAATTCTTTTCCACAGAATCCGATGTGGTGAAAGAGCATCCCGACTGGTTCTTCCCCTCAGCCCACCCCAATATCGTCTCTCCGAAAATCTGGCTCCCTGAGGTGGAGGATCATCTGGTCAACACTCTTGCCGATACCATCCGCCGCTACAAGGCGGTCTACATCAAAAACGATATGAACCACTCTCAGGGGTACGACCCATCACGGCTTTCTCTCTATTACAAGGCACTTGAAAGAGTCATGGCACGCCTGCAGAAAATGCTGCCGCAAGTCACCTTTGAAAACTGCTCCTCAGGCAGTTCGCGTATGGCGGCTGGCTCCATGCTCAGGAACTTTGACCTCCACTTTATCAGCGACAACGGCTCCCCTCTGGAAAATCTGCGGATGATACAGGAGATGGGATGCCGTTTCCCTGTGGGGCGCATCTACCACTGGTATGTGGGGTGCGAACTCCACCCCGGCAGTGAAAGCTCTTTCAGAGAAAACACCGTCATGCAGGTGCAGCACGCCACCTGGTACCGTTCCCAGTGTGAAGATCTTCATTTCGGCTTGCTGACATGTATTACAGGAATGTTGGGATTTTCCTGTGATCTGGCTTCATTTTCTGATGAGAACCGCCGTATCATCCGGCGTTACAGTGAGTTCTTCAAAGCCAACCGGGAAAAGATCCTCAAAGGTGTTCTCCACTGCCTGACCCCCCATGAGGATTTTGAGAAGAAAAGAGGATGGCTTGCTTTTGAACTTTCAGACCCGGCAAGCGATACCCATTTTCTCTATGTGTTCCACAACACCTGCGACGGGGACCCGAAACGGGTTTTCCATCCCCAAGGTCTGAAAGGGGAACAGCTCTATCGGGTCACTGAGGTCTTCCCCGAAGAAGGGAAAAAGAGTTCCCCCCTTACCGGTGCGGAACTTGCCCGCCGGGGCATCGTAACAGAGTTCACCTACGACCAGTTGGAGGGATTCAGAGGAAAACTCTTTGTTATATCAAAATGTAAATAAATACAGGATACATCAATGCAGAAATCAACGATTTTTATTGAAAACCAATGGTATGAGATCCCTCAAGAGGGGGGGATGATCCCCGGGACGACACTTGAAGCCAGGTGGCTCAATGACCGCGCCGGAGCTTTTTCTCTGCGGAAACTGGCTCTGGTCAACACCGGAAAAACAGCTGTTAAACTGGGTTCCTGCCACTTGCTTGAAGAGGATGATATTCCGGATTTTACTTCAGAAAGTTCCGTTTTCCTTGACTCAGGGGGCGGCTGGCCCACAGGAGTCATCAAAACCAGTGAACACTTTTTCACTCCCCGGTACGCATGGGAGTACTGGCTCCCTGTCTACCAGCCCGCCGAAGAGCGTGCCTGGGCAGCTCAGATCATGGGGGTCCCCGAAGAGGAGCTCCCCAAAGGCGTCAGAGGTGCCAACTACTCCTTTGGGGGCGTTGCGGCGGTCCAGCATAAAAACAGCGGCATGGTCTATGCCTTTACAGCTCCCATGACTAAGTGCCACACCTGTGTCTACATTCTCTGCGACGGGGAAACAGGAGCTTTGCGCCGTCTGGCGTTTTCATGCAACTTCTGCGGATTTGAACTGCAGCCCGGCGCCCGGATCGAGTCCGAAGAGATGGCAACAGGGGAGTTCAAGTCCGCCCAGCGGGGGCTTGAAGCGTGGGCGGATATGTCTGTTGAGCGCAGCAATATCAAACTGCGCCACACTGAGCCCCCTGTGGGGTGGCTTTCATGGTACGGCTACCGCCTGACCATCAGCGCCGAAGAGATCAACCGCATCGCCGATTTCATCAATGCGACCTATCCGGGATTCGGATTCAAATACATGCAGATCGACCTGGGATACTGCCACGAGGATGTCCCCGGCAGGTGGCAGATCCCCAACGACCGCTTCCCCGGCGGTTTGGAAAAATTCGCCGAAGAGATGCGCAAACGGAACTTTGTTCCCGGCATCTGGTGCAGTTTGTACGAAGTGGAAGAGGGCACCGTCCCCGGCGCTGCCATGGAAACAAAGAGCAAATGGTTCTGGGAACCCCATTGCGATATGAATATCCTTGACCCCACCCATCCCAAGGTGAAAGAGTATGTGGCAAAAACCATGCGCTATTATAAATCTCTGGGGATCAAATATTTCAAGATCGACTTCCTCAACCGCTGCGGCAGAGTCGATTTTTACACCCCCTGGGATAAGGGCGTCGTTCAAGGCGCCGGGACCTACCGCCAGAGTCTGAAAAATATCGTGGAAGAGCTGGATCAGGAGGATTTTCTCTACGCCTGTTCCGATTTGACCATGCACTCTGCGGGACTCTGCTCCACCACTATGAGTGCCTGCGACATCGGCAATACGGGGATCAGAGACGATGCAGAAAAGACAGAGTTCTTCCGGGAGCAGTTCACCTCCACCATGAGCCGTTACTTTGCTCAGAACAAGATCGTCATGCTTACCGCCGACGCCATCAACATCGCTCCCCCTGCCGATCTTGAAGAGGCACGGATGAGGACCCTTTTTGTGGGTATTTCAGGCGGACAGATCTTCCTCGGGGACAAGTTCCAGGAGTGTTCCCCTGAGGTGCTGGATCTGGTGCGCCGTGTGCTCCCCCCCTGGGGAAAAGTGGCAGTGCCCGTGGATCTTTTTGCCGGGAGGACTCCTGAAATATTCCTCAACGAGACACCGGACCGTGATATTTACAGCTTCTTCAACTTTGAAGAGGAAAAGGAAATGGAGCTCAAACTGCCCGATGACAGAGAGTACCATGTGTGGAACTTCTTTGAAGAGCGCTATGAGGGCAAAGTCAAAGGCTCCTTCAAGCCCACGCTGCCCCGGGTGTCGGCACGGGTCTATGCCCTCACCCCCGTGGAAGAGGCTCCTCAGGTCATCGGGACCTCCTTCCACTACACCTGCGGCGCTCAGGAGCTCAAGGATCTCCGCTGCGAAAACGGCAAACTCAAAGGCACTCTGACCCGTCCCGCAGGAGACAGGGGCAGGATCTTTATCATGGATCAGAAGGGCAAAGTGCAGACCCTTGAACTGACAGGCACAGGCGCTCCCCTCGACTGGGAGTTCTGATTTACCGCCCAACCAACAGACAAGGGCTGGTGCAAACCTTAAAAAGGTAAGCTCCAGCCCTTTATTTATTGGGGGCATGCCGCCCCGGAACCGTCAGACGGTTTGCTCCTGACAGCTGCGGCAGTGTCCTTTCAGGCAGATGTGGACGCTTTCCACGGTGAAGCCGGAAGGGACTTCAGGGAGACCGGAGGTGTCTATTTTGCCCTTTTCGGGGAAGAGATCAAAGACCTCCTGACACTTGAGGCATTTGAAATGGGCGTGGTCGCTCATGTCTGCGTCAAAGCGCAGTTCTCCGTCTTCAATTATGACTTCGCAGACAAGTTTTTTCGCCACAAAGAGCTTGAGGGTGTTGTATACCGTGGTCAGGGACAAGGTGGGCAGATGTGGTTTCAGCTCCTTCATGATCTGATCCGCCGTGGGGTGGATGGGATGGGTCTTCAAATAGCCGTAGATCCCGACACGCTGGGGCGAAGGAGAGATCCCGCATGTACGCAATTCCCGGATAAGTTCATCCTCTTTCAACTCTTTCATAAGGGGGGCTCCTTTCCTGATATGACCAAATATTTGTAGCAACTCCAAATATAAAATAATACCATTTTGGTAAAAATTCAAGTATTTCCCCGCATAAAGAGTAAAAAAAACTCCGGATACCTCGCAATGAGGCAGCCGGAGCTGGAAAAAAAGCACTCTTACTTGGCGGCACGGGGAACGTAAAGCATTCCGTAGGAGCTGATAGGAGCCTTGGGATCGACCTGGGGGTTGAGGCGGATCACCTCAGCCACCGTGGTGTTGTGCTTGGCGGCAAACTCTTCGAGAGTGTTGCAGCCCGCCACAGGCATGAAATCAGTACCGGCAGCCACAGGAGCCGGAGGAGGCAGAGCACCCGCATTGGCGGCATCAACAGGAACCGGAGCCGGGGCAGGAGCCGGGGCAGGCGGCAGCGGATTGTCAGCCACGGGATCCACAGGAGGATTGGGCTGAGGGGGCGCAGGAATGGCAGACTCCTGTCCGGGAGCGGGAGCCGCCTTTTTCACACGCAACTTGCGGGGAGCATATTTGGCAGCATCACCGGTGGGGATCACCAGTTTGTGCCCGATCTGGAGACGGGTGGTCTCTTCGTCAGTCAGGTTGTTGGCACGCTGGAGCGCTTTGGGACGGATACCGAATTTGCGGGCGACTTTGGGGATATTGTCGCCGCGCACCATGGTGTAGGTTCCGTCAGCGTTGAGCTTGGGAGTATTTCTGCCGTGACGGAGCGGTGCAGCAGCTCCACGGCTCTGCTTACCGGCAGGAGCAACATTTTTACCGCCGGGGATCACCAGTTTGGTGCCGGGGATGAGGAAACGATCCTGCCGGGGAGTACGGTTGTTCGCCTGCCGCAGAGCTTTCACAGAAACATTGTGACGACGGGCAATGCCGCCCAGAGTGTCTCCGGGCTTGACGATATAGACCGCTCCGGGAGCCACACGCTGACCGGAGACACGGGCTCCGCGGCGGCGGGGGGCACGGCGGCGGGGAGTTTCATCCTCAATACCGGCGTCGGTGTAAGATCCCTCCATGGGGCGGTATCCATGCTTGGGAGCGGGAGCGGGGGCAGGGGCAGGATCATCTATGGCTCTCACATCATGTTCCATCGGGCGGGCACCCGGCTGGCGCATCACGGGGTCATCCTGCGGGGGATCACCCTGAAAATGGCGATCACGCATTACTTCGGTTTTGCAACCGGCCAGAACGATCAGTCCGGCCGCCATCAGCATTGTCGTCGTTGTTTTGTTCATCTTTTCTCCCATTTATAAATTGTTTGCCGCAGCCGCAGCTCCGGCGGTTCATGTCTGCATTTTTGTAAGATCAGAAATAAAATTTCTGTGTCTTGCATAATATATTAGCTCTTTGGTGAAATTCAAAGTGTTTTTTGGGATTTTTTCAACTTTTTTTCGGGTTTCACAGGAGCGCTTTTCTTTTCCGGCGGATAGCGCATGACGATTTCCCCCTTTTTGACCAGATGGTACTTCTGCCGTGCGACCCTTTCGATCTCCGCCGGAGAGGTGAGAAGCTTCTTTTGCCGTTCCAACTGCTGCTGGCGCTCCAGTTTGGCAGCATCCAGCAGGGCGCGTTGTCTGTCCTCTTCGGCACGGACATTTCTGTAATTGCGCCATGCGGGCAGGATCAGCACCGCAGTGGTGATGATCCAGAGAACGAGACAGATCCCCAGTATGATATTCAATATCCTGCCGTTGCGTTCAGAATTGCCGCTCATCAATATGTATCCCTCAGTGTATAAAGAAATTCCACATTTGTTTTGACCTTTTTCAGGCGGTTGAGAAGCATTTCCATGGCTTCAGCCGGCATGACATCGTTGAAAAATTTCCGCAGCATCCACACCTTCTGGAGCTCTTCGGGATGGAGCAGCAGCTCCTCTTTGCGCGTTCCGGAAGCCTGAACATTGATGGCGGGATAGATCCTGCGGTCGGAAACGCTGCGGTCCAGATGCAGTTCCATGTTGCCTGTACCTTTGAACTCCTCAAAGATCACATCGTCCATGCGGCTGCCGGTGTCGATGAGGGCTGTGGCAATGATGGTCAGACTGCCGTGACCCTGAATGTTTCTGGCGGCGCCGAAAAAGTGTTTGGGCTTGTGGAGCGCAGCAGCATCCACACCGCCGGTGAGGATCTTGCCGCTGTGGGGCTGGAGCGTATTGTAAGCCCGTGCCAGCCGGGTGATACTGTCGAGCAAAATCACCACATCTTTGCCGTATTCCACCTGACGCTTCGCCTTTTCGATGACCATTTCAGCCACCTGTGCATGGCGTTCCGGGGGCTCGTCAAAGGTGGAACTGACCACTTCGCAGTCGATGACCCGCTTCATATCAGTGACCTCTTCGGGGCGTTCGTCGATAAGCAGTATGATAAGCTGGACTTCCGGATTGTTTTTCCGTATGCTCTGGGCGATCTTCTGCAGCAGCACCGTCTTACCGGTACGGGGAGGAGCCACGATCAGACCGCGCTGTCCCTTGCCGATGGGGGTGACAAGATCCACCACACGGGTGGAGTATTCAGAGGCGTCATTTTCCAGAACCAGCCGTTCTGTGGGGAAATAGGGTTCCAGACTGGTAAAGGGAATGATATTTTTCTTCTTTTCAGGCACATCGTGGTTGATGGACTCCACTTTAAGCATGGCGAAAAAGCGTTCTTTTTCCCGTGGGGTGCGGATCTGTCCCGCCACAAAGTCACCGGTTTTGAGTGAAAAGCGTTTGACCTGTGATGTGCTGACATAGATATCTTCTGAGCTGGGCATGTAGCTGTACTCAGGAGAGCGTAAAAATCCGAATCCTTCGGGCAGCACTTCCAGATATCCGCTGCCGTAGAGCAGACCGTTTTTCTCGGCGTTGGCGCGGAGCACTTCAAAGATGAGAGCGGACTTTTCAAGAGCGCCGATACCTTCAATGCCCAGTTCCTGCCCCATGGCGGTCAATTCATCCATGGATTTTCCCTGAAGCTCTGCAATGTTCAAGCTGGGAGCTGTGGGGTCCCGGATGATGGCTTCAGGGGGGATCTCTTTGTATTCACGGTAGTCCCCTTTTTCCTGAACGCCGCCCATGCGGTCGTAACTCTGGTATTCCCGCTCCATGCGGTCAAAATCCCGCATCGCCCGCTCCCGGTATTCCCGTTCACGGTAGTCTCTTTCTCTGGATTCCCGTTCACGGTAGTCCCGGTAATCCTGACGGTCCTGACGCTCATAGCGCTCATAGCGCTCCTGACGCTCATAACGGTCATTGCGGTCGTAACGGTCGTTGCGGTCACGCATTTTTTTGCGGTCGTTGCGGTCGTTGCGGTCGTTGCGGTCATGACGGTCGTTGCGATCGTTCCGGTCACGCATTTTTCTGCGGTCTCTGCCGTTTTCATCCCGGCGTCCGTCGAAACGCCTGTCGTCTGCGGCGGGAAGGTTTTCTGCTTTGGGCTCAAGAGCAGCGGGATCCGTATTCTGAGTGCTCCCTTCCGGAGGAAGCGGCATAGGGGGCACTTCCCCTTGAGGAGCTTTTTTCTCCTCAGCTGCCGCTGCAGGGGGAGCTGATACCTGAGCGCTCTCATTTGCCGCTGCTTCAGCAGATCCGGGAGCTTCTGCCCCGGAGGGAACAGACCTTTTCCCGGCAGCTCTTTTTTTCACAGGAGCAGCTTCTGCAGGGGCATCTGTCCCTGGAGCGGCGGATTCCCCGGCAGGGGGAATGCTTTCAGGGGCTGCGGGAGTTTCTTTACTCTTTTTTTCCTCAGCAGCAGGAGTATTTTCCGGCAGGGGATTCTTCCGGGGGCGTCCCCGCTTCCTGGGAGCGGGTGCCGGTACAGAAGACTCCCCTTGTTCGACTGCCGGAACAAGGGAGGGATTTTCGCTGTTTGTGTTGCTCATATTGATAACTCCTTGATAAATTCCTCGATCTGGCGGTAAAGAAAATCTGCGCCGCCGTTATTGATGAAAGCGATATCTGCCGCTTCAAGTTTTTTTTCTGCCTGCCACTGGCGTGCTTCTCTGCCGGCGATCTCCTCAGGGGTAAAACCCCTGAAGCGGCACAGCCTTTCGTGCCTTATTGCCCTTGAGCACCACACCACTGCAGTACGGTCAAAGTATTTTTGAGTGCCGCATTCAAAAAGGAGCGGCACTTCGCAAAGAAGATGTACCTTTTCCTGCCGTGCCCGGGCGATCTCCTGCTCCATCTGACCGAAAAGCGCCGGATAAAGCATGGCGGTGAGCTTTGCCATTTCCTCTTCCGAGCCGAAGACCTGACGGGCAAGGGCTTTGCGGTCAACGGTCCCGTCTGAAGCAAAACAGCTTTCACCCCACTTGTTTCTGATTGCCCGGCACAGGGGCGACGCAGGATCAGCATAAAGCTGATGACAGCACTCATCTGCATCAAAAAGACGCCAGTTTCTCTTGACAAAATATTTGCAAGCGGTACTCTTGCCGCAGCCGATGGCGCCGGTCAGCCCCAGTATCATAAAAAACACTCCGGTCAGAAATGAAAATTTTCCGGGGAGTACTTCAACATGACGATACGGGCATCAAAAAAGGATGCTCTCAAGAATAACACGTCCACGAGAACAATGCTCCCCGGCAGAAAATGAAATTGCCTCAAGAGCCGGTGAAAAGAATTTTTAACCACAGCAGTGCACGGAATCTAATTAAAAATTCAGTGGAATGGTGAAGACACTGTGCTTTACAGGGTATTTGGAATCTTTTTTGCGGTCTTTTATATAAAATAACTTGATTTTTTGATTTTTCAAGTGCATTTTATATTTTTGTAACGAAAAAGGTGCAGAAAGGAAATATTATGGCTGCAGTAATAGACAAAGTAACTCAGGTGGCAGGAGGAAAATTCCTCCGTATGGAACTGATCGAATTTACCGATGCACGAGGTGTCAAAAGAAAGTGGGAGGCTGTGAGCCGTACCAACTCTTCCGGAGCGGCATTGATCATCCCCCGGATCGTCCCTGATGACTCCTTCATACTGGTGCGCCAGTTCCGTCCCCCCGCGGGGAAACTGGTTCTGGAATTCCCTGCAGGTCTTATTGACCCCGGTGAAGATGCCGCAACGGCGGCGGTCAGGGAATTGAGCGAAGAAACCGGCTACAACGGCAAAGTCGTCGCCTGTCTGCCCCCCGGCAACAGCTCTCCCGGTATGTCCGGGGAGACGGTGACGCTGGTCGCCATGGAAGTTGACGGAAACTACTACAAAGATCACGCTCCCGCCGCTCATCCTGAGGAAAACGAGGAGATCGAGGTCTTTGTCGTTCCCCGGAACAAACTGGCGGAGTTCATCGCAGACCAGCGGGAGCAGGGAGTGGGGATCGATGCAAAACTCCAGACCTTTGTTCTGGCTTTAAATTATTGACTTTGAAGGAGAGTATAAAATGTACATTCAGCAAATCCCGTGGGTCGCCAATTACGACGAAAATGAGGTTCCTCCCTTTGTGCTGCCCGACCCTCTGAAAGCCGTTGACGGCACTTCCATCACCAGCACCGCCCAATGGGAAGCTAATCGCCCCGCCCTGCTGGAGCAGTTCCGCAAGTTCATGTACGGCAGACGGCTGCCCCTGCCGGATAAGGTCACTTACAAGGTGCTTCACGAAAAGAAAGGCGCCGTTGACGGCAAGGCTGTCATGCGGCAGATCGAACTTGAGTTTTCCATGAACAACGGACGCTCCCACAAAGCGGTGATGCTCCTTTTCATCCCCGCCGCCGCAAAGGGACCCGTGCCGGTCTTTACCGGATTGACCTTTCACGGCAACCATGTCATCAGTGACGATCCCGATATCATCGTCACCGGCGTGGCGGGAGAGGAGTTCCGCTCCTTTGACCGCACGCCCGGGGCTCAGACCCGCCGTTTCCCCCTGAGTGAATTTATGGAGCGCAACTTTGCCTTTGCCGTCTGTTCCTATCATGACTTCTTCCCCGACGCCTACGCCGGATGGAAAAAGAGCATACTGCCTCTTTTCCTCAATGACGACGAGTTTGAACCCCGTCCCAAAGATATGTCTGCCATTTCCGTATGGGCGTGGGGACTTTCCCGTATGCTGGACTGTCTGGAAACAGTTCCGGAGATCGACGCTTCAAAGGCGGCGGTTTTCGGCCACTCCCGTCTGGGCAAGACCGCTTTGTGGGCTGGTGCTGAAGATACCCGCTTCAAGCTGGTTTGCATCAATGACTCCGGATGCGGCGGCGCCGCCCCCAACCGCAGACTTTACGGGGAAACCCTTTTCTGCATGTGCCGCCAGAAAGAGGATGGTTTCGGACACTACTGGTTCACCCATACCATGTACAACGATTGCGAAGCTCCGGAAAAACTCCCCATCGACCAGCACCAGCTCATCGCCCTCATCGCTCCCCGGGCGGTGGCGGTCCACAGTGCCACGGAAGATCAGTGGGCGGACCCCAGAGGTGAGTACATGTCCCTTTACAATGCCTCATCTGTCTACGCTCTTTACGGCAAAGAGGTGCTTACTTCTGCGGAGCCCCCCGCACCAGAGGTGCCCGTCGGCACGGATATGAGCTACTACTTGCGTGAAGGCAAACATGATATGCTGGTCTCTGACTGGCGCTGCTACATGGACGCCTTCGATCACGCCCTCAAAGGCTGAGTCCTCCCTCAGCAGAATACAAAAAGGGTGCTGCACGGTTTTTTGAGCAGCACCCTTTTTTTCAACCCAGCACGGGGAAGGGATTGGTCTCTTCTTTGACGGCGATGCACTCCATTTCCACCAGCCACGCAGGACGGCACACAGGCGCTTGAAGCACGACAAGAGGCAAGGTACCTGGAATACCGGCGCAGGCGAGCTCTTCAAGGGCGATGGAGGCGTCTGCCTTGTCCCTCAGGTAGAGGGTCCCCCATTTGATATGTGAAAGATCGGCGCCCCCTTCAGCGAGGAGCGCTTTGATATTTTCCAGCATCCGGCGGGTCTGGAGCCGCACGTTGCCCACATGGAGCACTTCCCCTTTTTTGTCGATACTGGCAGTGCCGGAAATGTAAAAGTGTGAACGGTCTCCCCAGAGCATCCGGGTCCCTCTTTCAAAGCTGACGCCGTAAATGGCGGTGGGACTCAGGTTTTCAAGGGCGTAGAGGAACTGGATCTGTTCCCTTTGGATATTGCTGAAACTCAAAGAGTCCATGCGGACGAGGCGGTGGGGATCTCCGCACTGACCTTCGATGCCGGTGCTGGTGATGAAATGGGTATCCTTCGTCATCCCCCGGGTGGCAAAGTAGTCGTTGCGGGCTTTGACGAGTCCGGCATAGTTGTTGTCCACATCTTTGCAGTAGATCCATGTCCGCACAGTATTGAGTTCCACCGAGAGATTTTTGGACTGGATAAATCCGTCAAGTTCAGCGAACTCCGCCGCCATCTGCTCATAGCTGTTCTGCTTTGAGGTGGTACTCTGGAACCAGTAAGGCGTGTAGTTTTTCATGGAGCGCCAATTTTTCCAGCACCAGCTTTCAAGGGCGATCCGGGCGTTGACAGGAGCCTGCCCCACCACGGAAACAAAGGAACATCTTCCCCCCAGACGCTCCCGGAGTACAGACTCCTGATTGGCAGGGTCGCTCAGGTGGAACCGGAGCAGAAATTCATCTTCAACGCCACAGCCGTATTGTGTCAGGAGTGCACCGTAGTTTTCAAGAAGCTCTTCCAGATCCTCTGCAAAACTTTCTCTGACGGGGACAGTGAGGGTGAAAAAGTGTTCTTCAATGCCCGTGGCGGAAGTAAAGGAAGCGTGTTTTTTCATGAATTCACCTGACAGTTATACGGATCATGGGGAGATGGAAGGTGGTGGTGGAAGGCAGCCACTCTTTGCGGCGTCCGTGCCATGTTTTGTAAGTAAATTTGACCTTCACAGGGGCGTTGACATTGCACGCAGGAGCGTTTTTATCCGCCTTGAATGTAAGGAGGTATGTATTTTTCACCTTTTTGACACTCATGGTCACGCCTTTGGGGGCATCGGGGAGAGTGAATTCCGGATTGGGGTCCTTCAGATGTTTTGCTCCGTAGTATTTGACGGGGACCGAAAGAGTTTTGCCTTTGCGCAAATCGACTCTGTGGTTGAATTTTTCCTGCCACCTGAAACGGTCTCCGTTGCCGTGGAGCCAGGTGCGCATGAAGATCAGCTGCCGGGAAGGGACATAGTGGGTGTAGGCAAAAGCCTGCATGGCGGCATCAGCCCCCATGACCCGGCGGCGGGTGCGCCCGTGGACCGCCCACAGCTCAGGGTAGACGGGGGGGAACTCCCCTTTCTTCCATCCGGTACGGAGTGTGATCTGGCTTTCGGAGGCGCCTTTGGGAATGGAGCGGATACCGCAGATGGAAGTAGTTCCGGCATTTTTGAGTTCAAAGGAAATTTCTCCATTGAAGCCATCCAGCTTTTCAACCACCAGCTTCACAGGATCGGCGCCGTTGTCAGGAGAAAGCCACACCCCTGAGGGGACCATGTAAACTCTGAAATCCGGTCTGGGGCGGTCCAGACGCAGGAAGAAGTGATGATCTTTGCCTCCGGCGCCTGCGGTGTCGGTGAGCTTCACGGTGTAGACTCCGGCGGCGGGGGCTTTGAAGTTGAGGTAAGGATCCACATGCTGCATATTGAGCCCGATATTGGGCCGTTCAAAGTCATCGTTGAAAGCGATCTGCTTCCCGTCGGGAGCGATGATCTTCAAGGCGGCGTCAAGAGGAGAACCCAAACGGCGTCCGAAAAGTTCGGCAACGATCCTTTCTCCCAGTTTCGCTTGGAACTTGAAGCTCTTTTCCTCCCCCGGTCTTGAGAGAGTTCCCGAAATGAGAATGGGCTTTTCAAGGACCTTGTCTGCAGCGGCATGTTCGCAGATCTCAGGGATGTTCAACGCCGGCGGCAGCGGAGCTTTGCGCACATATTTGCCCATTTTTGCATTGATCCGGTAGACAAAATCCTCCCGCCCCCGGTAAAGGGCGTCCCGGATCTCCAATGTGTAAAGACCGTCGGCGGGAGCGGTGAAGGAAAGCACCGGGTCGGGGTCGAAGTAGTTGTCATCGGCGAAAGCGAGGACCTTGTTTGCGGCATCCTTCACCGCCAGTACGGGCTGGAAGTTGCCGGGGACACCGTCACCGATAAAGGGATTGAGCTTTCTGCCCAGAAGTTCAAAGTGACAGACCTCTCCCTTTTTGAGACGGAATTTGAAATGATCCACCTCTCCGGGTTCGATCTGTCCGTTGACCACACCGGGGAGTGTGAATTCCACAGGCTTTCTTTTCAAAGGGGGCATCTGGTAGTTCTGTTCCCGGAACTCAGGGTGTTTCCCCACATAGAAGAGCAGAGGATTGGTGCCCCGGCACTGTCCGCCGCCCCCTGTGAGGATCCGCAGTTCCCGGGGACCGGGGGCGGCATTTTTGTCGATTTGCAAAGTCAGGACGATCTTCTGACCGATGGCGGGACTTGCCTGCAGACTGTTGGGGCGCTCAAAGATCCCTTTACACGCCAGTGAAAGCATGAGGGGATCCAGCTGATCCAGCTGTTCGATAAAGTGGTTGTACCGCCAGACGCCGAAGTTCCTGCTCTTGCGCATGGGCTGGAGATGTTCCCCGGCAAAGACCCGGCGCATATATTCTCTTGCCCACTGATTCTGTTCGCCGCATCCGGCGTAGAATGTGCCGGGGGCTCCCTGACATTTCAGGAGCTTTACGCCGGGGAGATCCAGATGGAGCCGTCTGTTGCCCCACATGCCCTGTCCGCCGACGATGACCTGTATGGTCTCTCCGGCGCGTCCGCCGGCAGGATAAACATAACCGACAGTGGCTCCGGAGAGTACCGGAGTCAAAGCCAGAAGCGATCCGATCAAAAGGTTTTTGCGGAACTTTTGCATGGTATGAGATCCCTTTCTCCAAATTGAAGATCAATGATGATAACTGAATTCACTGGTGTTGACAAGAGCCCAGAAGAGCTCCTGAAAGAATTTCCACCTGACCCGGGGGGGGAGTTTGTCATGATAACGGCGGGCAGCCAGCCGTTCTTCCGGGCTGGGATAGCGGGAAAGGACGGTGAGATAGGCAAGATCCAGCTGTTGGTTCCAGTTCATGCGCCCCCGGAAGAACATACCGGGGAGGCGGCTGATCTGGTTGAAAAGCATCCCTGAATTCATGAGGTGGAGCCGCTGGGCGCCGGTGGAGTTGTTGTTGCGTTCAGAGATCTTTCCCGAATCCCGGGGAGAGCGGCCGAATTTGTCAAGAGTCCCCGTTGACATGCTGCCGTCCGCAAGGGAGACAGCGGAGCTCCCCCGGGGAATGAAGGTAAAAGGTTCCGGGATCACGCTGACAAAGCGGTCGTAACTTCCGGTAAGGGTACTCAAGGCATCGTTGATGACCTCAGACTCCAGACGGCGCACCGGGAAGACCGCCAGATACTTTTCGTGGCGGGCAAGATCCCCTTTGCAGCGCCAGTCCGCCTGCCAGGCACGGCAGTTGAGTATCAGACGGTAAAGGGATTTGGTGGAACAGTTGTTCTTTTTAAAGAAATCTGTGAGAAACTCCATGATCTCTTCATCTGCAGGATCGTTGGGGCGGGGGGCGTTCCACAGTTTTGCCCAGTATCCCCGGGGCAGAGCCATGTCATCCACAGGAAGGGCGAGTCCGGTTCCGGTCATCCAGTACCAGGCACGGTTGACATACGCCCGGTAAAGGATGGGGTTGTCCTCATCGCACAGGTAGTCTGCGAAAACTCTTCTGGGGTCTTTTTCGGCGGTATTGACAGTGAAAGATTTTCCGTCGGGGGTGCGGCATTTTAAGGTGACTCCGGCGGGATCGTTGTAGACGATCTCCTCTTTCCACTCTTTGGTGGATTTGAAACGGATCCGGGAAAAGAAGGCTTCAAAGAGTTTCTGATTTTCTCCGGTCATGGAGTCGGTCCTGAAGTTCATCAGCGCAAGAGCGGTCCCGGCGGCAAGTCCTTTGGGGGTACGGTCGGCGTTGGCACGGAAAAAGTTGGCGGCAGGCACCCGGAAGTTGCTGCCGTTGGAAACAAGCAGCTCCTCTGCCGTCTTGCGCCAGGAACGGTCTTCAAGAGTCAGCAGATAGAAATAACGGTGGTAGCACTGGACGGCATTGGGCCACAGATTGATGGGGAACTCCGATTTGATGCGGAACATGTCGGCATAGCGCATTGCCATCATTTCGGCAAAGTCCGGGGAATCGAGAAAGGCGTCGATGAGCTTCTGCCGCTTGGCTGGATCCCTGTCTGCCATGAACTTTTTCAATGAGACCGTGTCCGGGAGCTTCCCCAGCACTCTGAGAGAAAGACGGCGGTAAAAAGCTCCGTCACTGATGACAGGGGCGGGAGTGACTTTGTGCTTTGCCCACGAGTCTGCAAGAAGGGCGTTGAACCGGGAGAGTTCTTCCGGGAATGGATCTGCACTCAAGGTCAGGATACAGACGGTCACAAGAAGACCGGAGAAGAGGGATTTCAGCATAGGGACACCTCATTTTCAGGTAAATTGTCTACTGCGGTACATCTTAATATAGTGCCGCAAACTTTCAATGTCAACCCCCGCTTGAAAAAAAACAGGGAACTTATGGACCGGGGATTTGAAAAAAATAATGACCGCCCGGTCAGTAAAGAAGTGCAGGAAGTGGAAAATCCTTTAAAAAAACGCTTTTTTTTGGAGTTTTGGGTTGAAAAAATTTAAAAACAATGCTATAATATTCAAAAGTACCGAAACATTGTACCAAAAAGAGGATTTTTCTTATGAAGACAGGAACTTTTTTGAAAAGATTTTTAGGAATGGTCGCTGTTGTTGCCATCGGCGGCTGCTACAGCTACAACCCCGTCCCCAAAGCCACATTGGGTGACACCTACACCCGGCGTGAAAAAGATGCCTCCGACAAACTCCTTGAAGGCATTGAGAAGCTGACCCTTGCACAGGCTCAGAAGATCGCTTTGAAGAACAACCCCAGCTACATCGCTGCCCACCACGCCATTGAAATGGCACGGTTCCGTTACTATCAGGCAATGGGTGCCTGGGCTCCCACCGTGGCAGCCAGCTTCAATCTGGGCGAGGGGCACAAATGGGGCAGACATGTGGATGGACACGGTCACAACCGTGAGAGCACATTTTCCACCAATCTGGCTCTGACCGTCGATTGGAGGATCTTTGACGGTCTTGCCCGCGAATTCAATATCATGGCGCAGAAAAGCGGCGTTGAATACCAGAAGGCAATGAGCGCCAATGATTGCCGCAAGATGATGTATGCTGTGGCTCAGGCGTATAACAATGTGCTTCTTGCCATTGCTCAGCGGCGCATCGCCGAGGAGAACAGAAAGTTCCAGCAGATCTCTCTGAAAGATACCAACTACAAATTCCAGGCGGGTGCCGTTCCTTTGAGCGATGTGCTCAACTTTGAGATCCAGATGAACAGTGCCGATGTGGATATGATCACTGCCGACTACAATTATGAGATCTCTCTCTATGCTCTGGCAGTCCTTATGGGCTATCCCGAAGGTACCCTTCCTGCCAATGTTAAGTTCCCCATTGATCTGGATCTGAATTTCCACGAGCTGCCTGCTGTCGAGATCTACCTTGATACTGCTCTTGCCAACCGTCCCGACCTCAAGGGATACCGTACTCAGCTTGAGGCAGCCCGCTACAATCTGTACCGCACCTACAGTGCTTTCTCCCCCACCGTGGACGCCTTCTTTGATCTGGGATTCGGTACCAGCGCTTCACGCTACCGCGATTGGCCCGAAGACAGAAGCCGTTCCTATGCCAATGTTCCCTCCATCAGCTACGGACTCAGCGTCAACTGGACTCTTTTCAACGGTTTTGCCCGCTACAATGCCGTTCGTGAATACAAGGCTAATGTGGCTGTTGCCGATTACAGTGTCGCCTACCAGTGGTTCAGCGTTGTGGGCGAGGTCCGTACTGCCTACGCCAACTACATCAGAAATGTCAAACAGACCCGTTTGAACAAGAAGATCCGTGACCTTGCCGCCAAGCAGCGTGATCTGGTGGATGATGAATACCGTGCCGGTAATGCCGAGCTGACCCGTTTGAATGAAGCTCAGCGCGATCTGGTTTCCTATGAATCCAACCTTGCCTCCAGCTATGTTTCTGTCCAGAACGCCAAAGCGCAGCTGGACTACGCCGTGGGCGCCAACACTGCTGCCTACTACGAGAGCCGTGAAAGTGCCAATTCCGACCGTGCCCCCGGTCTGGAAAGCGTTGAACCTGAAAAGACAGCTGACTCTCCTCAGACCAAACTGCAGAAGCCTGCCCAGCAGAACAGTGTGCCCGGTCCCATGATCAAATCCGGTGTTCCCACCGCCCGCAAGGCAGCTCCCGCTAAAAAGGCTGCCGTCAAGAAAGCTGCCGTCAAGAAGGCTCCCGCTAAAAAAGCTCCTGCCAAAAGCGAAGCTGAAAAGGCAGGGATCCCCGCTTCTGCAACAGCTCCCGCTCCCAAGCGCTGAGTTTTCTTTGATTGGAGTCATTGAATGATTTTCAATTCCAAAAGACAGATCACCCTCAGAACTCTGGGGGATGAGGTTCTTGCCAAAACGGCAGAACCTATACTCAATGTGGACGCAGATATCGTGCGCCTTGCAAGAGAAATGATGGAAGCAACTGTGGTTTTCAACGGCATAGGACTTGCAGCGCCTCAATACGGCGTTTCCAAGCGCATGGTGGTCCTTGATGTGCCCGCAGATTCCATGAGCGAGGTCCCCACCCCCGGTGAGGAGCAACTGCTTCCCCGTATGCCTCTGGTGCTGATAAACCCTGAGATCGTCTCTTATTCCACCAACAAATCGGTCCGTGATGAGGGGTGCCTTTCGGTTCCCGATATCTATGCCCCCGTTGAGAGACCTGAAAAGGTGGTGCTCCGCAGTATGACCCTTGACGGTGATATGATCGAATGTGAATGCGGCGGGCTTCTGGGCAGATGTATCCAACACGAGCTTGACCATCTGGAAGGAAAATGTTTTACCGACCGTCTCTCCCCTGAGGCTGCCAGAGAGGTGGCTGGGGAGATCAAACGGCTTCTCCGCTACGGAGAGAAAAAGTCCTTCATGCGGACCAAGAGTGTAAAATGACCCGGAAAGCAGGTTTTTTTACAGCCTTTTTCGGCGTTTGCCGCGGGAGAGATATCTTTTACACTTTGCGGAGTCATTCATGGCGCCGCACCTTGTTCCATCTCTTTCTGCTGAGCCTTATTACAGGTCTTCTGGTGGGACATGTTCTCTCAGACCGTAAAAAGGAGCAGGGGGAGGCTCTTCAGGCAGTTTTTACCGAGCGTTTCGGTCAGCAGATCCTCATTAACAAAGAGCTCTTGAGCTGGAACTGGATCTGCCCTGCCCGGGAGCCTCTCAAAGCCCGTGAAATGGCGCTGCCGGGAAACGGCAGGTTTTACTACACCGGTACACAGCGCAAGATCCCTGATTCACTCAAAATTACCACCGGAACTGTAGTGGTCTGGACCCCGAAATGTCTGGCGGTCTCCGTACCCGCTCCCGGAGGCGGTGCAAGCTGTATGGTCGTTGATACCATTTCAGGGACCATGAAGCGTTTTGACGGCAGCCGCCGGGCAATGGAAGAGATCTTCAAAAACGCTCCGGAAAAACTCCCCTTTGATTTGAAGGCGCTGCAAAAGGAAAGCGTTGAGAATATTTTTGCGGGCGTGCTGATGGTGGTATCATTCTTCTCCACATTGGGGATCATCTTCTGGAACTTCTTCCTGGCGCTTCTCTACACTGCCATTTTCATGGGGATGTACCGTCTTCTCAACGGTCCCACCGGACGGCTGCGTTTCCTCTCTTTGCGGGAAATGTGGAAATGCGGCATCTACGCTGCTTTCCCCCCCATGGTCGTGGCATCGTTTTTTCCTTTGCTGGAGCTGCCGCTGCTCTCTTATGAGACTGTTTTTATGATCGGACTGCTGATCTATTGGATGGCTGTTATCGCCAAACTTGACAGCACGCCCACGGATGATGAGGTGAACAATGCAAACTGAAAGAAATTCTTTTTTCTCTCCTGCCCCCATTGCTGCAGAAGATTTCTGGCGTATGCCCAACTGGTATACCCAGCTTGCCGCCCATACTTTCATCACGACCTTTGTCCCCCTGCCCAAAGATGCCATTGAACTTCTCAAAGAAGGGGAGCTTGATGATCTTGATGAAGAAGAGCGCATTGACCAGATGATGATCGAAGAGCTTCGGCAGCCCATGGCGGAGATCCCCGGCAACTGTTTTTTGTGTGTGGACAGCTGTGCGCCCACTGACACGGACAGGTTCCGTGCCAAAGGGGGAGCGGTCTATTCCCCCCGCAGTGCCTGGCGGATCCTGCGTGAAAGTGAAAAGGTCCGCAGCGCCGCCCGTGCCGGATTGCTGACAGCCATCTGTCTGCGTCCCTACCGCAACATGACTCCTGCCCGTGAATTCAGGCTTTTCATTGTTGACGGCAAACTTAAAGGGATGAGCCAGTATCATCTGGTGCGCCCCTTCCGCCGTCTGGAACGGATCAGGGAAAATCTCTGGAACCGCTGCCAGCTTTTCATCAACGCCAAGTCCTGGCGTCTCCCTGCCGGAAAGCTGGTCATGGATGTCTATTTCACCGCCAACTACGAGCGGATCATGATCGTCGATCTGAACCCCTGGGGCGGAGATACCGATCCCAAACTTTTCAAATGGGAGGAAGATTGGAGCAGCGTACCGGGGCTCCGTATCATGGAAAGCGACGATTCCGGCGAAAGCTCCTGCTGACGCCCCCCTCAGTACTGGAGCGTGCACGCATCGTCAGACCAGTCGGACAAGTCAGACCAGTCGGACAAGTAACAAAACAGAAAATGGGCTGTTGCGTACCTTTTTGAGGTTCCGCAACAGCCCATTGTTTTATGAAATGTTTTTTACTTCTTGACTTCCACAAGTTTCAGGTCGTCGAACCAGACCGTCCCTGTGGCACGGAAGAGGTAGAGACGCATGTAAGAGAGGTTCTTTTTGTTCTCTTTGGGAGTGGTGAAGATCCACCCCTGACGGGTCCAGGGCATGTTACCGGTGTACCAGTTGCGGGGATACCACGTGTTGGTGGGGGAGGCGATGTTGACCGCAGCGCCGCTGATTTTGCCGGTTTTCTGCACATTTTCCATCTTGATCTGGAATGTGAGCTTATAGGTGGTGCCGGGCTTGAGCGCAGGCTTGAAGAAGAAAGTCACTCCCAGCGCCTGTTTGCCATCTTTCGAGGTGATCTTCAGGGATTTGCCCCCCACGCGGTAGGTGGTCTTATCCAGAGAGACGCTGCCCTCTTTCACCGCCTTGCCGTCTGCGTACCAGACCTTGCCGAAGACCCTTCCCGCAGCGGGAGCTGAGAAATCACCGTTTTTGATGAGATTTTCGGACTTGGGGAGTTTTTCACCAAAGACGAAGATACCGAAGTTTTCAAGGTCGTGGAAATTTTTCAGGTAGGGGGACCAGCTGAAAATATCTGCCTTGTGCCGGAGCACCCGGTATCTGCCGATGTTGGCAACGAACTTGGCAGGATCCACTTTCCCCAGATCGGCAAAGGGAATGATGAATTCAAGTTCCCAGTGATCCTTGCCCACAGCGGTTTTGGCAGCGGCTTTAGCGTTCCACTTCAAATCGGTGGTGCCTTTGGCGCCGTGTTTGGTGATCTTTGAGTCATAGATCACCCCTTTGGAGTTGACGATAAAGTGATAGTAGACTTTCCGGTCGCCGGAGGGATTGAGGAAGAATTCAACCACAGAGTCCTGCCACAATCCGGGATTGTCTCTGCCGGTGCGTTCAGTGACCATGGCGGGCAGATCATTTTCGCCGCAGCGGACCTTAAAGTAGAGGTTCTTTTTGTCACGGAGGACCTTGAAAGAGGTGCGGACATCGGATCTGTCTTTCTTGCCCCAGGGGACAAGGAAACTTTCAGGAGCCTTTGACCACGCTTTGGCATCAGGAGCTCCCGCAACGGGAAGAACAGTGTAACGCCAGTCATCCACGGCGGAACGGGTGGCAAAGTATTTGGCAGAACCGGACTTGATCTGTCCCAGAAGATAGCGGTCAAAGTATTTGATGCGCTTCACAGCCATCTTGTCTTTGGCAGCAAGTTTCAGCCCTTGAGCGATAAGGGCGTCAAAGCGCTTGAGCTGGGCGGGGGAATAGAGTTGTTCCCAGACTTCATAGTCCGAAGGAGGCACTGCGTTGGATCCCAGAGGGGTTTCGACAATGCGTCCTGCGATCTTGCCGATCCAGATATTTTCCATGGTCTCAAAGATCTCGGACATGGGTTTTGCGGCTTTGCCGAACATGAGAGTGTAAAATTCATCAAGGAGCTTGTCGGCATCGGTGTTATTGTCCCACGCCACCTTGCCGAAGGCGTAGTAGTTGAGGAAGGCAAGGATCCAGTGGTCGGTTTCGGACTCCATAAAGGAGCCGCTCAAATCATTTTTGTGCCGTGAAAAGTAGTTGATGATGGCACGGGGAGTGGAAGGGGGCACATTGGGGAGCTCCAGACCGCCGTATTTGTAGACGGCGCTCCAGGTCCAGGGCTTGTGGCCGGTTTTCTTGTACCATGCGGCGATACGGGCGTCGTGGGCTTTCCGGGCTTTGGGGTTCTTGTCGCCCCAGGGACCCTGAGCGGAAACCATGACAAGGAGATTATCAGGGAGCTTCAGCTTGGTGACTTCAGCGTAATGGGCGTAGGCAAGAGCGGTGACATAGCCCGGGATGTTGTTCTTTTTCAGTCGGGTCGCAATGTCGATGATAAGATCCCAGACCAGATCGGCACGCTCAAATTTTTTGCAGTTGGGGCAGAGGCAGTCTCTGAAATGATCTTTGGGCATGATGTTGAAAAAGCCTTTGCGGGCGATGCTGTGATCCCAGCGGGTAAGTCCCCGGCTTTTTGCAGGTTTTCCGGTGAGCCATGCTTCGGCGTCTTTGTAGAGTTCGTTTCTGAAATCGGGATTGGTGAGGCAGAGGTTGCCGCAGACAGAAGAGCCGGGATCGAGGTAGCGTTTCCCTGTGGGGCCCAGAGCGAAAAAGTCGGGGCGTTTTTTGGCGAAACGCTCAAGGAACTGCAATCTTTCAAGGCTGTGGCAGACGGGGATGTAGAAGCTCTGATAGCGCATACGGCGGTACTGGCGCCACATATTATCCTTCTGAGGGACTTCCGGGAACCATTTGGCTTTGGGACCGGGATAGATGTTGCGGCGGGGGAAATCCGGACGGTCGAAAATATTGATCTCAGGGAGTTTCAGGTCAGGGTGTTTCGGAATGATGGTACCGATCTCCCCGGGGAAATAGAAGCGGATACCCAGGAACTGTTCCAGAAATCCGTAGACTCCCATGAGGGTGCCCCGGTCGCCGTCGCTCCAGCCCTGTCCGAAATGCCGGGGATCATCCTTACCGGCGATGAAGATGTTGTTGCCCTGCGTGCGGATGATGTAGCCTTCGCACCAGGTCTTTTCAGGATCCACCCCCAGTTTCCGCAGCTGGGGGGTGTCACCCAGAAAGATCTTGCTGAGCGCCTTGCCGGGCTTTCTGACCACAGGGACCTTGCCCCCAAGAGAAACTGACAGGAAATTCTGCAGCTCCTCAGCAGCGACCCGGACTACGGGAACCGCTCTGGGTGAAATCACGATCTCAACGCAGGGCTTCCCCTTGATGCTCAGGGGGATCGCAGCTTTTTTCCCCACCTTGATCTGCCGGGCGGGGGGATTTTCGGCAAGAACACGTTTCCCGTGTTCAAAGTTTCCCACGGTGGCACCGTGGACGAAAGAGACCGCTCCCAGAAGCAGCAGCAGTGATGTGATTTTTTTCATTTTTACCTCTTTTTATAAATCACCGATAGTTTTCTCGTTTCCTACAAGTTTTCCTTTATCGAAGCTCCCCACATGACCGTCAAAAAAGAGGGTGTTGGCGCGTCCGTTGTGGCGCAGATCCACTGAACCGTTGTTGGGGTCTTTGGTAATATTAAGGGGCCAGACAGTGCCGGCAACATGAACATATCCGCCGGGAGCGGTGTCGTTGCGGAAGGAGTCGATCAGAAGCAGGATCCTTGAGGGATGACGGGGACCGGAAAGACGCTGGAGTCTGCCATATCTGGGATCACTGCTTTTGTAATCGTTGCGGGCATAGTAGTTGAGTCCGTAGGAGTACCACATGTTGACCACCTGATTCAAATTGAGTCTGAAAACATCAGAGGGACACATGGCAAGAGGTTCCCTGCGGTAGACATTGACCTCATTTTTGCTGCCGGGACTTGAAGGGATCCCCAGATAGTGACGGATATCGTGCCAGAATTCACGGTTCTGCATACGGCGGGTCATCCAATCCTTGTTGGCATCGGCGTAGCCGACAACGCCGCCGTAGATCTGTTTCAGATTGTTCTGGCAGCGTGCGGATTTCCCCCGCTCCCGTGCCTGCTGCAGAGCGGGCAGCAGCATGGCGGCAAGTATGGCAATGATGGCAATTACGACAAGGAGTTCGATCAAAGTGAAAGGGAAAGAGTGTTTTTGTAATGGATTTTTCATTTTTGTCTCCTGAAGACTTTCTTTTTTATGTTATTTGAAATTGCCTCGTCAGTTACGGTACAGTTTGTAAACCTTTGCAGGATCGCTGATATTGTCTCTGAAGCACCAGTTCCACGATGTCCAATAGGAAGCACTGCGGCTGGTGGTGGGGAATTCGGAGCGTTTGAGGAAGGCGACATGTCCGTCAACATGGAGAAAGTTGGCGCCCCCCGTGTGACGCAGAGAGATGCTTTCGCCGGTCGTTTTCTGGGTCACATCGCTGTCGTAGCTCAAGTAGCGTCCGCCGTTGCTGTCAGCCATGAAGAAAAGTTTGGAAGGAAACTGGATCATACTCAGCTTGGGGTATCCCGCCTGCTGGGTCTTTCCGCGGCTGTAAAAGGCGTGGCAGACGGCTATTGAACAGAAGAAAAGATTATCTTTGCTGATAAGTCCCTGTGCTGCCAGAGCGTTAAATTCGTTAAGTGAGGCTCCGGGGCAGACAAAACGCCCTTTGTAATACTTTTTTTCCCTGTTGTTTTTATCCCATCCCCCTAAATGCTCTTCAACCCATTCCCCCGCATGAAGGTAGAGGGAGGGATCATAGCGGTAGAGACCTGAGTTGTAACGGCGCAGAGGACCGCCCTTTTCCACCTGATGAGGCATGAAGCCGTTGTTGCTTTCGGCATATTGCAAAGCGATCATGCCCAGCTGTTTGAAGTTGTTTACACAAGCCCCTGTCTGAGCACGCATCCGTGCCTGCTGCAGAGCGGGCAGCAGCATTGCGGCAAGAATAGCGATAATGGCAATTACGACCAATAGCTCGATCAGCGTGAACGCTGATCGAATGAAGCACGGCTCCGCCGTATGAAGCATTTTCCTGCGGAAAATATGAAGCGCCCCGTTGGGGCATGAAGCGCTTTCTTCGCAAGCATAATAAGGC
>JAZODE010000007.1:0-10601 GCA_045596885.1 Victivallaceae bacterium
CGGTGACGGTATCGACGATATCCAGATCCGCGTTGGTCAGGATGCTATCGGATACCTCGTCATCAGCGCTGAAGGCAACGCCAAGTGGCAGCAGCTCGGCCAGGATGGTCTGGGCGAAGAGTGGACCACCAAGTTCTCCGCCATCTGCTGATAAAACAACAACTCAAACCCCGAAAGGGCTGCTGCAAAACCTTTGCAAGGTGGCAGCAGCCCTTTTTGTGCCAAAAAAGGATGCTTGAGAGGTAATTTCAAAACTCCTCAAAATTGTCAAAGCGCCCTCCCTTCGATCTGACAAAGGGAGCGTTTTTCCGCCTTCGCTTAAAGCTTCGGCGCGACAAGCACCTGTTACCTATCCCCTTCCGCATAAAGCTGCGGCGGGACAAGCCAGGCAGCAAGTGAGCTCTTTGCGAATGACATCTTTGCCATTTTTTGAATGACTTTTGAAATTACCTCTTGTATTTCCTTCGGAGAAGTGGTATATTAACTGCAAAGTGTTCATAATAAGAATGTTAATGTTCACGATGTGGAATATATGGAAATAAAAGTACTGACTAAAACCTTTGATCTGCTGGAACTGGTGCGTGAGTATTCTCCTCAAGCGGTTCTCCCCGGGGAGGCGGCTGAGGTATTGGATATACCCCGCTCCACCTGTGTGCGATTGCTCAAACTCCTGACTGAAAAGGGGTATCTGGAGCAGCTTTCCCCAAGGAAAGGTTACACTGTGGGGCCGCTCCTTTATCTGTTGGGAAGCGGGGATTGTTACCGTCACCGTCTGACTGTTCACGCCAAAACACTTCTTGAAAATTTGAGCCGTGAGGCAGAGTGCTCCATGCAGTTTTTCATGCGGTGGGGAAATTGCCGTCTGGTGCTCTGCGGATTCAACGGGGATGAACTTCTCAATCTGGAGCTCCGCCACATACGCCGTTACGATCTCAATACCAGCATTTCAGGACGGATGCTCTTAAGTTATGCTCCCATTGAGGATCAGAAAGAGATCATCGCTTCATGGGGAGATGAAAAAGGAGTCTTTCAAGGGCTCAGCTGTGAGGAGATCCTGGAAAAATTACGTTCCATGAGAGACGTTGAAATCTGCATCGACAGCCACAGGAGTAAGTTTGCCGCCGCCATCCCCCTGAAAGGGAACAAGGGGATCAATATGGGTATCGGTGCTGTCTGGCGGGAAGAGAATGACGGTAAAAGAGAGTTTATTTTTCAGGCACTCAGAAAATGTGCTTTAAAATTATCCCATATCATAACAGTTGAAAATTTCGGATAAAGCAACAAAAAGGAGAAAAAACTGTGAAAAATCCCCCTATGCTTCCAAGAAACTTTACGCTGATCGAGCTATTGGTTGTAATTGCGATTATCGCTATTCTTGCCGCCATGCTGCTGCCCGCTCTTCAGCAGGCGCGGATGCGCGCCCACGGCGCCCAGTGCCAGAACAATCTGAAACAGTGCGGCGTGATTTTCGCCAATTACTGCAATGACAACAATGACTATATGTTCGCCCAGAAGTACAGCAGCTACACCTTTGAGGGTAAGGCTTTGAGCAATATCTGCTGGCTTGATTACCGCAGGGAACTGATGCAGGGAGGCTATTTTGCAACTCCTCTCCAGGTCCAGAGAGTCCCCAAAACATTGATCTGTAATGTGACCGCCCCCTTTTCCGACGGCATGAACAAAAACAGATTTTTTACTTCTTCATGGGGCAGTTACATGTACAACGGCTACTACCCCAACGGCGCAAAAGGGGGGACTCTGACTTTTGAAAAGGGATATAAACTTTCCTTCATAGATCAGCCCTCGGTGCTGATGGTCCTGGGGGACAGCAAAAGCCCCGGCAACTTCATGCAGCAGAGCACCCTTTATTACGGGCACAACGGACAGGTGAGCATACTTTATCTGTCAGGTCATGCCCAGTTCCGCAAAGCAGAAGATATCGCACTCCACCGTAAAGATTCACTTATGTGGACCGGCTGGAAGAAATCAATTTATCCGTAAAAAAGGAATATCCCATGGGCAAATTTTTCATCTTTGCAGCGGCAGTGCTTGCACTGACTTGTTCCGGCAGCACCAACTATGCTCTGCGTACCAACGGCAGCTCCTTCGTGGGCAAAGAAATGGCGTACCGCGCTATTGACGGGAATGTCAACACCTACTGGGGGGTGGATCCTTACCCCAGAAGCATCGTCCTGAAACTCAGCAATGTCTGCCGGATCGACAAAATCAGACTGGTCTTTTACAAAACAGGCGTCTACACCTTCAAGGCGGAGTACTCCCTTGACAATGTTTCCTACAAAGAACTCTGTTCCGGCACTGTTAAAGGGGTTTTTGAAAAATCCTTTGAAAAGCGCCCCATGCAGTATCTGAAACTGACCATGCTCCACAACAAGACCAACCGGGGCGTCCACGTTTGCGAACTGGAGCTTTACGGTCCCGACGGGCAGAAGGTGAAAAAACTTGCCCCCCGCCCGGCGGCGCGTGAAAAGATCTCTCCTCTGGCAGGGGGGAAGATATTGAAGCCTGTCAAAGTCACAGGGAGCAGCTTTTTTACCGCTCAGAACAAAAGAGAAAAGCATACCCCCGAACTTGTGGGCGACGGCAAGACCGGTGACTACAACGCCTACTGGGCAAGCGACTTCAAAAACAAGGCGCCCGCCCCCCACTGGGTCTGTTTCGACTTCGGCAGAAATGTCACCTTCAACGCCGTGAAGCTGGATATGGTGGAGCGCTACAACTTCTCGGTCCTCTGCGGTAATTTCAAGGTGGAGTACTTCGACGGCAAAACATGGAAGGTGCTGATCCATGAACCCCGCTACACCGCCAGATTTTTCAGTGCCATGAAGAACAAAGATCCTCAGAAACGCTATGAGGCACGGATCCCGGATGCCCACCCCGTGTTCCATTTTTCCGCTGTTACGGGAAGCAAAGTGCGCTTTTCCACCATGGATGACATTGCCCGTCTGGATGAAATGAGTGTTCTCTTTTTCAAAAAGCGCCCGGTCATTCCGAAAGCCGCCGCCCCCAAAGCCTTCAACGACGGTATCGTGCGTTACTCCTTTGCTCCGGCGGGAGCGGAGTTCATGCCGGGATTCATTGCTCCTTCTCTCAAAAGCAAAGGGAAGGTCTATTTTGTTGACCGGGGACACCCCGACGGTCTGCGCCGTTACTTTGCCGCAGGATTTGGAGACGCTTCTCTTTCCATCCCCGTGAAAAAGCCCGGGATCTATCAGGTTTTCGTCATGGGGGGAGATCAGTTTGCCGCTGTCAAGGGCACTGATCTTCTCATCAACGGCAAAAAGTTCCGTCTGCCCGCAGCACCCAGGTACCATTTCCCAAGAGACATCTTTACTGTGGAGGCGGAAAAAAGTGTTGACATCACATTCAAAGGAAACTGGATCATCAACGCCCTCATCCTCTACCCTGTCGAAAAGGAAAAGGGATTCCGTCCGGAGCTTGCCGATCTGATCATCGGTAAGGATCACAAACGCTTCAAACCCGATCCCCAGAAAACTTATACCGCTCTTTTCACTGCAACTGCCGCCGAGGAGAAGCAGGGATTTGTGAATTTCACCACCCCCATCGACCAGCGGGTCTTTGTGAACACCACTGCGAAACCGGAACAGCGGGGCAAGGCAATCAAAGCACAAAGTGCCGCCGATGCCTTGAAAGCTGTGACCACCAATTTCCGTTTCCTGAAAAATATCCCCGACTTCAAAGTCACCTGGTCGGGCAAACTCAAAGCCACGCTCCATCCGGTGAAAAACTGGCTCCAGCGCACAGGACACAAAGGAAGTGCACGCACCTTTGCTCTGGTTCCGGAAGTTCTTGAAGAAAACAGAGAGTTCTACGCTCTCAAAGGGAACACGATCCAGTATTACCTTCTCTTTGACATCCCTGCCGGGACCACCCCCGGGGTCTATCACTGCCGTCTTACCGTCACCGGAAAAGGTATCCCCGCAACGGAGATCCCCGTCGAGTTCCAAGTGCTCCCTTTCACTCTGGAGCGTGCCGACCACAAACAGTACGCTGCCATGTACAATGCGGACATCCACAATCCCTTTGTCACTTTGAACTCCAACGCCGCCTTTGACCGGGCGCGCCTTCTGGATATGCGGAAACACAACATGAACTCCATCCTCTTCCCCGCCGGGCGCTTCACCTCAAAAGAGCAGGTGAAAAAGCTCTACCTTCTGGTGAACAAGCGCCTTGATGAGTGCGGATTTCCCCGTCTGCCTATGGCGTGGCACAATCAGAACTTCACCGCAGAAGAGGTGAAATTCATTCAGCAGATGGTGAAGGAAACCGGACTGCGGGAAATACTCTACTACCCCGTGGATGAACCCCACTTCGGCAGAAGACACATCGCTGAAAAGATGTACCCTCTGGTGAAGAGCGTCCCCGGCACCCGGAGCTACAGCACCGTCACCGAGGAGGACATCAAAAGTTTCGGCAAGTACCTTGATTTCCGTACCTACATGATCACCGGATATGCCAAATTCGAGCCTGACCGCATCGTTGAGGATTGCAAAAAAGATAAAGCCCACTTCTACTGGTACTCCAACGCCGGACGGGAATATCCCGATGCCAACCGCTACAAGGCGGGATTTTTTGCCTGGCGCTGCGGCAGCACCGGACAGCTTTACTGGGCATACGACAACACCGGGAACGATCTCTGGAACGACTTCGATTCAAGAGCCCATGACCACAACGCCGTCTACATCATTGACGGGAAGATCCGCTCAACGATCCAATGGGAGGCGATCCGGGAAGGACTTGACGATCTGCGTTACATCTATATGCTTGAGAAACTCATTGCCCGGTACCCCGGCGCTCCTGCGGCGAAATCCGCAAAGGCGCTTCTGGCGCGTCTGCACAAGGAGACTTGTGTGGATCTCAACGCCTACAAAAAGCGGTTCGGACTCCCCATCGACGTGCACCACTACTGCTGGTGGGCTCCTGAAAAAATGGAAAAAGAACGGAACAACATCATCGCTGAAATCTTGAAATTTCCCAAAGGAAAGTAAAATAAAATGAAATTTGAAAATGGCAGACTTTGCATCGGTCCCGCCCGGCTGAGCTGGGAGCTGGGATTCGGCAGCGGCAAAAAAGAGGAAGAGGTCAGATATATCGGCCCTCAGGATATGGACTCCTTTACCCCCGCCGAAAATGGGGGCACATGGAAAAAAGGCACTTTGAGCGTTACCGTGGAGTACGCTGAGATCGACGGCATACTTCAGGGCGTTATCTCTTTTTCAGGCAATGACGGGGTGAATACCTCCATTGAAGAAATTATCTTCCCACGCGCCGAAATGCCCTTTGATGAGGAAAGCTGTATACTGCTCCCTGTGAGTCAGGGCAGAGTGATGAAAAACCTGACCGGTGAGTGGGACGAAGCCACTTTAAGCCGTACCGCCGGGCGCTACCGGTCATTCCGCTGTACATCCGTTTACGCAAAGGGCAAAGGGATCTACTTTGACTGCCGGGACTCAGGATTTTACAACAAAGGCTACAAGTGGCGGAAAGAGGGAGAAAACCTTGTCTACAGACACATCCACTATCTCCCCCTTGACGGCAAAGGGGAGTTCACTCTGCCCTACCGCTGCGGTGTCACCGAATTTGAAGGCGGATGGTTTGAAACTGCCATGATCTACAAAAAGTGGGCGCACCAACAGCTCTGGTACAAAAACGCCCAGCGGGAAAAGAATCCTTTGAAAGATGTTTCCATGTGGCTCTGGAACCGGGGACGCATCGACTATGTCTTCCCCCCCACCGAGCGTCTGGCAGAGGATTCAAAAGTGCCCATCGCCCTTGACTGGTACTGGTGGCACCACAACCCCTACGACACCGACTACCCCGACTTCTGGCCCCCCCGGGAAGGCGTTGAAGCCTTCAAAAACGCCGTGCAGCGCATGAATGACAAGGGGATCTACACCCAGGTCTACATCAACGGGCGCACCTGGGATCTGGATGGTCCTTCCTATCACGAAGGGGGCGGTGATGAGATCGAGATCAAACGGGACGGCTCCGACTTTGCCGTTGCCTTCAACAGCTACAACCACCACCGGCTGGGATACATGTGCGGCGAAGCCCCCGTATTCCAGAGGAAAATGGCGGATCTGGTCAGGACTCTCTGCGATGCGGGGCTCCCCGGTGTCTACATGGATATGATCGGATGCACCACCGGAACCAACTGCTACAACCCCAAACACAAACATGCTCCGGGGGGCGGTGATTACAATATCAACGGCTACCGCGATATGATAAAGATGATCCGGGAGGAAAATCCCGGAAAGCTCCTTTCCACCGAGGATTGCGCGGAAAACTGGCTGGATCTCTTTGACTCCATGATCGTCCTCTTTTCCACCAGCAGCGAGCGCATGGGGGATCCTACTGAGTTCGTGCCCGCCTTCAGCGCCATCTACCACGGCACCAACGCCCTTTTCGGCAGCTATGCCCTCCCTGACGCCATCCCCCCGTGGGATGAACTCTGGCCCGCCGAAGACCGGTTCCCACCGGAGGATGAACAGGATTGGAACGCTCTCTACCCCTGCCAGTTCTTCCTTGAGCTGGCACGGGATATCACCTGGGGTATGCAGCCCATGATCTGCAACTTTCAGATGAAGCACATCGAAGACCCCCAATTTGCTGATGTGTACAAATATATCCTTGACACGGCGCACTTCTACTATCAGAACCGTGAGGTGCTTTACGGTGCTGAGATGGCAGCTCCCGGGGAACTTGAGTGTGCAAAGATCCCCGTGGACTTTATCGTCCGGGGCATCTTCACCCACAAGGAGCATCTGCGGACGATCCATAAAGAGTCTCTCCCCGCCATCTGCCACAGTGTCTGGCAAAGCTCCGAAGGGGGAAGGTGCCTGATCCTTGCCAACTACACCCCCCATGAACAGGAGTGGAAGTTTGAAAACCTTTCAGGAAAAATGGCTCCCCGCTCTTATCAGAGAGTGGAGCTCCCCTGAAAAAGTTGCAACTTTATGATTTTTTTGCTGTGAAACGGTGGAAAAAACAGTAAAACGGTGCTATCTTATAGAAAATTGACTGAATCTTAAGGAGTTTTTACTGTTATGGCAACCAAATGGATCTCTCATCGCGGAGAGTCTTACGACGCTCCGGAAAACACTGTGCCCGCCTTCCGGCTCTCTCAGGAAAAGAAAACTGACGGCATGGAGTGCGACATCTACTTTACCAATGACGGCAAAGTGGTCTGCAACCACGACGGCGATACGGGGCGGGTCTCCGGGCACTTTATCAAGGCAAGTGTTTCCGAAAGCTCTTACGCAGGCTTGCAGTGCATAGATGTTTCCAACGGCAAAGCCGGTTACGCCGGTGCCCGTATCCCCCTTTTCACCGATACGCTCCCCTATCTGGGACCCGGACGGGAATACTATGTGGAAATCAAAAAAGGCGACCTCAATATGGCGCCCGAACTGATCCGGATCGTTGACAACTGCGGGATCCCCAAAGAGCAGTTCGTCATGATCTGCTTTGACGATGCTGTTGTCAAGTTCTACAAGGAGCTTGCCCCCGAGCGCAAAGCGTTGCTTCTGGTGGGCGGCAGACCCGTTGCTCCCGCAGAAGAGGTCATCGAAAGACTGAAAAATTGCCACGCTGACGGTGTGGATATCTATTGTGCAGATAATATCGACGAAGAGTATGTGGCAAAGGTCCGTGCCGCAGGATTCTCTTTCGCCGTCTGGACTGTGGATACTCCCGATGTGGCGAGAAAATTCCTTGATCTCAAGGTGGATGCCATCACCAGCAACCGCGCCGCCTGGCTTCAGGAAATGTTTAAGTAAGCAAATCAGAAAGGTTTACATATCATGGACAAAAAATCAAATCTCTACGCCATGGACTTCATCGACGGCGATCATCTTGAAGTCATGCAGCTGGAACGGATGAAGAAGATCATCCGCCACGCTTTCAACAATGTGGAGTTCTACCGCAACCGCATGAGAAAGTACAATCTCACCCCCGATTCCATCAAGACTCTTGACGATGTTTCCAAACTCCCCTTCATGGTCAAGCAGGATCTGCGTGACACCTATCCCTTCGGTCTGCTGGCTGTGCCTCAGTCCGAGGTGGTCCGTCTCCACGCCTCAAGCGGCACTACGGGCAAACCCATCGTCGTCGCCTACACCAAAGAGGACCTCAAGGTCTGGACCGAGGTGGTTCACCGTGCCATGGCAAACTGCGGACTTTCCAACTCCGACATCGTTCAGGTCTCCTACGGTTACGGACTCTTCACCGGCGGTCTGGGCGCCCATTACGGTGCCGAGGATCTGGGGGCGACCGTTGTTCCCACCTCCGGCGGCAACACCCGCCGTCAGATCATGCTCATGCGTGACTTCGGCGTCAACGCCATCTGCTGTACGCCTTCTTACTTCATCCACCTTATCGACGAAGCCGCCAAGACCGGCATCGACTTGCGTGAACTCCCCATCCGTGCCGGTATTTTCGGCGCCGAACCCTGGACCGCAGGAATGCGCAAGTATGTGGAAGAAAACGCCGGTATCGAAGCATTTGATATCTACGGACTTTCCGAGATCATCGGTCCCGGTGTGGCTATCGAATGTCCCTGCCACAGCGGACTTCACATCTATGAAGACCACTTCTACCCCGAGATCATCGATCCCGACACCGGCAAGGTCCTCCCCGACGGCGAATTCGGCGAACTGGTGCTCACCACATTGAGCAAATACGCCATGCCCATGATCCGCTACCGGACCCGCGACCTGACCCGGATCATCCCCGGACGCTGCGCCTGCGGCAGAACGATCCGCCGTATCGACCGCATCTCTTCACGCAGCGATGATATGTTCATCATCCGCGGTGTCAACGTCTTCCCCTCACAGATCGAAGCCGCTCTCCTGAGCGTTCCGGGAACCACCCCCAACTACATGATCACCCTTTCCAACGAAAAGGGTATGGATAATGTGGCTGTTGACGTTGAACTTTCTCAGGAAAAATTCAACGAACTGGGCGACAATCAGGAGTCCTTCCGCCGCCAGGTCTCTGCCATGGTGGAGTCCGTTACCGGTATCCGCGTGGCTCTCACCCTGGTCGCTCCCGGTTCCATCCCCAGAAGCGAAGGCAAAGCCAAACGGGTCATCGACAACCGCGTCCGCGACTGATCTTCCGCTTCAGAGTCAAAAAAAAGGAACTGCCCCCCCTGAAAAGGGAAAGAGGCAGTTCCTTTTTTATGGGCGCAGATCAGCTGACGGTGATCTTGCGGGGGATGGCGTGTGCTGCTTTGGGCAGGGACAGAGTCAGGACGCCGTCTTTGGCACTTGCCTGGATCTTCTCAAGATCCACCGCATCTGAGATGTAGAAAGAACGCTTGAAAACGACGGGCAGACCCTTGCGCTGGAGAGTGCTTCTGCCTTCGATCTTCAACATGCCGTTTCCGGCTTCGATCTGGATGTCCGAGGTTTTGACACCGGGCATTTCAAAGGCGATCTCAACGCCTGAGGGGGTGTCTTCCACATCAGCCGGGGGGCGGAGCGTTACAAATTCCCCTGAGTGGACCTTCTCTTTATTTTCCTTGTTTTTCATAGACAGGACTCCTTTTCTTTATTCTTGAAACTTATTTGCCGCAGGCGACTTTGATGGTACGGGGCTGTGCTTCTTTTTTCAGCTCCCGGGGGAGCGTCACACGGAGCACGCCGTTTTCGTAAGAAGCCTTTGCCTCTGAGCCCACCACCTTGACCGGCAAATGGAGCGACTCTTCAAAGCTCATGCAGGCACGCTCTTTGAACATGTAGTTGTGTTTTTCCCCTGCATGTTCATCTTCACAGTGACAGCAGGTCTTGACGCTGATGAGGTTGCCGGTGATCTCCACATCAAAGTCCTCCGCCTTGTGTCCGGGGCAGGCGAAAAGGAGTGTCACCTCTTTTTCGCCCACCTTCAGATCGTGGACAGGGCCCCAGGGATGGTGACGGCGGAGCAGTTCGGGATCGGGGCTCCCGAAGATGCTCCGGAAAAACTCCTCCACACCGGGAAAGGTGTGTTCCAGTTCCACGGGGAGCTCATTCTCCCGTCTGGCAAGCAGATTCATAAAAGATCCTCCTCTTTTTTTTGCGGCGGCTGATTCCGTACCGCAACAATCAAGATAAGAGGTTCCGGGAAAAAATCAAGGGAACTTTAGAAAAAAACAGGTTTATGGATTTGCAATTTGCACAAAACGGTGTTATCTTACAGTGAAACCGTGAAACAAAGCAGAAAAACATTTTTTGATCTATGGATCCTGAGAAAAAAAGAAACTTTGATGTGGGGCGCAGCCGCAAGTGGATGCTCTCACTGAATTATATCCCTGCCGGGACTTGACGCGGCTTTTTCTTTTGCCCGGAAGGAAGAGGTGCGCTCTTTCCTTTTTGCTTTGAGGCGCTCTTTCTTCACAGTTGTTGTTTGTGTCAACACTTTCTTGAATTTGTATTTTCCATAGAGGTAATTTCAAAAGTCATTCAAAAAATGGCAAAGATGTCATTCGCAAAGAGCTGTAAAGGGTAGTTTGAGGCTGCTACCTGCAAGGTAACAGCCGAAAACGCTCCCTTTATCAGATCGAAGCGAGGGCGCTTTGACAA
>JAZODE010000008.1:0-26028 GCA_045596885.1 Victivallaceae bacterium
AACGTTTGCCGGGGATATTCATTGAAACATAATTGCCGCTGCGTCCGTAACTTTCAACGATCCCCTCACTGACCAGCTGTTTCAGAGCGATCCGCAAAGTGACCCGGGAAATCCCCAACTCCTCGGCAAAGGCGATTTCACTGGGCAGTTTTTCCCCGGGACGGTAAACAGCGTGGTTGATACGACGCAGCAGTTCTTTGTAAACGGTATTGCTTTTGCTCATAGTAAAAAAGAAATGTTTATCTGGTATTATTTTTGGTCAACGATGTTTAAAATACACTTGAAAATATAAAAGTCAAGTGCTGATATGAAAAAATTGCCATTTTTTTGAAATTACCTCTCGAACATAAAAAAACCGTTCCCGGTCCATAAGTGCCTGACCGGAAACGGTTGGAGTTTGAGAAGAACTTCTCAGGGGAGTTCCTCGATGGAAACGTGGTCCACCCATGCTTCGCCTTTGCCCCAGAACCAGATGTAGATCCAGGGCTTTGCCGGCAGTTGGGCAGGAGTTTTGAATTCCACCGCCACCCGGTGCCACGGGCGGGTTCCGGAAACGGGAGGGAAGGGGCGCATACCGTTGTTTTTCCAGACCACTCTGGGAGCGACTCCCAGCCCCAGTCCTGTCTGCACATCTTTGGTGCGGACAAAGAAGGAGAAGGTGTATTTTTTGTTGGGTTTAAGATTTTGGGCTTCCTGAATGAGTCCGATCTTTCCGCCGGTGCTCTTCATGTGCAGACTGCGGCCGCCGGTGATGAAGATTTTCTTGTCCAGTTCCACAGGCTGATTCTGAGGCGTCTTTTTCTGGGAACGCCAGATGATCCACGGTCCCAGCACATGACCGCGCTTGATGGTGTTTTCAGTGAAATCACCGTCACGGACAATGGGGGCAGGGCTCTTGGCAAGTTTCAAAGTGCCGTAGCGTTCCACCTGATGAAAAGAACGTCCGGGAGTGGGACCCCAGTGATAGTATCTTTCTCTGAATCCGTTGCCGGGGCTCATGCCGTTGAGGACACGGTGACGGGCAAAGTTCACAGGGAATCCTTTTTTGTTGTAATTCCCCAGGATCTTCTTGGGAACGGTGAACTCAGCAAACCATCCGGTTGCGTTTTTTCCGGCGGAAACTTTTATCCCCTCGACCGGACGCAGCCAGCGGTAGTTGTCGATACCGAATTTATAGTGTCCGGTGAAAAGATCGCCATTGCAGTTCGCCATGAGCTGCATATAGTTCCGGCGGTCGCCAGAGGGGTTGATAAAAACTTCCACCTCAGAATCCCGGAAGAGTTCCCAGCTCCCGGTGGGGGTGTAATCCGCCTTGATTTTGTCTTTAAAGGGCTCTTCACAATCGAAACGGAAGATAAAGGCGTCTTTGGTCTCTTTGGGCGTCACCACGGTGTTGACTTCGTTGTAGTCGATACGATAGGGGCGCAGATAGATCTTTTCGTTCAGGCGGCAGCTCCAATCCTGCACTGAATCCTGATTGCGGCGGAAGAGCTGTTCAGCCTCTTTCAGAGGACCGACAAGTTTCTCCCCCATGAAACGGCAGCGCTCGGCAGCTTCTTTGTCTTTGCCGCATTTTTTTACGGCGGCGGCAACCAGTTTTTCCAGTTCAGCAAGTTTTTTGGGGGAGTAGATCTCGTTCCAAAGTTCGATGTCGATGGGAATACGGGTGAGGGGACCCAGAGGAGAATCCATGGTGTCTCCCACCACCTTTTCGCACCAGAGCCGCTCCAGTTCGTCGTAAACTTTCTGCATTTCGGCGGAGCCTTTGCCGAACATCCGGTCAAAGTGTTCCTTCAAAACTGCTTTGACGTCGATGGAGCTGTCCCAGGAGACCCGCAGGAACATGTAACAGTTGAGGTAGGCAAAGATCCACTGGTCGGATTCACATTCAAAGAGGGCGCCGTTGATCCTGTCGGAGCGCTCCTTGAACCAGTTGCCCACACGGTTGTGCGCCATGGCAGGGATCCCCGGAATGTCTTTACGCATGTGTTTGCCGGGATAGGTCCAGACAAAGACTTTGCTGTTGAGTTTTTTGCACCAGGCATTGAGATAGGCGTCGTTTTTCTTCATCTCCGTGGGGTTGGCAGTACTGCCGGTCATGGCAAGCTGGACCAGCAAATTGTCAGGCAGAGGGATGTCTGGAACAAATTTATAAGGCGTGTAAGCCATCATGGCGATACCGCCTTTGTATCCTC
This sequence comes from Victivallaceae bacterium, assembly GCA_045596885.1. Lineage (GTDB taxonomy): Bacteria > Verrucomicrobiota > Lentisphaeria > Victivallales > Victivallaceae > UBA1784. The sequence goes on from JAZODE010000008.1 coordinate 2,196, forward strand.
TTGCCTTGACCATGTTGGCGACATCTGCCGCAAAAGCCCAGACCTTGTTGCCGATGGCTCTGACCGCCTGAGGATCTTTGACATATGTACGCTCTCCGGGGGCGATTTTTGCACAATCTTTGCAGCAGCACCAGTAGAGATAGTCGTTGGGCATCACCCCGAAGAACTTGCCGCTCTTGAAATTCCCTGCCAGAGTCCAGCTCCAGCCGTGTCTGCCCCCGTTGATACGGATGTCACGGGTTTTAGGGTGTTTGCCTTCAAAGAAGGTAATGGCATCTTTTTTGACCTCATCAACGAAACCTTTGTTGGAAAAACAAAAGTGTTCCGTGTGGAGCAGTTCGGGAGTGTTGTAGCGTTTGCCTGAGGGCATAAGGGCGAAGAATTCAGGATTGGTCTTCCCGAAACGGCGGGTCATGCCCAGCTGATTGAGAGAGTGGATGAGAGGATAAAGGACCCGTCCGTCACGCCAGCGGCGGTTCTGAAGCACGATACGGGGCGTTTTTCCGCCCCCTTCATAATATTGTCTGTCTTCATACCATTTGGGTTTGCCCAGAACCAGGTGGCGGTAGAGGTAGTCCGGACGGTCAACGATATGGATGTTCTGAGGCAGGTGGAGCCCCTTGCCTTTGGGGATCAAAGTGCCGTATTTACCGGGAAAGTAATAGCGTACATCGCAGAAGCGTTCCAGAAAGTCATAAGTGCCGAAAAGAGCTCCGATAGTGCCTGCGATGTAGAGAACATTGTTTTTCCGCAGCATGACGAAGCCCTCTTGGGGGATCATCTCATCAGTGATCCCGGCGGCTTTGGCAAGTTTTCCGTGACCGATGACGATGTTGAAGGCGTTTTTTACAGGAGCAGAGCTTTCTTTGATCTCAAAGCCGCAAATCACCTTTAAGGCATAAAGCAATTCACCGGCAGCAAGGCGGCTTGATTCGTTGAACGTGTCTTTCACCACAGTGACAGAATGTATTTTCTGTACTTTCCCCGAAAACTTGATGCTCCGGGGGAGCTGGTGCAGTTCCACGCTCCACACCGCAGCGGCGGCGAACACTGCCGCAAGTAATAACAGTTTTCTCATTTTCTTTCCTTATTTTCTACTTTTTAAAATTCAAGGTATATTGTCCAAATCAATATCTGTTGAATCTGCCGATGTTTGCCGCTGTGCTGTCGGCGGGCCAGGCGCGCCAGAAACAGTTGTTGAAGTTACCGGGATTGCGGGATTCAAGGGGAACTTGAGAAAAGGGCAAAGTTTTTACATGTCCGTCCATGTAGGTGATGTTGAGAGCTTTGTTGTGCCTGGGGTAGAGTATGGACTTTTTGGCGCCGCTTGTTTCATTGACATCACCATAATAGTATCCACCCATACCTGTATGGGAGATCTCGCCGATATGAGTGGTACGGGAAGGTCTGAGCACTTTGGCAAGCCGGATGGCGTTGTTGGTGCAGAATTGGGAGAGCATGAAGCTGTAGTAAGTGACTCCATTTTCAATAACAGGCGGGTTATGCTCCGGACAGGCAATCCGGCTTCTGTAAACAGTGGCTCCGACTCTGGTGACACTGCCGAGATAGGCGACGGAATTATGTCCCAGATACACAGCCAGAAGCCCCTTCTTGATACCTGAGGAAGAGGAATTTTCAGGCGCACCCAGTGCCCAGCCTCCGGTCGCGGCACCGTATGAGCCGCCGACACCGCTGTTCCAGGTGTTGAAGAACCAGTCCTGGTTGTCGGCAAGATATTGATTTACCGCCAATCCCAGTTCCTTGAAGTTGTTGAGGCAGGCGGTCGTTTGGGCTCTGGCGCGCGCCTGCTGCAGAGCGGGCAGAAGCATGGCTGCCAGTATGGCTATAATGGCTATGACGACAAGCAGTTCGATCAAGGTGAAGGCGTGTTTTTTCATTGGAGCTTCTCCTGTTGTTTTTGCGGTGTAATGACCGCAGGCATTGTTTCAAAAAAGAAATTATCTTCCTGTTTTATCTTGCATCCGCAGCTTTCGCCGCAGTGAAAGTTGACGGGGATCTTGATGGAGGCAGAGAACATAGGATCTTTCATCCTTGCCAGCAGCAGCTCCACGGTCGCCTGAGCGATTTTTTCCGGATCACCCCGCATGGTTGTGATGGAAGGAGTCATATATTCAGTAAACGCCATACCGTCAAAACCTGTTACGGCGATTTCCTCCGGGACTTTTATGTTGTGCTGTTTGAGCACCCGGCAAAGCCGTGAGGCGATGTGATCGTTGGTGCAGATAAAGGCAGTCGCTCCTGAACTGACTGCCTTCAGGATCTTGCTGACGATCCCGGTATCGTGAAAAAATTCAAGAACTTCAAGAGCGGTATTTTTACCAGAGCTGGCGAGGCATTCGCGTACACCTTCGTATTTTGAGGCGTTGGAGGAAAGTTTGTCTGTAAGAAAAACAAAGTTTTTATGACCGTGCTCAAGAAGGTGTGACGCCAGAAAAGCGCCTCCGCCTTTGAGATCCTGAATAATGTCAGGCGTGTCGCGGACCTCCACCCCCACATGGACTTGAGGGAGTTTTAATATGGAGCGGTCAAAGTTAAAGTCGATGTGGAAACAAATCAAGGCGTCAATGCTGCGGGAAAGAAGCTCAAGATACCGTTCCCGCAAATCCTCATTGTCCCTTGCGGCAACCAGAAAACTGGTCAGCTTTTGCTTTTGGAGTTTCAATGAAATCTGCTGCAATGTTTCATTTTGAAGAGAAGATACACTTAAGCTTGTAAAAATGGCAACGGTATTGCTTTTTTGACCTCTCAGAAGACGCGCCGCCTGATTGGGATGGTAATCCAGCTCTTCCGCAATGCGCAGGATACGGCTGCGGGTTTCAGGAGAGACCCGGCAGTTGCCCCGGTTGTTCAGCACCGCCGACACAGCCGGTTGGGAAACGCCGGCTGCTTTGGCTATATCTTTCATGGTGGGCGGCATAAGTATACTATCCCTTTGTGTTGATTAATCGTATTATCAATGTTAATATAGCACCCGTTTTGAATAAGTCAAGAGGCAAAAATCTTTTTTTGTTTTATTTTTATGGAAAGAGGTGAAAAACGAAAAAGACAAATAAAATGCGATTTTCTCAATAGTTTTCTTTTTAAAGGCTCTTGTAATATTTGACAAATGATGTTATTTTATGTACAGGGATTTTTTGTGTTTAACCGGGAACAGCTTAAAAAAAGGGTGTTCCCAAACAAAAAAAACAAAGGAAGTTGTTTTATGAAAAAGGTAGTGTTGTCCGCCTTGTTCGCCATCGGTTTGTGCTTCGGCCTTGCCGCCGCGCCCGATGCGAACGCCCCCGCCGGGAAGTCCGGCAAACCCGCTGTCAAAGCGGTGTCCGCCAAAGCCAAAAGTGCTCCCAAAGTCAAAAAAGCAGTTAAAGCCAAAAAAGCTGCCCCTAAGGCTGCTGCTAAGGCTGAAGCTGAGGCAGAGGCTCCCCAGAAGTACATGGGTATTTCTGACGAGACTCTGAACAAATTTGACACCACCTGGGGACTCCCCACGCTTTGGTATGTCGCACCTCTTGCAGCTATCGTGGCTCTGCTCATGGCAGGCAGCTTCTACAAGAAAATGATCGCCGCCAACGAAGGTTCTGAGCGGATGAAAGAGATCGCAGGTTATGTCCGCGAAGGCGCCATGGCTTATCTCTACCGCCAGTATAAAGTGGTGGGTGTCGTTTTCATCATTCTCTTTATAATCTTTACAGTTCTTGCCTTTATGGGCATCCAGAACCCCTTTGTGCCTGTGGCGTTCCTGACCGGCGGTTTCTTCTCCGGTCTCTGCGGTTACATCGGTATGAAAACTGCCACCCGTGCTTCCAACCGTACCGCTCAGGCTGCCAGCGAAGGACTCAACCGCGGACTTCAGGTCGCATTCCGTTCCGGAGCCGTCATGGGTCTGGTGGTCGTGGGTTTCGGTCTGCTGGATATCTGTCTGTGGTATCTTATTCTTGACAAGCTGGTCTTTACCCCTGAACACATGACAACCGGTTTCAGCCTTTGCGGACTTGAACTGGTCCATAAGGGCTGCACCGGCATCGAAAAGATGGTCGCCATCACCACCACCATGCTGACCTTCGGCATGGGTGCTTCAACTCAGGCTCTCTTTGCCCGTGTGGGCGGCGGTATCTATACCAAGGCCGCTGACGTGGGTGCTGACCTTGTGGGTAAGGTCGAAGCCGGTATCCCCGAGGATGACCCCCGCAACCCCGCAACCATCGCTGACAACGTGGGTGACAACGTGGGTGACGTCGCCGGTATGGGCGCCGACCTCTACGAATCCTACTGCGGCTCCATCCTTGCCACCGCTGCTCTCGGTGCCGCTGTCGCCGCTCAGGAGGCTTCTCAGATCGCACGCAACAGTGCTAAAGAAGTCGCCACCAAAGCTGCTGCCGCCATTACCGAAAGCGCCACTCAGATCGCTGATCTTGTGGAAGGCAACAAAGGCATGAAGGCAGCCGCCGGTCTTGCCAAACGCGCCGGTGAAGCTGCTGTCGCCGCCGCTGACAAAATCGCTCCTGTGACCTCTGCTGCTCAGGGCGACGTGACTGAAGCCACCAAGCTGGTCCTTGCTCCCATGATCGTTGCCGGTATCGGTATCATCCTTTCCATCATCGGTATCGGTTTTGTCCGCTGCAAAGAGGGTGCCACCCAGAAGCAGCTGCTCCGCAGTCTGCTGACCGGAACTCTCGGCAGCTCCATCCTGATCCTGGTTGCTCTTGTTTTCCTTGAATACATGGGCTTCATCTCCTGGGGCGTTTTCGGCTCCGTGGTCGCCGGACTCTTTGCCGGTGTCATCATCGGTCAGGGGACCGAATACTACACCAGCAGCGAATACAAACCCACTCAGGGTATTGCTGCTCAGGCCCAGATGGGACCTGCCACCACCATCATTGACGGTCTTGCCACCGGAATGTATTCCGCCTGGATCCCCGTCGTGACCATCGTCCTCGGAATTCTCTGCGCCTACGGTTTCGCCGGGGGCTTTGAACAGTCTGCCGGTGCTTTTGCCCGCGGTCTCTACGGCGTCGGTTTTGCCGCTGTCGGTATGCTTTCCACTCTGGGTATCACTCTTGCCACTGACGCTTACGGTCCCATCGCCGACAACGCCGGCGGCAACGCTGAAATGTCCGAAATGCCCTCCTATGTCCGTGAACGCACCGACGCTCTGGACTCTCTGGGCAACACCACTGCTGCTACCGGTAAAGGCTTTGCCATCGGTTCTGCCGCTCTTACCGCCATGGCTCTTCTTGCCAGCTTCATCGAAGAGTGCAAGATCTGGATGGGTAAATTCTCTGACGGTCTCGGTGAAGGCATCGACGCCGCTCAGGCAGCCGGTATGACCATTCTTGAGTTTGTTGACAAGCTCCAGCTCACCATCATGAACCCCCTGCTCATCGGTGGTCTCTTCATCGGCGGTATGGCTGCCTTCCTCTTCTGCGCCATGACCATGAAGGCTGTGGGCCGCGCTGCCGGTTCCATGGTTGAAGAAGTCCGTCGTCAGTTCAAGGAAATGCCCGGCATCATGGAAGGCAAAACCAAGCCCGACTATGCCCGCTGCGTCGCCATCTCCACTGCAGGAGCCCAGCGCGAAATGCTGGTTCCCTCTCTGCTTGCCATCATCATCCCCGTTGCTACCGGACTCCTGCTGGGTGTCCCCGGTGTCATGGGACTGCTTGCCGGTGGTCTGACTGCCGGATTTGTCCTTGCCACCATGCTCAACAACGCCGGCGGTGCCTGGGATAACGCCAAGAAATACATCGAAAACGGCGCTCACGGCGGCAAAAAGCTTCCCGACGGCTCCAAGAACCCCACCCACGGTGCTGCTGTTATCGGTGACACTGTCGGTGATCCCTGCAAAGATACCAGCGGTCCTGCGCTGAACATCCTCATCAAGCTGATGAGCATGGTCTGTATCGTCTTTGCTCCTGTTTTCATCAAACTTTCTCCGATGATCCAGAAGCTGCTGGGAATCAATGGTATCCTTCAGTAATATCTGAAAAATTCCCAAACAAAAGGGCTGCCGCACAAAAAAATGCGGCAGCCTTTTTTTTTAGCGCCCTTTATGGGGAACAGCGTTTTATTTTTTCAGGGGAGTTCCACAATGACTTTGCCCTGGCGCACTATTTTCAAACTCTCTCCAGCGGCGTGGACAACGGTGGAACCTGCGGCGTCATCAGGGAGTCTGCCGCCGTCAACGGCGATGTCAGGAGTTCCTGAAAGCTCCGCAAGGGCGCTTGCCGCATCTTTGGGATCAGGTGCGCCTGAAAGATTGGCGCTGGTCTGGAAAAGCGGCCCCGTCAGTTTCAGCAGTTCACGCAAAAAAGGGTGATCCGGCGAACGGAATCCCAAAGTCCCCCCTGCTTTGAGAGGGGCAATGATGGTCACTGCTCCGGGACAATATTTTTCAGCCAGCTGTTCAGGGAGTCCCGCCAGCTGAACGCCCATGGAGTCAAGTTCGCGCCAGTCGTAAACGAACCAACCCAATACTTTGGCGGCACTGCGCTGTTTGAGTTCAAAAATCTTTTTGTAAGCCCTCTCATCGTTGACTTTTGCCACAAGTCCATAGACTGTTTCGGTAGGGACAAGCGCTACAGCTCCGGGTTTTTCCAGTATTTCAGCGACTTGAATCGCACACAATGCCGCATTTTTGCAGTCGATGATCTTGTGGTTACTCATTTTTTCTTTTCTCCTTCAAACGCTCAGAGATGTTTTCTATGACATAACAGCTGAAAAATGCCACTGCTCCCGCGGCAAATCCGTAGACCGCCCCGCAGGTGACAGGACGGTCAAAGTTGTTCATGATCTCTGCAAAACTGCCTGTTGCGTTGATGAAAAAGTATCCGCAGTACCCCAGCCAGACCGCCAGTGAAATCACCATTGACGCCCAGGCAGCGCGGGGGGAGGCTTTGGGCAGGTAAATGGCTGTGACCACAGGAATGAAGACCACCACCAATTGAGTTACCCAGGAGTTTTTCATAAGCAGATAGATGTTCTGCACACTCATGGCAAAAAACAAACTGACCGCCAGAAGAACAACGGTGCTGATACGGGTGATAAGAAGAAATTTTTTATCTGAGATCTCCGGCAAGATGGGTTTAAGGATGTTGTTGCAGAAAAGTGACGAGCCAGCCAGAAGGCAGCTGTCAGCTGAACTCATGATAGCTGAGATCAAGGCAGAGAAAAAGAGTATCAGCACCAGAGGATGAAGTTTCCCAAACACGATCAGTGCCATTTGGGGCAATATCTGATTGTCAAGATTGCTGCCGATGGTTTCAGATGTGATTCCATATTTGGGGAGTACGATGCGGGCGGCAAAACCGATGACTATGGGGATCATGGCAATGAAGAAATAGAGGAAAGCTGAAATAACGGAACTGCGGACAGCTGTTTTTTCATCCTTTGCAGCAAGAGAACGCTGGATCAGATCCTGACCCACCATACACCCCAGACCCATGACGATCCAGCTGCCGATGTAATAGCTCCAATCGCTCAGTGTGGTAACGCCATTTGAAGTTGGCGGGGCGAAACTCAAATCCGCTTTACTCAATGATACCCAGAGCTTCCCAAAGCCCCCGGCTTCATTCAATGTCCCCGGCAAGAGGAGCATCAAACCGGCGATGATGAGAGTCACTTGCACGATGTCGGTCAAAGTGACTGCCCACATACCCCCTGCGTAGGTGTAGATAAGGAAAATGGCTGCACCGATAAGGGTTCCATAGAGGATGTCGATACCGGTGAGCAAATTGAGGATGGTTCCGATCCCCAACATCTGGGAGCCCAGCCAGCCGATGTAGACCGGCATCATCCAGAGCGTTGCAAAGATCCCCGCCCGTGGACCGTACCGGGTGGCGATGATGTCCGTGACGGTGAAGCACCTGTTCCTGCGGAGAGCGCCCACGATGAAAAGTCCTGCCAGCAGCAGACACAGAGAAGCGCCGAAAGGGTCTGCCAGAACGCCGCTGATGCCGCTGGAATAGGTCATTGCCGTAACTCCCAGACTTGAACCGGCGCCAAACCAGGTGGCAAGGAGCGTTGCCGTTGCCATCCACAAAGGGAGTCGGCGCCCCGCTACAAGGTAATCCTCAGGCGTTTTGATCTTGCCGCTTGCCAGAAAACCGATCCCTAACATAACGAGCACATAGCACCCAATGCCGATACAGAGCAATCCTTTGTCATTTCCCGGGATTTGGAATGCTGCGGCAAGGGGGAGTGCTGCCGGAAAAAGTGGATTCATGTCTGAGGGACTTTCAGTTCCGGCACAGCTTCAATATGAGCTGTTCGATCAATATCCGGGCATCACCGTTTCCTGAAACTGCCGCACAGCTGGCGTTGCGGATGGCTGTGAGTTTTTCTGCGATCTTGTGCCCGCCCAGCTTTTGGGCAGCTTCACACATCTTGTAGGCGCGGAAGGGGTGACACTTGAGGAGCGGATTGTCAGGGAAACGGCTCTTTACATCTCCCGGCAAATTGTCAAAGGAACGGGGAGTCGCATGAGTTACTCCCAGTTCACGCATGGCGGGAATGAGCTTGCTGTAACGCTGGTACTCGTTGGAAAGCGATGCCAGCAGAGGGATGATGTCACTGTCTTTTGTGAAAAGGAGATCCAACAATTTCAGCGCCTTTGAAGCCTGTCCTTCGGTGACGGCAGAGGTAAATTCCCATCCAACTGCTTCAGGTGTGCGGCTGGTGATCGCCTGACAGTCTGCCAAGGTGATAAGAGGGGCGTCCCCTGTGTAGAGGATCAGTTTTTCCACCTCATTGGCGAGATTGGCAGAACTGCCGCCCACCGTTTCAAGGAGATATTGGACTGCCTGACTTTCAAGCTGTTTCCCGGCTGATACCACCAGACTTTCCAGGGTTTGGCGGCGGCTTTCGGCGTAATTTTTGTCGCCGGATTGAGGCATTTGAAAGAGTTCGATTTGAGCTCCGGCACTTTTCAGACTTTTGGCGTAACTTTTCCGCAAGTCAAGTCCGGGACCGTCGATGATGATGTCCACCTCATCCGGGAGAGGGGCGCAGAGAGTATTGAGAAGCATTTCCCCTGAACCGGCTTTGGAAAGGAGTTCCATATCAGGGAAATTTTTCAGCCAGACCAGTTTCCGGGGAGAAAGAAAGGGGGGCGTCTGGACCGACTCCACAAAAGGAACTGCCAGCTCTTCCAGCTTTACTGTGTCGCTGTCGGAGCTGATGATCTCCATGCCGGGGTCGTCGGGATCGTTCCCCCCCAGCTGGAGTGCAAGTTCCCTTGCTCTTTTTTTGCGGCTGAAATCGTCGCTGCCGGAAATGATATATACGTTACCCATTGTTTTTCCCGTGAATCAAATGGTTGAGGATCTTTTCAGTAGCCGCAACAGCGGCAACCAGCTGGTCTGGATCCACGCCGGTGGTGACGATGTTGCGTCCGTCGGCGCCTTTCCATGTGATGGAGGTTTCCACCAGAGCATCGGTCCTGCCGCCGGGAGGGATCCGGACCTGATAGTCCAAAAGTCTGGGCATGGAGAGATCAAATTTTTTCAGACATTTGCGGATCGCCTTGATCAGAGCATCGTAGCCGCCGTCACCGCTGGAGTCCCCTTCAACTTGAACGCCGTCTATTTCAAGCACAACATGTGCCTGAGGCAGTCTGCTTCTGTGAGAAACCGTTTCAAAGTCCACGATCCGCACTCTGGCGGCTTCGGGAGTACGCATGATGTCGGAAATGATAAAGGGGAGATCCGCCGCTGTCACAGCCTTTTTTCTGTCCCCCAGCCGGATGACTTCGCTGAGGACTCTTTCTCTGAGTTCCTGCGGAAGGAGCTCTTCGCCCATCAACTCAAGTGTACGGTCGATGGAGGCTTTGCCTGAAAGTTTTCCCAAAGCGTAATCCCTCTGGCGCACGAAACGCTCAGGAAGCAGCTTGTTGCAGTAAAGATTTCCCTTTTTGTCACCGTCGGCGTGGACGCCGCAAGTCTGGGTAAAGACATCGCTGCCCACCACAGGGGTATTCCAGGCACATCGTTTGCCCGAAAGCGCCTGAAGCATACTGGAACCGTGATGGAGCTCCTTTTCCACGATGTGCACTGAACGGGAGGTGAAATCCTTTACAGCCACAGCGAACTGTGCAAGGTCCAGATTACCCGCCCTTTCGCCGAGACCGTTGATGGTACAGTGGATCCCGCTTATACCGCATTCAACGGCGGCAAGGGCGTTGGCACAGGCAAGATTGTAGTCGTTGTGACCGTGGAAATCGCAGCGCAGCTCCGGAAAGGCGCTGCGCATCAGCTTGAGAGCTGAGGTCACTCCTGAGACATTGAGTTTTCCCAGAGTGTCGCAAAGCATGAAGCGCTCGATGGGCAGAGTCCTCAAGAAGCTGATCTGAGTCAGAACATAGTCGAAAGAGTCGTAAACACCGCTTGACCAATCCTCCAGATAGAGATTGATCTTCAAACCGGCATTGACTGCTTTTTCCACCTCTTTGCGGATATCGGCAAAGTGCCGTTCCGGTGTTTTTTTAAGCTGTATTTCGCAATGGTTTCTTGAACCTTTGCAAAGAAGATTGATGACTTTGCCGCCGTTGTTTCTGATCCACTCAACAGAGCGTCCGCCGTCAACGAATCCCAGGATCTCCAGTTTTTCAGGATTGTCATGGGCTTCGCTCCAATCCAGTATCTTCCTGACTCCTTCGGCTTCCCCTTCAGAGACCCGGGCGGAGCCGATCTCAATGCGGTCCACCTTGAGACGGCGGAGCATTTTTGCAATGGAAAGCTTCTCTTTGGGGGTGAAAGCCACACCGGGGGTCTGCTCCCCATCCCGCAGAGTCGTATCAAGGATTTCTACATAAAGATCCGGATTTTTCATAGCAGCAAAGTCAAATTTCAGTTGGCGGCAGCGGTTTTCCGTTTGGCGATCTTGCTGCGTGCCACGGCGCTGGTTTCAAGATCACCCAGCATGATGCGGATCTTGCGGATATTTTCCTGACACTCAGGGATCTTGACCTTCTCAAAGAGGTTGACACGCTGTCCGGTGGTGCGGAGCTCCTCAGAGAGAAGTTCAAACTGCCGGTAGAGTATCTTGTACTCCTCTTTGAGTTCGGCGGCGCGTTTCAGCGCATCCACAGCGTCATCAAAGTACCAGTCGGTGGCAAAGCGGTCGATGGAAAGGGGGGCAAACTCCACACCTTCAAAGACCGGAATGGGGACACCTGCAATATTCTGCTCTGAAGATTTGATGCTTTCGATCCGGACTTTTGACTCGATTTCCCTGGCGGCGCCGGTATCGCCGAAAAAGATCAGACTCTGGGCGAGGGCGCCCCGCAGTTCCTGCTGACGGCGCAAATTGTCTTCAAGCAGGTCTGAACTGCGGCGCACCTCTGCCTGGAGCTGCTGTTTTTTCAGCTGCAAAGTGGGCAGAAAGCGCTTGAATTGCTTCAGCGCATCCTGCTGTCTCTTTTGCTCCTGTTTGGTGAACTTGATCTTTTCAGCCATGGGATCAGGCCTCCTTGGGCCAGTACTCTTCGATCAGGTCGGTTTTGATACCCACTTCGGCGGGTTCAAAACAGTCGGCAAGGATCTTCCAACCCAGGTTGAGAGCATCTTCCAGAGGAATGTTGACGGCGAGGTTCATCATTTCGGACTCAAAGCGCTTGCCGTATTTCAGGAGCTTGTTGTCCCAGCCGGACATCTTGAATCCCATGGACTGCTTTTCAACAGTGCTCTTGTAGTCGGCGTAAAGACGGATCATGGCGTCCATGATGGCACGGTGGTCGCTGCGGGTGCGTCCGTTGACCTGCTGTTTCAGACGGGAAAGGGAACCAAAGGGCTCGATACGACCGTTGCGCAGATAGAACTGTCCTTCGGTAATGTATCCGGTGTTGTCGGGGACCGGGTGGGTCACGTCGTCACCGGGCATGGTGGTCACACCAAGAATGGTGATGGATCCGGCTCCGTCAAAGTCAACAGCCTTTTCATAACGGGCTGCCAGCTGGCTGTAAAGGTCGCCGGGATATCCGCGGGTGGCGGGGATCTGTTCCATGGTGATGGCGATCTCTTTCAAGGCGTCAGAAAAGTTGGTCATATCGGTCAAAAGCGTCAGCACCCGTTTGCCTTTGAGGGCGTAGGCTTCAGCCACAGCCAGAGCCATGTCGGGGACCATAAGGCACTCCACAGTGGGGTCGGCAGCAGTGTGGATGAACATAACGGTGCGTGAAAGAGCGCCGTGTTCGTCAAGAGTGCGCTTGAAGACCAGATAGTCGTCGTATTTGATACCCATGCCGCCCAGAACGATCACATCCACTTCCGCCTGCAGAGCGATACGGGCAAGAAGTTCGTTATAGGGTTCCCCTGCGATGGAGAAGATGGGGAGCTTCTGAGATTCGACCAGAGTGTTGAAAACATCGATCATGGGGATGTTGGTACGGATCATCTTTCTGGGGATGACACGCTTGGCGGGGTTCACAGAGGGAGCGCCGATGGCGATCATGTCAGAAAGGACTTCAGGCTTACCGTCACGGGGGAATCCGCGTCCGTTGAAGACACGGCCCAGCAGATTTTCTGAACTTGAGACCTCCATGGGGCGTCCGAGGAAGCGGACCTGGTCATTGGTTCCGATACCCCGGGAACCTGCGAAAACCTGCAGAGAGACTTTGCCGTTGTCAAGACGGATCACCTGTGCCAGCGATGTGCCCCGGCGGCTGGTGACTTCTGCCAGTTCATTGTAGCCCACGCCGTCTGCTTCAACGGTGATGACGTTACCGGCGATATGAATGATCTTGTGATATACCTTACGCATTTTTCTTTTCTCCGGATTCGTTGATTTTAAGCTGGATCGCGGCGTACTGTTTTTGGTATTCCGCAGAGTCTTCACGCAGATAGTTCAGATCCATGCAGAGCTGGCGGAGTTCCAGGAAATAGCGCCGGGCATCATCTTTATCTGTGAAATTGAATTCTCTCTTGAGAACGCTCTGGACCAGTGCAAAGGTGTTGCGCTGACGGTCGGCACCGTTGGCGGCATCCACTTCGTCAAAGGTGTTCTGCTGCAGGTAGACATAGTCAAGGAATTCGCTTTTCAAATAGATAACAAAGTCCTCAATGGCAGTACCTTCTTCACCGATCACCTTCATCATGGAGTTGACCTCGGCACCTTTGCGCAGGATATTGCGGGCAAAGGAAAGCTCTTCTGAATCCACGACGCTCTGGTATTTGCTCCAACTCTCAAGGGGGTGGATAGCGGGGTAACGGCGGGCATCGGACCGTTCACGGGAAAGTCCCAGAAATGCTCCCACCACTTTCAGCGTTGCCTGAGTCACAGGCTCTTCAAAGTTACCGCCCGCAGGTGAAACAGCACCGCCGATGGTGACGGAACCCATGTCTCCGGAGCGGAGTCTGACCAGACCGGCACGCTCGTAGAAACTTGCGATCAGGGATTCGAGGTAAGCCGGGAAGGCTTCTTCGCCGGGGATCTCCTCCAGACGGCCGGACATTTCACGCAACGCCTGTGCCCAGCGTGAGGTGGAGTCTGCCAGAAGCAGTGTATTGAGTCCCATCTGGCGGTAGTATTCTGCCAGTGTCACAGCGGTGTACACAGAAGCTTCACGGGCGGCGACAGGCATGGAACTGGTGTTGCAGATGATGATGGAGCGGTCCATGAGGGATCTGCCGGTACGGGGGTCCTCAAGTTCAGGGTATTCCCGGAGGATCTCCACCACTTCACCGGCACGCTCACCGCAGGCGGCGACGATCACCACATCAGCTTCAGCGTAGCGGCTCAAAGCGTGCTGGAGCACGGTTTTGCCCGCACCGAAGGGACCGGGGGTACAGAATGTTCCGCCCACAGCCACAGGGAAGAAGGTGTCGATGGTACGCTGCTGGGTGATCAGAGTCTTTTCGGGCAGAAGCTTTTCGGCGTAGTCCGAAATGGGGATCTTCACCGGCTGGTACTGGGTCATGGTGATATTGCGTCTTTCGCCGCGGTCGTTGACTGCCACAGCCATGGTGTCGTCGATGGTGTATGAACCGGCAGGGGTGACGCTTTCAAGTTTCCATTCGCCCTGATAGCTGAAAGGAACCATGATGTAGTGGGTGATGATACCTTCAGGCACAGACCCCAGACGGTCGCCTGCGACAACGGTGTCGCCAGCTTTTGCGCTGGGGGTCCACTCCCACTTCTCTTCCTTGTCGAGGGCGCGCAGATAAACACCGCGCTGCAGGAAGAATCCGGAGTGTTCAGCCAGCAGATTCAAGGGGTTCTGCAGACCGTCGTAAACTCTTTTCAGCAGACCGGGACCCAGCTCCACGCTGAGGAGTTCGCCGGTGAATTCCACACCGTCACCCACCTTGAGACCGGCGGTGCTTTCAAAGACCTGCAGGTCCGCCCGGTTGCCCCGGACACGGATGACTTCACTTTTCAGACGGCTGCCGCCCACATGGACGTATGCCACTTCGTTCTGCATGACTTCGGCGGTGAATTCAACGGTGATCATATTGCCGTTGACGCCGATCACTTTTTCCAAATGAAGATTTTCAGACATAAATCGTTACTCCTGTCGGAAGTTGTTCTGGGAAAGCCGCTCCAATGCGGCGTCAAAGTTTTTCCGTCCGGGTTCCAGTTTCCGGTGACGGTACTTGTTTACGATGGCAAGTTTCAACCGGTATGCGCAGATGGCATCAAAGCTGAATTCCTTGCACAAGAGCTGTTCTTCGATAAAGTTCCAGCGCAGTTTGTCAATGACCATTTCTCTTTCTGCGGGGTCAGTTGAATTGGCAAGAGCGGAAGCTGCGAAATCGTATTCGCCGAAATACTCCGGCGGATCAGGCAGTTCCAGCTGTTCCCCGGCTTTGTCGGCACGCCGTTTGGCAATGCGGTTCCGCAGATAAAGCTCAAACTTGCCGTATGCGTTGTAAAGCTCAGACAATGTTTCAGAGCCCCGGAAATCCGGGGCGACAGTGCCGTCGAAAGCTGTCAGGGCAGCAAACTTTTCACTGCTCAGTTCCTCTTTGCAGATCAAGTCAAACTCCTCAACAGTCATGGGCGCTGCTGCATCCAGCTGAAGATCAGGGAGTGAGGCTATGAGAAAGCAGTGCATAAATT
Organism: Victivallaceae bacterium; assembly: GCA_045596885.1. Taxonomy (GTDB): domain Bacteria; phylum Verrucomicrobiota; class Lentisphaeria; order Victivallales; family Victivallaceae; genus UBA1784. Next base: position 17,265 of record JAZODE010000008.1, read on the forward strand.
TATTTTTCTCCGGCAAAGACAGCTGCGATCTTGGGGGCGGTGTATTCAGCCAGCAGTGCGGTCAGAGCTTCGGTAGAGAAATCGAAGAAAAGTTCACTGCCGGTGAAATTGACCTCCATACCGCCGCGGATGGTGGATTCAGCCAGAACACGGGGCTGTTTTTTCAAGCTGGTGACAAGGGCGCCTTTGAGAGCGGCATCTAGAGCTGGAGCGTCTTTCACAGAAGCGATGACTGTCAGCTCGCTGTTGGGGTCGGCAAGGAAGGCTGCTCCCAGAGATTTGACCAGTTCTGCCATGAATGCAGGAGTCATGGTCTCTTCGGCGGCTCCGGCAACGGCAGCGGAAATACGCGCTTCAAGTTCAGCTTTCAGCTTGAGGACCACATCCCGTGCAGCCTGATTGATGGCGCTTTCGGCGCGTTTCTGAAGTGTCTCGGCATCGGCGGCAGCCTGTTTGCGTGATTCTTCCGCTTTTGCTTCGGCAGCGGCGATAATGGCGGCGGCTTCGGATTGTGCTTTGGCGATAATGGCATCACGTTCAGCATTGGCTTTCATGACGCCATCGGAGTTGATTTTTTCCAGAAGGCTCTGCAGTTCCTCAGACATTGTGATATCCTTTCCTGTGTTTTTTATGACTTTATGAAACAATACGCAATCTTTATGGGACACCTTTTGCGTGAGTATAAAAATTACATTTATGTAACATACCACAACTTGACTGAAAATTCAAGTTTTTTCCGGAAAATTCTCCATATCTTGCAAAGCAGTCTTGCAATATGGGCGATAAAACTGTATATTATAAATTATGAAAAGTTATAAATTTACTGAAAAACAGGTGCCTTGTGCCATTTTTATGAGCGGCTCCGGCAGCAATGCTGAAGCCCTTATCGAATTTGAACGCAGGGCGGAAGCCCCCGCTTATCATGTGAAGGTGTTGGTGACCGATGCTCCTGAGAGCTCCCGTGCACGGGAGATCGCCGGGAAGTACGGTCTCCCTGTCGTCGAACATGATATAAAGGAATTTTACCGTCAGCATGGGGAGGAGACAACGAAACTGGACACCCCCCGCCGGTGTGAACTCAGAGAGTTGTGGAGCGATGAGCTTTACAGGAAAGTAGCCTCTTTTTCTCCGGCTTTCGGATGTTTTGCGGGTTTCGTGCCCCTTTCAAACATCGCGTCCTGCATCCCCTGCCTCAATGTGCATCCGGGGGATTTGACCCGGGAGGATGCAGAAGGGCGGCGTCTTTATGCCGGACTCCATGTGCTCCCCGTGGAAAAGGCGATCCTCAACGGTGATGAGTCCCTGCGGAGCAGCGTCATACTTGTTCAGCCTTACACCGGCAGCGGCGCTAAAGAAATGGATGGCGGTCCTGTGCTTGGAGTCTCAAAGACGCTGGCAGTCGATAAGGGAAGCTATTGCCTTGAAGAGCTTGCCGCATTCAAAGCAAAGCGCATGCCGGGGCAGAAGTGTTGTGATCCTTTGCGTGAAATGGCACTTGGACACATCGAAAAACTGAAAGAGGCAGGGGATCATGTGGTGTTTCCCCGTGCAGCGTCGGATTTTGCTTCAGGACTTTTCTCTGTGGAAGATGATCGGCTCTTTTACCGTGGAGAAAGGGTTTTAAGTGTGGAGTACTCCGTGGATTTGCCTCCCCGCGCTCTGGCAGTGAATTGAAGTTTTTTTCTTTACATTAATGTAAATTTAGAGGAAAGCATTATGCGTATTGATTTGTGGCCCGGCAAAGATACCGGGGAATTCATGCCCTATCTGGAAACATTTCTTCTTGATACTCCTGCCCTCCGGGGCGCAGTGATCGTCTGTCCCGGCGGCGGTTACAGCAGCCGGGCGCGGCACGAGGGAAACCCCGTGGCGGAACGGTTCAATGCTCTGGGGTTCCACGCTTTTGTTCTGGAGTACCGGGTCAAAACCATCAAGTTTCCCGAACCCCAGCAGGATGCTTTCCGTGCCATCAAGATCATCCGTCAGCACGCGGCTGAGTGGAATATCATCCCCGATCAAATCGCCATCGGCGGGTTTTCCGCAGGCGGACATCTTGCCGCTTCAACAGGTGTCTTCTTTGACGAAGTGGACGCTTCTTTCGGTGACGGTGCCGATGCTTTTCCGCAGCGTCCTGATGCGCTCTTTCCCTGCTACCCTGTCATTGATGTGGATCCCCAGCGTTTCGGACACGCCGGGAGCGGCAAATATCTGGCAGGCACTGAGACCCCTTCTCAGGAGCAGATCGATAAACTTTCGCTGCAGTTCCATGTGAAAGAGAATACTCCCCCTGCTGTTATGTGGCACACCGCCGATGACGGCGTCAAGGTTCAGAATTCCCTTGCTTTTGCCGATGCCATCTGGCGCAAAGGGGGAACGGCTGAACTCCATATCTTTGCCCACGGTCCTCACGGATTGGGACTTGCCGAAGCCCACGAGAACATCAAAGTCTGGCCCGAACTGGTGGCGCAATTCCTTAAAACGGTTTGTAAATTCACCGCCGGATGATTTGAAAACAACTGCTGCAGCAAGGAGTCTATTATGATTTCTGATACATTGTTCTCTTCAGCGGATAAAACATATATCCGGCAGCGTATGTCTGAAATCGACGACGCTGTCCGGGGGAATCTGCTGGATTTTACCGGCTGCCCCGTGCCGCTCCCCATTGCCGGAGCCTGCTACAAAGGTATCTGGATGGAGCACAATCAGGATTGGTTTTTCCTTGCAGACATCGCTCCCGAAAGTGCCTGGGCGGCAGTTGAGATCTTTATGGAGCGCCAGAAAGAAAACGGTCTCTTTCCGGCGGGGGTGAAGGTCACTGGCGAAGCCTTTTACCGGCAGATCCAGAATATCTGGCCCTTTGCCCGCTGTGCCTTTGAAATCGCCAGAAAACTTGAAAAGGGCGAAGAGGATCTCAGGCGGATCTTCCGTGCCGCTGCCGCATACGACAGGTGGCTGGGAGAGTTCCGGGATCACAAAAAACTGGGGCTGGTGGAAATGTTCTGCGAATATGATACCGGGCATGACAATTCCCCCAGAGTAAGGGATGGGGGGCTTCCCCGCAATGTAAACCCCGATGCAGGAACCATGCCTGATCTTGCCATATTGCCCATATTGGCTCCCGATCTTTCAGCCATGCGCTATCAGGGCAGAGTTGCCTTGAGGGAGATCGCCGCAACTTTGGGGGATGATAAAGAGGCGGCTTTCTGGCATGAACAAAGTGAAGTGACCCGCAGTGCCATCCGGAAATATCTGTATGATCCGGAGGATGATTATTACTACGATGTGGACGCAACAGGGCGTTTCCGCAAGTACCGCACCGAACACATCACCCGTCTCTATCTCAACGAAGTGGTGGCGCAGGAGGAGTTCGACCGCCAATACAAGCGCTACTTTGAAAACCCTTCTGAATTTTGCACACCTTTCCCCTTTCCTTCTGTTTCCATCAGCGATCCTGCTTTTGTAAAGGAGCTCCCCGACAACTGCTGGGGCGGCAACACGCAGGCATTGACCGCTTTGCGTGCATCCATCTGGCTGCCCCGCTACGGCAGAGCCGATGAAAGAGAAAGACTCCTTAAAAAGTGGATGCGTGCCTTTATCGACTACAACAGTCCGCTCCCTCAGGAGTTGAACCCCTTTACGGGAGCCCCCATTGGAACAGGCGTCTGCTATATGCCAAGTCTTTTTATATTCAAGCAAGCAGCTGAATTAATATTGAAATAAGGAGTTTATGCTGTGAAAAGAAAATCTACATTGACAGAGTTATCCTGCGATTTGAAACAGGATGCCGTAAAAACAGACAGGAGCTGGAAAATTTCTGCCCATGGGCAGGTGAAGCTGAATAGCTTCACCTTAATAGAACTCCTCGTCGTCATTGCCATTATAGCCATATTGGCTGCCATGCTGCTGCCGGCTTTGCAGCAGGCGCGGGATCGTGCCCACTCCATCGCCTGTACCAACAACGCCAATACTCTGGGGAAATATTCAGCCTTTTATGCCGATGATTATCAGGACTGGGTGAACTTTGCCTGGCTTGAAGGCAGCAAGATCGAAGGCTATGCTCCCCCGATCCACGGCGGTTCCTGGTACAGAATGCTTGCGCCTTATGCCAACTGGAAATTTAAGGAAAGTGCGACTTACAGTTATTATCAATTTTCAAAGTTCCTGGGCAACTCTCCCTTGAGCTGTCCCGGTCGTCCTTTGCCGGATGCTTCAGTCAATCTTACGGGAAATGCAAAGATCGACTTTGCCCCCCATCAGGGAGCCCTTGGCAGAAGAGAGAGAATGAGGAACGGCAAAAAGGAAAAGAGATTGAAATATGCCTTTTTGCCCCAACCGGGGAAAAGCATTTTTCTGCTGGATGCAGCAAAAACAAGTTATCCTCACTACCTTAACCATAAGCAGGATAATATGATGAGCAAATCCTCCTGGCCGGTGGTCCACCAGAGCGGCAACAGCTGGAACGCTCTCTACTTTGACGGCCATGTGGCAAGTGTCAACCGCAATTTCCTTATTGCCACCACTTATCCCACAAGCTATATCCTTCCTCTCTGGATCGTTGAAAAATAAACACTTCACACATAGGAGTTGAACTGTTATGAAGTATAAGACCCTTTTTTCTTGCGCTGTATTGGCTGCAGCGCTCCCCGGAGCCGGTGCCCGGGAGATCTATCCTGCCGGAAACTTTGAAGGTAGCTCTATCAAGCCCCTTCATTGCCGCCGCTACACAAGCATCAATGGCAAACGCAACTTCAAGATTCCCAGAGATCTGGTCCGTGAGAGACTGCAGAATGAAAAAGCGTTTTCCGGGAAATATTCCTTGCTGACGGAAGCCGGGAAGGATGGATGCCATGAGATCAACCTTTACAACATCCCTGTTGTCAAAGGTAAAAAGTATGAGTTCAGTTTCCGCTACTTTATCGCTCAGGGCGGTCCTGATCTGAAAATCGCCGGAAGAGTCAGTTTTTTCCTTACCGGTAAAAAGTACAGCCACCTTTTCCCTCAAGGCAGCGCCGAACAGGGCAAGTGGCAGCAGTTGAAGGTCTCCTTCTTTCCTCCTGCCACTGCTGAAAAGTTCAGTACGACCATCTGGCTGGGAAGGGGGCCCTACAAGATCTATCTTGACGATGTGAAGGTCACTGAAAGCGATGTGAAAAAAGCTGTCACAGCAGATTCCAATGCCAGACTTATTTCCACCGCCAACGGCGTGACTGTCTGGCAGCAAAGCAACTACCGGCGTATTGATGCTGCCGCCGTCCCTGAGGGGCTCCGGAGCGGCAAGGCCGTTGAGCTGACTGCCGCTGCCAATGAAGGCGAACCCTTCCAGCTGGCAGTTTTCCCTCAGAAGGATCTCAAACAGCTCTCTCTTGATATTTCTGACTTCAAGGGTAAAGCCGGAGTTATCCCCGGAAAGATCCAACGCTACGGCGTTCTGCGTTATGTTCCCATGCGTAACCCCAACAATCCCACTTTGAAGGGCGAGATCGCAGACCCCATTGTCCCTGAAAAGTTCACCGACGCCCCTGCCGGAAAGAATACCGTCTTTTTCGTGCGCTTTTTCGTTCCCAAAGGCACCAGGCCCGGTGTTTACTCCGGAAATGTCAGGATCAACGCCGCAGGAAAACTTCTTTGCAATGTGCCTGTGCAGGTAACGGTCAGAGGCTTTGAACTGCCCGACACCCCCACCATGCGCACCTTCTTCTACGGCAATGTTGCGGCAACGAAAAAAGGCTATTCAGACCCTCGTCCCGGCAGAGTCGTCGCTGACGATATTTCCCGGATCTTCAAGGAGCACCGCATTACAGGAAATGTCTGTATCTACCCTGCTCCCCCGAAATACACCATCAAAGGCGATAAGCTCACCATCACAGACTGGAGCGCCTTTGACAAAGAGATCATGCGCCTTTACAACGATTTTGGTATGCGCAATTTTACAGTTCCGATCCTGGGAATGAAAGGGGATAACGGCGGCTGGTTCGGCAAAAAGAAGGGATACCCCACCATGTTCGGTGTCTCTCTCTTCTCTGAAAAAGCACGCCAGCTGGCTGGAGATTATGCAAAACAGTTCCACGAGCACTGGCTCAAAACCATGCCCAAAGATACCCGTTACTTCAGTTATATCTATGATGAACCCCCTGCCAAAGTCTACAAAGAGTTGAATAAATTCATGGGGGCTGTCCGTGCCAAATGTCCGGAATTCCGCTTCTTTGCTCCTCACAAAGTGGATAAGGATCTGCCCCATTTTCAGGTTTTCTGTGTGCCCTTCGGCTTTGGATATGTGGAACCCGAGCTGGAAAAAGGCAGAGAGATCTGGTACTACAACTGGGCTCAGCCCCTGGATCATCACAACTACATCAAAAACCGTCTCTATGCCTGGCAGATTTACGCCAACGGCGGTCAGGGCGGTTTGAAGTGGCAGACCACCGCTACTCCCGGTCCCCATGTCAATCCCTGGACCGAACTTGAAAAGACCCACGCAAACGGTGAAGCCACCACCATCTTCCCCGCAGTGACCCCCAATGGTAATCTGATCCCCACCTTGCGTCTGGCTCAGGTGCGGGAGTCCATGGATGATGTGGACTATTTGACAATACTTGAAAAGAAGGTCAACAAATCTTTCCCCGGTGAAGGAAAAAACTATGTCTACTCCCAGATCCGTGATCTTCTGCCCCAACTGCCTTTCGGTTTTACCAATGATCTGGAACTGCTTTACAAGGTCCGTTCCCGTATCGGATGTCAGATAGAAAATTTTGACAAAGATTTTGCTTTCCTGACCAAATCCGTTCCTCTGAACCACAGTGCTGTGGAATTGACCAGCGCCGCTGTCACACTTCTGGGACCCGACGGCGCTGTCGTTTCGGTCAACGGCAAAAAGATGGGCGTCATCAGCAAAGGAAAACTTTCCTTCACTCTGTCCCTTGAAAAACTGGGACTCAATACCTTTGATATTGCCGTTTCTTACAAAGGCAAAGTCAAAAAGAGCAGCCTCTTCTTCACCTTGAAGCGGGATGCCAATTTGAAGAAACTTGAAACTGCGGCAGAGACCATGGCGAAGCACAAACTTGACAGCAGTGCTCTCAAGAAGTTCCTCGCCGCCACCTCAAAAGGGAAATACACCGCTGCCGACAGAAGCAAGTGTGCCGCTTTGCTCAATGAAGCTGCAAGGAGGATATTGCAGGCGCGTCTGGCTGCAGTCAGGAACTCCTCCAACGCTCTTGTCAATGCCATGAACAAACAGTCCAAATGGATGTTTGACAACGCCCTTTATGAGCGGGCAGGATACTATCTGGATCTGGCTGATGAATTTGCCAAATCCACACTGCCAGCCAAGTCAAAGATGAAGATCGTCCCTGTGAACCTTCACGGCAATTTCGGATTCCGTATTTCCAACGGCATGATCGAATTCACCTTGCTGGAGCTGGGGGGCAGGATCGTTTCTTTCAAGGTTTTCGGCGTGGAAACTTTCGCCCCCGGAGATCTTCATAAGACACTGCCTTTGAAGGTCCGTGCCGGAAAACTCTACCATACCTTCACCCACAAGACCATTCCCTCCCTTGCCGGTTATGAGGATGCCGCCAAAGAGGTGCTCCCCGAATCCGCTGTGGACTGGGATGTCTCTGTGAAAGAACTTTCAGCCAAACGGATCGCTCTTGAGTGCTCCATGCTGATGCGGGGCGGTAAATTCCGGATCTCCCGTATCATGAGCGTCGTTCCCGGCAAGCCTGAGCTGAAAATCGATTACACCATCGCCAATGTGTATCCGGCTGAGTTCAAATCTGACGATCCCAGCCACTACCATTTCCACTGGCGCGGCCGTCTCCGCCCCCGGATCGCTGCCGATTGTCAGTTTGATACCATCGTGGTGCCGACTTCCAAAAAGCTCAAGGCGACGGTCTTTGACTTGAAGAATCCTGTTTTCTACGAAGAGCGTTCCGTGCCTCTCAACAAGCCTGAGCTGGGCGTTTTCAATCCTGTGAAAAAGGTCGGATTCACCTGGCAGCTTGATCCGCAGATCAGTTACGCTTATTTGTGGCACAACTCCAAAGGCAACCATGAGGGCAAATTCAAACTTTATACCCTTGAAGTTTTCCGTTCCTTCTACGGCAACAAGCCCGGGATCAAAGGGAATACCCCCTTCTTTATTGAACCCGGCAAGTCAGTGAGTTTCACTATGACATTCAAAGGGTACAAAATCAAGAAGTGATAAACTGAGCTCTGATAACAAGCTCAAAGGGCGGCTTCCCAAAAAATTATGACGGGGAGCTGCCCTTTTGACATCAAAAAAGGTGACATTTTCTGCCGGAAACAGAGCTGTTCAAGGAAATGTTGAGAAAAAAAACTGTGCCGGACTTGCAATATTGCCTTTGTGCGTTTATATTATAATATGTATTACCAAAGAGGCAATTTCAAAACTCCTCAAAATTGTCAAAGCGCCCTCGCTTCGATCTGACAAAGGGAGCGTTTTTCCGCCTTCGCATAAAGCTACGGCGGGACAAGCGCCTGTTACCTTGCAGGTAGCAAGTGCAAACTACCCTTTACAGCTCTTTGCGAATGGCATCTTTGTCATTTTTTGAATGACTTTTGAAATTACCTCCAAAGTGGAACCATAGCTCAGTCGGTTAGAGCAGGTGACTCATAATCTCCGGGTCGGCGGTTCAAGTCCGTCTGGTTCCACCATTTTTATGTCTTTTTTCCGGCAGTAAGGGTTGAGATTTTATGGATAAGTTCAAAGATGTTGGTTTTGCCAAACTTGATATGACCCGCCGCG
>JAZODE010000009.1:0-3312 GCA_045596885.1 Victivallaceae bacterium
GCAGACTGCCAACCGGCTAGAGGGGATAATAAGCCTCTACGGCGTAGAATTCACGGCTAAGGTAATTTCAGTCTGTGGACCAAACATTATCGGCAACTTTCCATAAGTTAAACTACCCGCTAAGGTTTTGCAACAGCCCCATTTTTTTCAGGCGGAACGGCAGTTACTTTGACAGACGGAAAAGCTCCAGATCATCAAAGTAGATGGGGGTATCACCGCCCTGGGAATCGACACCGCAGAGCCACTGCGCTGAAAGCACGCCCCCTTTGATGTCGGGCGCCCGGAAATAGCGGGTGTAACAGTGCCATTTGCCGTGACATGCCGGGGTAAAAAGGATCCCTGCAGTGGTCACGGGAGCCCCCACGCTCCGGTTGTTGTGATAAAAACGCACTGTGGCACTGCCCCGGCTTGAGGGAGAAACTTTGCCGTCGTGTCTGACCCATATCCTGAAACAATACCACGCGCCCGGTTTCAGGATCAGCTTCGCCCGCCCCACGAAACAGGAGCTGCCTTCACTTGTGCCGATCATTCCGGAGTACTCCCCTGAGTGCCTGACCTTCTTTTCATGTTTGAAAACAGCATTGACAGCGGTCCAGGTGCTGATGAAGGGAGCGGGGAATTTTTCCCAGTCAACAGCTCCTTTGCGGTCCTTTTCCTTTGAAACGACCTTCAGCTCAAATCCGGGATTGGGGAGCATGTTGACCTTTTTCACCTTTGTCATTTCCAGCTGACAACGGGCGGGGGGAAGCGTTTTGTACTTTTCAAAGAACTTTGCCGCCTTTTCCTTGCCGAGAGTGCGGGAAATATTGTTGAAGGCAACCAGACTGCCGTGGTCCAGAATGGGCTGCAGCAGACCGGGGATGTGGAACTCCTTGAAAGCGCCAAGCTGTGAGGGATCGGCATTTTTCCTCTTGCGCCGGGGAGGAATGAAGATCTCTTTTTCGTCCTCAGGGGAAAGGGTGAAATTCTTGAGTTTTTCCAGAGCCTTGTACCCGGCGGCAACGTATGCGGCGATCTTTTCAGGGTCCCCCTGCATCTTTTCCGCTTCACGCCCCCGGACGGCGACTTCGATACAGAGTGCTGAAAGTTCAAAACTTTTGCGCAGCAGCTCCAGACGCCGGTGCTGAATGGGGGTAAGAGTGCGTTTCAGCCCCCTGTCAAGAGCTCCCCGGAGAAAGGCGAGATCCTCAAGGGTGTAATTGTCGAACTGCACAGCTTTGCGCCGGTCGTGGTAGTAACTGGGGAACTTCTTTCTGCAGAAGATCTCTTCCAGACGGTCGTAGAAACCTTTGACATCAACGGCGGCATCTTTGCCGAACATGGTCACATAATAATCCTGCAGCACTTTTTCCACATCCACATTGAGGTTCCACCCCAGTTCGTCCATCACATAGAGTCTGGGGGCGTCAATAATGGCAGAGTTGGTGTAGACTTCAAGGATGAGAGCCTTGAGTCCGTACTGCGCCGCCTTGCGCCAGTTGGCGGCAAGATCACGGGGGTAGAAACGGGGGACCATGTACCCGTGTCCGAAGGTGTAGTTGTAATCATAGATGCCGATATGTTCTGCTCCGGCATTTTTCCATGCTTCAAGTTCCCTGTCATAGATCCCCTCCCGGGCACCGCAGATGACAGCCATGACATTGGGTCCCAGTTTGATGTTCCGGGGAGCCTGATTGCTCCTGATGCCGTAGGCGATGAAGACCCCCAGTTTGCCGGGATACTTTTTCCCGATCTCATCGCTGCATGCCTTGTAGAATTCAGCGTACTGGTTGCCGTATTTTTCAAAGAGAGCCGTACAGTTTGCACACTGGCAGTCTCCGCCGCCGTCGTTCACCGAAAGGGTCATGTTGTTGATGTGCTTTTTTTTCAATCCTCTCAGGTAGAGAGAAAGGAGCCTTTTCATATCCGGGTTGGAAATACAGGGGTTCCACCCCATAGCACGGCTGTATCTGGTCACATCGATGCGTTTGCCGTTGCGGACAGGGTAGTACTCCGGATGGGTTTTACCGTATTTGGCAGGGGGGACCACCTTGTCCATGGCGTGATTGGTGGCGTAGTAGATAAATCTGCTTTTGGTGCGGGAAAAGACAAAGTCCCGGCTGCCGCCGCTGGAGTTGTAGTGCAAAATGGTGGGGACTTCGCAGATATCCAGCTTCCCGGGGAGCACAATGCTTTTCAGTTCGGGCAGGACTTCACCGGTTTTGCCGGGGTAAAAGTACCGCCATCCGGCAAAGCGCTTGAGAAAATCCCCGGCACCGAAAAGGGTCCCTGTGGGAGTGGAACCGGCGATGACCACATTTTTGCCGTCTTTGCTCCAGATGCGGTAGCCGTATTCACCCAGACACTTTTTGCTCAAGTCCAGATGTTTGCCGAAAGCAGTCCTGCCTACATAGAGGGTGAGGGAGCCTTTGGAAAAATCCTTCTGCCCCAGGATCTGCGTCAATTTGGATTTGAGGAACGCTCCCGCCTCCTTGTCGGCGGAAATGATGCGGACTCCTTCCGCAGAGAGAACGGAAAACAGAAAAACAGTACAGAAAAGTGCAAGGACTTTCATTTTTTCACCTCCATGAATATTGTCCGTGATACCAGTAGTTCAAGTGCTGGATGTGGGAATTGGCGCGCTTGACGCTTCTGCCGCTGCCGTCAAGGAAGGCGTAAGGTCCCGTTCCGTTGTGCAGAAATGTCCGTTTATCCCATGTGGTCCCCACATAGATACCGTATTCGGCATTGCTTGCGATATAGGGGACCTGAGAAGGGGAACAGCGCCAGCTGTTGAGTTTCTTGTTGGCGATCCAGATGCTCAAGCCGTTGCTGGTGCCCAGACCGCTGCCGAGACCTGCCTTGTACCCCTTTTTTGAACCTGTCGCCTGAGCTGTGGGGCAGATGACCTTGCTTTTCAGCAGGACCCATGACCTTGAAAGAGCCATCTTGGGCTGGATGTTGTAGATATAGCCGTTCCAGATCAATTTGCCGATCCAGTAATCTTTCCAGTTGTTCTCCTCTTTCCGCCAGTGCTCGATGATCCTGTCATAGTGATCCTGAGAGTAGGCGGCAAGCCCCTTCTGGATGTTCATGACATTGTTGAGGCAGTTGATCGCCCGCGCTGTTTCCCGTGAGCGCTGCAAAGCAGGCAGCAGCATTGCCGCAAGAATGGCGATGATGGCTATTACGACCAATAGCTCGATCAGCGTGAACGCTGATCGAATGAAGCACGGCTCCGCCGTATGAAGCATTTTCCTGCGGAAAATATGAAGCGCCCCGTTGGGGCATGAAGCGCTTGCTTCGCAAGCATAGTAAGGCATTTTTTTGTTC
>JAZODE010000010.1:0-147384 GCA_045596885.1 Victivallaceae bacterium
GCCCAGGTCGATGGTGACGGACATGGCGCCGACGGTGTTGATGACACCGGCAGTGACAGTGGCGTTTTCAGCCAGAACCATTTCGTCGATGATACCCGTTCCAAAGTCGATGGCGCCCTCAACGGTGAGGTTTTCCTTGACATTCAGGGTATCAGAACCATTGGTCAGGGTGATGGCTGCTGCCTTGAGCTCATCGGTATTGACGGTTGAGAAACCGCTGATGGAACCTGCGGTGATGTATTCAGCATCGAATCTGCCGGCGCCATTGACATCACCGATGGTTCCGCCGCCGTAGACGTGGAGACCGGTGTCGGCAGTGATGGTGCCGTCGATCCAGCTTTCAGCGTCGATGCTTAATTCAGCGCCCTTCAAGGTCAGATCGCCGGTGAACTCTGCGCTCTGGAACACGATTTCGAGGGCGGAGGCGGCAAATGTGAGGTCGCTGATTTCTTCTTTACCGGTAAAGGTCACTTTGGTGAGGGTGTCATCAGCTGCCACATCATTGAGAGAATCAAAGGCGTTGATTCCGAAGAAGCGACCCTCTGCGACCTTGTCGCCGAAAGCGGCATCGGTCCATGCGGTGTTGACCATGAGATCGGTTTCGGAGTAAGCTCCGCTGACGATGAAGAGATCATTGTCGATCTCAATGGTGGTGTAGTCGCCATTGATAACGGAAACGGTTCCGTAGTCAGCCAGAGTCAGATCGGCAGAGCCGGTGTAATCCAGAACCTTGATCATGTCGGCGGCGGCACCGGTGGCATCGATGGTGATGGTACCGGCGTTGCTCAGAGCGGCAAAGCTGATGGTGGATCCCAGATCGATGCTGAGAGCACCGGTTCCGGTGATGACAAGATTATTGATGGTGGCTTCAGCGCCGTTGGTCAGATCAAGAGCACCCTTGAGGTTGAGCTTGGTGGCGGAGAAGGAAGAGGCGTCAACGGTGATCTCAGCCGTGTCACTGGTAAGAACTGTCTTTCCGATGAATTTGGAATTGCTTGTGATCTCCAGTTCAGCGGGCTGAGTTTCATAGTAACCGCCGATGTAGAAGTAGGAGGTGTATTCCAGTGAAGAACCATTTTTCAGTGTCACCTTGCCGTCGCTGCCGCCTGCGTTCATCTGACCTTCCCAGTTGACCTTGATGCTGGAGTTGTCGAGGACCACCTGACCGGTCATGCTGAGAGCATTGTCAGATTCCACATCTGCGTTGACCAGATTGACAGTGGAGTTATTGATCCTGTTGGGAGTTCCAGTGACCTTCAAAGTGGTTCTGTCGCCTTCGGCGTCGCCCACATTGAGAGTGCCGTACTTGCCGACCACCAGATTCCCGACGGTCAGATTGCCGGTAACAGCCACAGCCACATTTGACTCTACGGCGTAACCGTCGGGATAACCCACATAGAGCGTGGAGATATTGGATTCGCCGGAGATGGTGTTTTTGGTTCCATAGACACCGACCTTGCCGCCGACGGTGCCGCTCACGGCAGCATCGGTAAGGGCAACGATGCCGGAGACAGAGCCGATGTTGAGCTCGGCGGTACCGGTGATATCGGCGCTGCCGTTGAGGGTGCCGATGGTGACATCGTTGGTTCCTGCGATATCGGCATTGCCGTTGAAGGTACCGACTTTGATGGTGTTTTCACCGGTGACATTGGCGCTGCCGTTGAGGGTGCCGAGATCAATGGTGGAGTCGGCGACGGAGAAGGATCCGCCACTGACGGAAACACCCTTGACGCTGATGGATTCCATGCCGTCAAAGACGGTGAAATCGTAGTCGCCATCGGGGATCTCAGTACCGTCGTAAACGGCGGAGGTGGCTCCTGCGGCGACCTTCATCTTGACGGTGAAACCTTCAGTTTCTCCCACGGGGATGACGCTCAAAGTCACTTCGCGTGCTTCGCCTGCTTTCAGACCGTCGATGACGAGATTGGAGTAGAGACTCATGGTTTCGGCGGTCAGAGAAGCCTCTTTCACCTCAAATGCGGTGGTAACATTCAGATCGCCGACTGTGGCTTCCTTGAATGTGAAGGCTCCATTGTTGCCCACAGTGACATCACCGAGAGAGGTGAATTTGTCAACGGTCACACTGCCTTCGATGTTGGTGTTATAGGAGTCATACTTGATGTTGACATTGCCGGCTGTGAATTGTGCACCTTCGGCAATATTGAGAGAACCGCCCTCACTCCCGGGGACAACGGTCAGGCTGTCTTTGATAGCCAGGGTGCCGTCAACATTGATGGAGTCGGTGGACATGGCGTAAGCACCGTTGACATTGACGATACCGTCGATGTTGGTGGTTGCGCCCATGATGTTGAAGAGAACATCAGCATTGACTGTGACATTTTCACCGATGGTCAGGACTTTGCCGTAGTTCCAGATCTCTCCGGCGACAGCGGCATCATGATCAAACTCGGTGGAGCCGTTGAGAGTGTATGCACCATTTTCATCGACGCTGATACCGTGGTTGCCCATATCGATCAGGAGACCGTCGGGATTACCGGTGGTGATGTCAAGGTCAGAACCCTCGGCTCTGATAACAGAGCTGGAGCCTTCAATCACTGTAATGGTCCCCACTTTGCTGTCAGTCGCAGCAAGAGCCACAGCATCGTTGATTTCTGCGAAGGCGTTGAACCCGAAAACGAATCCATCCACAGAATCGCCGATTTCGCTGCCTTCCCATGCGGCATTGACATACAGAGCGTCGCTGGTGGCATTGGTAAGGAGGACATCGCCGTCATTACCTCTGAAGATACTGACATTCTCAGCGCCGTTGATGAGTTTGATTTCGCCGCCAAAGGTGGTATTGACATCAATGACCTTCACAATGCCGCCTTCAAATTTGGCAGCATCGATGGTGATGGTGCCGTTGTTGGCGATGGTGTCAGCGGTGATGGAGCTGAGAGCATCAACGGTGATGGTTCCGTTGTTGGTGATGAGGTCCACATCATTATAAACATCGTCGATGGTGATGGTGGAGCTGTTCAACACCAGAGCGCTTGCGGCGTCGATGCTCATCTGCTGAATGTCAACCACAGAACCGGAAATGGTCATTGTGGTGCCTTCATTAAGCTCGATGCAATTGCTGGTGCCGATGGCAAATTTAACTTTAGAATCGGTGACGGTGATATCAGCACCTTCAGCGACCATTGCGGTGATCTCTGTGTTTTTGGCATTTTCAACAGAGACACTGCCTTTGGCACTGATGTAAGAAATCACATTATCAGAACCGGTGATCACAGTTGAACCATAGACACGTTCATAAATGCCGTCGACCTTGCTGCCGCCTTTGACGGTCAGTTCTGCGGCATAACCTTCGGTATCAGAGCCGACATACACGTTGCCAGTGGTGGCACCATCCAGAGTCAGAGCGATCTCTTCAGTGGTATATCCTGCATAGAGACCATTTTCTTTTGTGCCGGTCCAGTTTGCGTGAACGTTTCCGACCGTACCTTTGATGGTGGAATTGCCATACACTCTGGTTGCGGCGCTGCCGCCGATATTAGATTCAGCGGTCAATGTTGCGTCGTCAAGGACGATTCCGTTTCCGGAAACATTGCCAACCTTAACGGTGCTTTCGCCGGTGACATTGAAGGCGCCTTCGTTCACCAGTTTGGCGGTGACGACCGTGGAGTCGTCAACATTGACAGTACCGTTGCTCTTGACCACGATCATATCGTAATCTCTTGCAACAGCATTGCCGTCGGCATCGTAAGGAGTGGTGTAGAATTCAGAGTTGATGATATTCAAAACACCTGCACACTCGCCGGTCACGGAATTGTCGTTACCGTTCACATAGGATCCGCCGACCTGGACATGAGCTCCGGAATTGCCGTTGCCGTTACCGATGTTGCGAACGATGGAGTCTTTGACGGTCAATGTGGCAACTTCGCCTTCCCGGTATCCGGCAGCAGAGCTGAGAACAGGATTCCACCAGATCTGGGCATCCCAGCCGATTTCGTTGCTGTTATAGGGGCCGTAGCTGTTGTCGACCTGTCCGGCACCGATACTGATGGCTGCGCCATAGTAAAGGACGCTGTTGTCGAGAACCATTTCGGCACGGTCGATCAAGCTGATCCAGGAGGTGCTCAAAGTGGAACCTGCCACAGCGATCTCTCCAGCGGTACCCATGTGGGGACCGGAGTTGTTGGCACCGAAAGCCCAGTACTTATAGGTTCCGGCTTCCACGGCGGCTTTCACGTCGGAAGCGCTGCGGGGCATTGCGGCAAGTTTTTCGGCAGTGAAATTGCTGAAGTTGGCACCGAAAACAGAGTCCTTGATGCTGATGCTGCCCTGACCGGCAGTGACCCAGCCGGAGTTGTGACCGCTGTAGGCGGCAGTTCCGATCACTGAATTATCAACGATCAGTGAGCCCTCGGCATTTGCAACATAAAGTTTGGCAAGTTTGAAGGTGGCATCCTTGAACTTCACAGTTGTCTCAGTGTCTGCAAAAGAGAGACCGTAAGAAGTTGTATCCACGCTGCCGCCGGTAATGGTGTAAACACCGTCTTTTCCGGCCTTGCCGAGACCGACAGTACCGTCAAGCGTTTCTTCCCCGGCCTTGGAAAGATCGATGGTGATTTCACCGCCGAGTTCACGGGCAGCCATATAAGCGTCTTTTGTAGTGGCAAAGGCGTTGATACCGAAATACAGGCCTTCACCGACCTTCTGTCCGAAAACACCGCTCCACTCGGAGTTCACATAAATGGTGGTGGTGTCCACATTGTAGACCAGCAGGTCTCCGGTTTCGGCATCGATCTTATAAGTCACGCCGTCAGCAGCATCAGCGGCATCGACAACAACGGAACCGAAACTTTCGGTACCGGCTGTGCCGTCGATAAGGACAGCAATACCTTCCCAGCCGTCGGTAACATTGATGGTGATCGTTCCCGCATTGCTAAAGGCATCAGAATAGGTGACAAGAGCTTTTTCAGCAAGAATCAGTTCGCCGTTGTTGGTCACCTCAGCGGCAGTCAATCTTCCGGCGGTCATATTGACAGTACCGTCATTCTGGAATTTTCCGGCTCTGCCGTCAGTGTATTTGGTGAATTTCACACTGCCGCCGTTGATATTGAGGGTACCGCCTTCATTGACTTTGCCGTTGTAGGTTTCACCGGTAATGGAACCGGTGGCAGCAAGATTGACCGTACCGCCGTCACGCACCAGAGTGCTGAAGTTGTTGCGGCTGTCATTGGTAACATTGACCGCACCTGCGATATCAGCAATACCATCCACATTCAGGTATTTGAGGCTGAGTGAGGCATTTTCAGCAAGTTCAAGATAACCGCCCACGATCACGATGGAAGCAGCCATCTGAGCATTTTCCTCAATGGTGAATGAATCATAAACATTGAGCTGTTTAAGAGTCAGCGTTCCTTCAACGGCAGTTTCACCGAAGGCAAAGGCGTTGCCGCCGAGATTGGAGTCGCCAACCAGAGTGGCGTTCTCAAATCTGAGCTGCTTGCCGCTGCCGTTGCTGTAAGTACCGATCTGGATGGTGCTTTCACCGGTAACGGTAAAGGTTCCGGCGTTGGTGACGGTAGTTGCATTGAACTGAGCGCCGTCAACGGTAATGGTTCCGTTGTTGGTGACGACATAGCCTTTGAAGATACCGTTGTTCTTGATGGTCAGTTTTGCATCGGCAGTGTCGAGCAATGTGCCGTGACGGGCATCGAGAGTTGCGTCGTCAACTTCGACGATACCGGTCTTGGAGATCTTGAAGCTGGCGATGTCGGAAGAGCTGTCCAGATATGAAACGTAGTTGGCACCGTTTTGGATGACCAGTTTTCCGGGGGTTTCAGTGCCGTTATCGCAGGAAACGTTGGTGTACAGGACCAGAGCATCCACATTGTCGAAGGTGGCAACACCGTTGATCATAGTACGGCCGCCGTAGTAGCTGTAACTGACCCCGGTGTAGGTTTTCTTTTCGTCGGCATTGCCGATCACATTCAGGATACCGTCAGTGGAGACGTGGAAATAACCGAACTCGGCAACTGAATTTTCAATATTCAGCGTATAACGGGCATCGGTCATCGCGGCAGCTTTGTCGGCATCGCTTTCAAACCAGCCGGTACCGACCCAGCCGTTGTAGTCCACGTCGGCGGTGTGAATGTAGGAGTTGTTGGTCACGTTGACAACGATGTCGGCAACAGTTTCCCGTTCATCTTTGGCGAGATAGCCACCGAAACCGACCTGGAAGGCGGAACCATTGATGGTTGCACCGTCAAGAGTGCTTTCGCCGTTGTTGAAACGGATCTTGCCGCCCTGGATATTGGTATTTTCATCCAGAGTGACGGAATCCATGTTGATCCAGCCGTTTCCGGCAACATTTGCCGTAATAACACTTGCTCCGGAAACATTAACGGCACCATTGTTGGTAAGTGTTCCGATTTCAAGGCTGGAATCAGCAACATTGAGAGCATTATTGGCACCGATAGAAGCATTGGCAACGATCAGACGGCTGCCGTCGTTCAGGTTGACCTCGTTACCGGTGCTGTTCATATTCAGAGCGCCTGCGAAGTCGCCCCCTGAGATCTTGAAAATAGAATTGCTGGCGTTGATGGTTCCATTTGAGCCGTTGAAAGTAAAGTCTCTTCCGGCTTCAAAGTAGGTATTGGTAAGGTTCAGGACGTTTCCGTTGCCGCGGGTACCGGAGTAACCGGCCTGGAACTGAGGTCCGGCAGAGAGATCAGTTGTGTCGGTAAGAGTACCGGTCACGTCAACAACACCGTTGCCGTAAGCCATATCAAACTGGCCGTCGCCGTAACCCAGAACAACTTTACCGGTTTCGGAAACTGTGATCTTGTTGTCGGAGGTCCACTGCTTCAGAGAGAGAGCCTTGAGAGTACCGTCAATGACCAGTTCATTGTTTGAAGTTGCATAACCGTTGGCAACGACTCCTGCACCTGCAAGAGTCACATTTTCCTCAATGGTCAATGAGGAATCAGCGTTCATCTGGTAGATGCTTGCCCCATTCAGATCAACAGTGACAGGTGCAGAGGCACCGATGGTCAGATCCTGAGTGATATTGTAAAGTTTGCCAGTTGCCGTTTCGGTAATATCACAGTCAATTTCAATGCGGCTGACAGAGGTATTCATTTCGGCAAAAGCGAGAGCCTTTTCAAGGCTGGCAAAAGCGTTGATTCCGGCGTATTTACCTTCAGCGATTTCATCACCGAATTCAGCATCGCACGCGGCACCGACATAGATGGTGCGCAAATCAGCGTTGCTCAAGATCACATCACCATCGGCGAGATAGTAGACGCTGGTGCCTTCTTCAAGACCGCTGATGGTCACTTTGCCTTCGCGACTGGCAGTTTCATTCAGATCGATGACCTTGTTGATACCTTCAGTGAAGCCTGCGGCATCGATGGTGATGGTTCCTTCGCCGGTCAGTGTGTTGGCGATAAAGGAGCTTGTGGCATCGACGGTGATGGAACCGTTGTTGGTCAGATTTGTTTTGGAACCGTCAAAGGTGGAGCCGCTCTTGACAACAAGGGCACCGTCAGCACCGATGGTGCTCCATGTCCAGCCTTCGCCAGCCTGATGGTTGACGATACTGCCGTTCTGGGCGGTCAGGGTACCGGCGTTGATGTCAAAGGACATCCAGCCGACCAGCAGAGAGTTGTCAACAGTTACCTGAGAGTCAGCGTTGTTGACAGAGATCATGGCGTTCCAGACATAGGCATCGTTCAAAGTCACGTCAGCGGCATAAGTGCTGCCCCAGGTGGAGTAAGCCACATCCACATCGGCATCTTCACGCTTGAGGGCTGTCTTGTCAGTTTCTGCAGTCAGATTGCCGTTGATGATGGACTTTCCGCCGTTGAGATAGAATCCGCCGGTGATCTTGAGGTAAGCATCTTTATTAATGGTAAGAGTGCTGTCGGCGCCTTCAAGTTCGATGGAAGAAGCTTCGCTTGCGTCAGAAGTGAAGGTGCCGTTGACAACGATCTCACCATTGACAGCCTTGAACTGGGTGGAAGCGGCGGCAATGATATCGCCGTTGAGGATGATTTTTTCGCCTTCATCAGCACGGAACTGAGCATTGGCGAAGGTTCCGTTTTCAACGGTCAGTTCGCCATCGACCAGAATGTTGCCGGTTTCCCAGTCAAAGGTGTCAAAGGTCAGTTTGGAGTCTTTCATAACGCCGCTTGCGTTGATGTCGCCCATGAAGAGCACGACATCAAGGGTGCTGCTGCCTTTGACGGTGAATGTTCCGGCGTTGGAGAAGGAGCCCATGCCGTCAGCCTTTTTGGTGGCGAAAGTACCGCCGTCAACGACCAGACTGGCTCCGGCATCAACACTGCCCCAGACGCAACCGGAAAGGATACCGCCTTCGGCAACAATGGTTTCGCCGCCGCGGAAATAGAGGCAGTTGGCGGTCATTTCGCCGTTGACGGTGAGTTTACCGCCGTTGCCCACCACACCTTCTTCTGCGGTGTAGCTGCCGTTGACGATCATTTCACCTGCTTCAGTGCCGATGAAACCGTTGTAGAAGCCTTTTTCAGTGTCATTGACTTTTTCATCATTACCGATGACAAAGAAAGCTGGATAAGGAACTTTGGTAACCAGATCGCCGTCGACAGTCAGGGTGCCGCCGGAAACCCAGATCTTGCTGAAATCGTTGGAACCTTCCAAAGTGGTATCACCGGTAACGGCGACAACACCGCCGATGACAGAGTCGGTCAGAGTACCGCCCTTGACATTGGCGACACCGTCGAGGGCAGCCACATTCACAGAGGAAGCACCGTCGATGTCAAAAGTACCCTTGCCGACGGAAACGGAGTCAGCGGTGAAGATACCGCCGTTCACATTGATCTTGCCGTTGGTCACATTGACATCCTGCTTCGTAAAAGCAGTCGTTCCGTCGATAATAGTCAAATTGTAGTCGCCATCACCGATCACACTGGAATTGATCTCAAGAGTCGTCTGATTGGCGCCGAGAGTATAGGTAAAGGTGGAGCCGCCGCCGCCGCCGACAGGCATGAAAGCCACGGTGATATCACGGGCGGCACCCTTGGTGAAGCCGTCGACGATGATCCGGGCCACGTTGGAAACATTGTTGGCTTCGAAAGAGCCGCCGCCGCTGACAATGATATCGCCGGAGTTGGTAACATCGTAGTTGGGAGCCTGAGTTCCGGCACCGGCAAAGTTGGTTCCGGCAGTAAGAGTTCCGCCGTCAACATTGACTGTTCCCATATTGCTGATTCCGGCAGAAAGTTCTGCTTCGGAGCCGTTGGCAACAGTGAATTCAGCACCCTTGCTGAGAGTCAGACCATAACCGTCTCTTCCAGTAGCACCGCTGGCAAGAAGCACGGAACCGTTATCAAGGGTCATAGCACCGTCCAGTTTGATCCAGCCCACGCCGTTGGCGACGGGATTGGCCAGCCATTCACCATCGACTTTTTTGCCGACTTCCAGACGGGCGTTGTCAAGGTTGAGTTCAGAGTCAGCGCCGATCAGACGGAGCTGGCTGTAAATGGTATTGTAATTGTCTTTCAAATTCTCAGTACCGTAGATCCAGGAGTAATGAGCAACAGTCTGACGGTCAGCGGCGGTGAGAGTTTCAGAAGCAGCATCAAATCCGGCGTTGCCGGAAGCGTTCAGAGTGCCTTCAACACGCATCACTTCACCGGTGGTGAAGAATTTGCCGCCTTCAAGCACATCCACAGTGCTGCCTTCAGCAATTTTTATAACGTAAGCACTGACCAGAGCGTCAGCGGCGATTTCCACCTCGGTGGTCACTGCGGCTTCGTCAGCGGTGGCGGAAATGCCGAAAATCACTTGAGTTTTGGGAGCGACCAGCTCGACACCGGAAACTTTCACATCAGCCCCGGCAAAAACGAGTGCCTTGTAACCGCCGTTGTTCAAAGTGACAGTACCTTCACCCTTGATCTCAAGATCCTGAGCAAGAATGATCTCTTTGTATTCTGCGGGGATATCTTCGGTCACATCACCTGCGACTTCAATGGCTGTGGTGTCGGCGGTGATTTCGTCAAGAACAGTCACAAAGCTGTTGAAAGCATTGAACCCGAAAAGAGTTCCGGCAGGCACATTATTTGCAGCGAAAGTACCGGAAACATAGAGCGTTTCAGCACCTTTACTGCTCTGCAGAGCACCATCATCATACACATTGAAGCGCAAACCGTCTTCTGTTTCGATCAGTGCATTGAGAGTACCTTCTGACTTTGCGAGCAACTCAGTAACTTCATTGGTGCTGCTGGTCAAACCGGTCATCGTAACACGCTGTGCTTCATTGGCAGCATTTGTCGTACCGTTTTTGTTGACAAGCAGTTCTTCCTGTGCCATAGCAGCTTCAGTCAGATTGAGTTCCACATCGGAAATCTGCCACTTGGTGGAACCGGCATTGCGCTGCCAGAAAATACCCCACTTGGCCTGATCGGAAACAGCTTCGGTCAGTTCAGAGTCAATATTGACAACACAGTCAACGACGTTCACGGGAACATCATTGGTACGAATCACATAGAAGCTGTCACCGACAGCAGCATCGGTCAGGGTGGAGTTAAAGGTCACGCCGCTGACAGTTGCAGAATTGCCGCTCTGCAAATTGATTTTGGAATCGGTAAACACACCGCCTTCGATCAGCAGATTTGTACCGAAATTTCCGGCACTCTGAATACCGGCGTTGGTAAAATTACAATTGGTAATGGTGGCCCCGTTATCAACATTGGTTCCAAGGATACCATATTCACCGTCACCGATCACAGTGCAGTTGATCATAGTAAAATCATTGACCTGCTGAATATCGATGGAATGAGTTGCAGCAGTTGCCTGATCAAAAGTGATATTTTCGAATGTGACATCGGCGTTCCATTTCTGGGCACCGACACGTTTTTCGTAGTAACCGATGGTAAAAAGACCGGTAAAGGTCACATCAGCACCTTCTGCGGCAACAAATTTGAGATCGCCCTTCTGGTCCATAGTCCTGGAGTCCAGAGTAATATCCTCTGCGTAGGTTCCGGCAGCAAGGGTAATGGTGGTTGCGTCAGTGGCGCTTGCAGCATTCACAGCAGCAGAGACAGAGGTGAAAGCATTGACGCCCACGATGTAGTTCTTTCCGCCGATGGTAACGAGTTCACCGTCGGCAGCGGTGATGGTGCTGTCAACGATCATGCTGGAAGCTGCTTCAGCGATGATGATTTCGTTGACATCGCTTCCGGTCACCTCATAACCGGCAATGCCTGACACGGTCCCTGCTGTGTCGGAGAAATCTTTGGCCTGCAGGACGATATCATTGCCGGTAACGCTGATCGTTGCCTCTGCAGGAGCATTGGCATTGATGCTGAAACCGTTGAGATTGATACCGATATGAGCTCCGCTGATCTCATTGCCGCTGATGTCTGCACCATATCCCACGCCATCTGTCGCAAAGCGGATGGCACCACTCTTGGCAGAACAGCCTTCATTATTGACATTGGTTATGACATTGTTGGTGATTTCGTAAGCAACTTGCTGATTCTGAATGTCTGCAACATAAAGCGCAGCGCCGCCAATGTCGGAAATGTTGTTCCCATCGACAACGATTTCTGCATCGACATAGTTTTGCCATGCAGGTCCCTGTGCGCCGATTTGGATCGCATTGCCGGAAAAACCGTTAAAGGTATTGTTGCTGACATTGGCGTTGGTCTGGTAAGCGGCACGAATACCATTTTGAGCAAGACCTTCACCGGTCGCGGCATCATAGTCACCGTTGAAGGTACATCCGGTGACATTCAGAGCGTTCATATTGCAGAAATTGTGTGAGAGGAAAATAGCGTGATAGGCTGTTGCGTTGGCATCAGCTTCGATTTGAGTCAGGTCAAAGGTACAATCGACCACATTCAAAGTATCCAGTTTGGGCGCGCCGCCAGTTTGCAATATACCATAGACGCCCTTGAACCCTGAGTTATCCGTAAAGGTCGGTTTGATGGTGAAACCTTCGATAGTCACCTCGGGCTTGTAATCAGCCGGTCCGCTGGTTGCGATGTTGAACATGTCAACTGTCACATCTCCATCAGCCTTAATGGTCAGTCCTTTATTGATAATGACTTTTTCCTGATTCCCGGTGTACTCTGCCCCCACAACGATAATGGTATCGCCTTCGCTTGCAGCAGAAACAGCCTCATTGATCGTCTGGTAATCCTGATTTGATCCAACGTAAAGTGTGTTAGCCATAATTTTTTCTCCTTGGGCTTTCTTTACTGTTTATTACATATTGCAACAAAAACACAATAAGACTCCTTCCCCTGCCGCTGCCGGTCGGGGAAAAGGTCATATTGTGTTTTTATACGATACATTTTTCTTTTTCCTGATTATTACCGTGCATGGGAATGCACGCCGATTTTTTTCATAGCCGCAGTACGGCATTGTTCCGGAGCACTGCTTTTGTACAGCAAAGCCGGGTACTCCTGTAATGGTGTTTGTTTTGCTCGTGCGCTCCTCGCGCAGAACGCGTCTGAAGGTGCCGGAAAGCTGCGAAAGGTGTTGAGAAGGCGTTGACACTCAAGGTGATGTCACTGGTGTTTTGAATGATAAATGAGGTGATCCCGCAGCATTTGACCGTAAAGACGGTCCCGGGATCTGTGTATGAAGGAATGACGGAGAAAAGTTCCCCGTATTCAGGCAGACTTCCTGCGGCAAAGATGTGCACTTCTTCCGCCGCGGCGCTGCAGATGAATTTGCTCTCAGGCAAAGTCATTACAAAATTTACGCTTTCCTTTTTGAGATGCCGCTCCCCTGTACATAGAGACACGACTCCCGTGAAAAAATTTTTTTATAAACACCTTCTTGCCTATAAAATACTGCATTGTTGCTGATTTTTCAAGTCTTTTTTTGATTTTTTTTTGAAATTTTTGTCAAGATTTTTGAAATACAAGCCTTTGAGTGTCAGACGGTGCACTGCTCTTGTCGGACCTGTCAGGCGTTTACTCTTGCACACCGTGAGCGTTATAGATCGAGTTTAATTATTTTAAATTTTTTCAACTTTTTACCCACTTGCCCTTTTTTTGTACTGGCAATTTTATTTGACTCCTGTTATATTACCTGCAGCCTTAAAAAATATAAGGAAAAACATTCATGGGCTCCGTTATTGAAAAAACTGCACAGATCCTGAAACTGGTTGCTTCTCAAGAGCATTGCACTTTGAAAACTCTTTGCGAAGTTACCGGATACAAGAAATCTGCCCTCTGTCAGATGCTGCGCTCCATGACCGAAGCAAATCTGCTTCTGAAAGATCACCGGGGCGAATACCACACAGGTCCCCTTTTCAACGACCTTGCGGAAAAGAAGGAGGGTATGCTCCAACGGCAGAAACTTATCGAATCCGTCGCCGTGGACCTCAATACCGCAAGCGGCGCCAATGTGACTGTGGCAACTTTAAGAAACGGCAAGTACAGACGCCTTTTTTCCTGCTGCTCCTTCCGGGTGACGCGCCTTACAGCCACCGCTCCCGATGAAGAAGAGTTTTACCGCAACGCCACCGGAAGAGTGCTCCTTGCCAATGCTCCTGCAGAACTGCGGCTCAGGATCATCGACTCTATGGGCTTACCCTCCAGCGAAGAGTGGCGCGAAGCCGCCGAAGATCAGGAGTCCCTTCTTGCCCAACTGGAAAAGATCAGACAGCAGAACTATGCCGAATTCCTCAGCGGCAAAAGCTATTTCCTTGCCCGTCCCGTCTGCTGTGCGCCGGAACTGCCCCTCCTTGCCATCGGTATAGGCACCGTCCCCGCTCAACTGAAAAACAAAGAAAAATTTCTGGAACTGCTCCAAAAGGCAGCCGGAAGATTTGAAGAGTAATATATAAAGGAATGTAACTATGTCAGAAAACAAAACGATCTGCTGGGGGAATAAGACTATTCCCGTCGTCCGGGATGTGGATGTGCTGGTCGCAGGCGGCGGCTATGCCGGTTTCGGCGCCGCCATGTGCGCCGCCCGCAACGGTGCAAAGGTCCTGCTGGTGGAACAGCAGTCCGCTCTGGGCGGACTCGTCACCATGGGGTATGTGGCATTGACCTTCAGCTACATCGAAGGTATCGGCTTTGAACTCTTCCACGCCCTCAAGATGAACGGCGCCGTGGTGGGAAGGTTCCTCGATGTGGAAAAAGCCAAAGTCATCCTTGAGCAGATGCTCATCAAAGAAGGCGTTGAGATCGTCTACTGCACCAGCGTGGTGGATGCGCTCCTTGAAGACAATGTTGCCGTGGGTGCCGTCATCTTCAACAAAAGCGGCTTTCAGGCTGTCCGTGCCAAGCGCTCCATCGACGCTTCAGGGGACGGCGACCTCGCCGCCTACGCCGGAGTCCCCTTTGAATCAGGATGCCCGGAACTCAACAACTACAATCAGGCAACCAGCCTCGTCATGCACGTGGGCAATGTGGATACTGAAGCCCTCAAAGATGTCTCACTTGCCACCGTCTGGCGGGAGGCTGTGGAAGAATCACTCGCCAAAAAAGAGTATCCCTACATGATCGACAAACGGGTCAACTGGCTGGTCAGAGTCCCCGGCAGAGACCCCAAACATGCCGAATACTACATCTGCTACGCCCACAGCCGCAACTGCCGCTGTCTGGATGGTTTCGACCTGACACGCCAGTACATCGAACAGCGTCAGCAGTGCCAGTGGACCATCGGCTTCTGCCGCAAATATCTCCCCGGTTTCGCCAATGCGTGGCTCATCGACTCCGCCCCCCTCATGGGCGTCCGTGAATCCCGCCGTATCATGTGCGAATACAAGATCACCGGCGAAGATCTGGTCAACGGCGCACGCTTCGACGATGCCGTCGCACGCGCCATGCACGCCTTTGATGCACACCACCCCACCGAACCCGGACATATCAAACACATCATCCGCAAAAATGCCGACGGTACCGGGGAAAAGTGTTACGTCAAC
The DNA here is from genome assembly GCA_045596885.1 of Victivallaceae bacterium. GTDB lineage: Bacteria > Verrucomicrobiota > Lentisphaeria > Victivallales > Victivallaceae > UBA1784. The sequence goes on from JAZODE010000010.1 coordinate 14,882, forward strand.
CCCGGGCAGTGGCGTGAGATCCCCTACAGGGCTCTGGTCACTTTGAAAGTCGAAAACATGCTGGTGGCAGGAAGGAACGTTTCCGCAGACTTCATGGGACAGAGCGGCGTCCGGCTGGTTCTGGAGTGTCTCAACATGGGACAGGCTGCCGGTACCGCCGCCGCCCTTTCCATCAGGGACAATGTGACTGTGCGCGATCTCGATGTGCAGAAACTCCGCACCCGCCTCAGCGAAATGGGGATCGACCTCTTCCATGCCCCCGCTTACGGAAATGCCAACATCGTGACCAACTGCAAGATCACTCCCGCTGATCTTATCATGCCTGAAAACAACCCCTCCGGACAGGCGAATGTGGTCCTGACTGAAGAAGCCATCCTCAAATATGCCGTCGATAAAAACGCCATCGAAGATGCGCAGATGGAAAAGTATCTCACCGAAAACGGATACACCGACAACGGCGGCGATGTGGGAACCAATCTGGAATGATTTTTCAGAACTTCTCTTCTTGCAAAGGCGGTCTTGTTATGCTATATTATGAGCCATTTCAAGACCACCTTTTTTTATGACAAGGAAACATCCCCGTGAAACTCATGATCGTAACTGACCTTGAAGGCGTGGCAGGAGTCCTCGACTTTGCCAACTGGTGCACCATCGACTCCCGCTATTACGATAAGGCTAAAAAACTGCTGACCCTTGAAACCAACGCCGTCATAGAAGGCTTTTTCGCAGGGGGCGCCACCGGAATAAGAGTGGTGGACGGACACGGCCCCGGCGCTATCGATCCGGAACTTCTGGACGAAAGAGTGGAACTCCAGCGGGGCGCCGCATCGCCCATCTGGCCCTTTACCCTCGATGACTCCTTTGACGGTATCGGATGGGTGGGGCAGCACGCCATGTCCCGGACCCCCTACAGCCATATCAGCCACACAGGAACTTTCGATGTCTTTGAAGCAACTGCCAACGGTATCCCTGTGGGTGAATTCGGAGAGTTTGCCCTCTGCGCCGCAGAATTGCAGGTCCCTGTGATCTTTGCCGGCGGCGAAGAAGCCTTTGCAAGAGAAGCTGAAAAGTTCGCCCCCGGCGTCGTTACAGTAGCCGTCAAACGGGGGTGCAACAGTGAAGAGGGACTGGAGGAGGTGACTTCTGAGGTCTACAGCCGTTCCAAACTTTCAGCCATCCACCTTTCCCCCGCACAGGCAAGAAAGAAACTCTTTGAAGGGGCAAAAAAGGCAGCAGAGAAACTTGCCGCCTCTCCGGACTCCTTCTCGACCACACACATCGCCCCGCCTTACGAAATCATTACCCGGTTCCGGAAGTCGGAAAAAAATCCCCAGCTCCCCGCTGTCCTCTACCGCCGCCATGAAACAAGTTTCATCGGCGCCATGAACGCGCCTTCCACCGTGGAGTAAGGCGTGTTCAAAGAAGGTTGAGGGAGTTGGGGCGGGGGAAAAGCCCTTTTGAGGGGCGTGGCGCATCAGTCGGACCTGTCGGACCTGTCGGACTGATCGGTGCGCCGCCCCGTTGATTTGGGGGGCTTTTTTTGTACTGCGTCAGCAGCTGATGTAAAGACGGCGCATGTTGGAAAGACTGGTGGAAATACCGTGGATACCTTCGCCGATGGAACACTCGTATTCCAGAGAAAGGGTTCCCTGATAATCAGCGTCCCTGAGGATCCGGAAACACTGTTTCAGGTCGATGATCCCGTCGCCGGAAGGAACTGAGGTGTACTTGTTGTTGATGATCACATAGTCCTTGACATGGACCATCACCGCCATGTCAGCGATAGCGGCAGTTCCCTGTTCCGGGAGCTCACCGCCGTGGGTCCAGTAGTTGCCGATGTCGCAAGTGGCACGGAGGAAGGGAGAGTTGACGGTGGTGATGTAGAAAAGCTGTTCGCTGGAGTTTTTGCACAGAGCACCGTGATCTTCGATCGCCATGATAACATTGTTTTTCTGAGCGTGTTCAACACAGGCGCCCAGAGCATCGGCAATGGCGGAGGCGTATTTTTCCCATTCCAGATCGTATCCGCCGCCGAAAACCCGCAGATTTTTGCATCCGAACTCTGCTGCTTCGTCAAGAGCGGTCTTCACTTTGTCGATTTCTGCGGCAAGACGATCTTCAGCGATGGCATTGCCGAAGTTATTGCCGCAGATATAGTTGGTAAGTTTCAGCTGCAGATCTTCCGCCAGTTTTTTGGCATCTTTCATCTCCTGAGCTCTCTTATCTTCGCTCCAGTAGTAGCCCAGATCAATGCCGTCAAAGCCCAGTCCGGCGGCGGCACGCATGATTTTTTCAACGGTGCGCCCCTCTTCCGGGACAAGTTTATGTGCGCCGTACACAGAAATCGTAAAATCCATAAGTCAAACTCCTTCAAATTGGTAAAATCCTTTCGATAAGTGTTAATATACCACCTGATTTTCAGGATTGCAAGCTCTTACAGGGAAATTACCTGCCGGGACTGTTTTCTTTTTCCTCCGGAATAGAGGGGAAACAAAGGGTTTTTCTTACACGATATTTGGTCTGATAACGAAAAAAAACTTGAAAAAATATCCTCTGAGGGGTATATTTTCTCGGAAACACTTTTGAAAACTTTGACACTCCGCAAAAACAAGGAGGAAATATGATCCGTGAATTCAGAGAAGAGGATCTTCCTGTTCTTCTTGATATCGCCCGTAAAGCCTGGAAACCGATTTTCGACAACTATAAAAACCTGCTGGGCGAAGAACTCTACCCCATGCTCTATCCTGACCCCGAAGAGCCTTACAGGGTGAAGGAACGTGAGATCATCTCCCAGGCCCAAAAGGTCCCCCATGAGATACTGATCTGCGAAAGAAATGGCAAGGTCGCAGGATTCATCTTTTTCGGAATGAGAGGCAAAACCGGCATCATCTGCAACAACGCCAAGGATCCTGACTCTGAAGAACGGGGCGTCGCTCAGGAAATGTATGCGGCGGTCCTTGAAAAATTCAGAGCCGCCGGCATGACCGTTGCCACTGTCAGCACCGGATTGGATTCTGCTCACGCTCCCGCACGGAACGCTTACGAAAAGGCGGGATTCAAAGCCCGCATGGATAAAACTGTCTACTATATGAAACTCAGCTGAAGTATTTTTTGAAAGGATGATGGATATGCTCCCCAAAGCCTACGGAGATTCCGCACGTTTTATTATTGACCCTGTTTACAGTCCCGGCGATAAAATGCCCCCTGATCCCTGCGCCGGAAACAATGGATGGTGGCTCTACGGGCAATATGAATTTGAAGCATTTATGCTGGAACGGATGTTCCGGGAAAAAAATGAAGCAAAACTCAAAGTCGGTTACACAAAATACCGCCGCATTCCCCAAAATGAAGCAACCTTTTCCGCCGCCTTTGAAAAAGAGGAAGTGTTCTTTTTGCAGAACTCCGGCACACGGGAACTGCACTGGGACGGCAAAGGAGAAGTGCTGACAGAAGAGTGCGCCCAAGGCGTCAAAGTGACTGTTCCCGGTGGGGGAGTGCTTTCAGTGCGGATCGTCTGCAGTGATGTGGAAAAGGATCTTCCGGCGCTCAAGGTCGCAGAAAAACCTGAGCGCTGGCGCTGGAGCGCAGGAGGGATAATGGAAGCTGTGCCCGTCCCCCGTCCGGCACGGAAAGACGGTGTCATGCCCCATCACGCCGCTCTGCCTCAGGTGGTGCTTCAGGCACAGAAAATCAAAGAAAATGTGTGGGATGTCGGGAAAGAGCTCTTTTGTTATGTTGAAATCGCAACGCCTTCTGAAAGTTCCCGTCCTGATCTGTTCATCGGGGAAAGTATTCCGGAAATGGAAAACTGTGATCCCCAACATGAAGAGCAGACAAGAGAGGTGCTCAATGTCGCTCCCGGTCTCTGGCGCAGCAAGGTGCCGCTGGCGCTCAGATATATCAGAGTCGAAAATGCCCCTGCCGCCCAAGTGACCCTCAAAGCCCTTTTTCATCCCGTCGCCTACCGGGGAGCTTTCGCCGTTCCCGGGGATGAGGAGCTGACCCGGATCTGGATGCACAGCGCCTACACCTTGCACCTTTGCATGATGAATTTTCTCAACGACGGCATCAAACGGGACCGGCTCCCCTGGGCAGGAGATCTGGCAGTCTCCCTCATGGGCAACGCCTACGCCTTCGGAGATGGAGAGATCATCAAAGACTCCCTTTCGGTCCTCGGAGCAGTGAGCGCCCGGACCGCCCATATCAACACCATTGCCGACTATACTTTGTGGCACATCATAAGTCATGAGCTCTACCAGAAGTTTTTCGGAGATATGAATTTCCTTGAAAGAGAATACCCCCGCCTTGCGGATAATCTGGAGTTCCTTCTGGAAATGCGTACCCCTGAAGGATTTTTCCGTGCTGACCGGAAAGGAGACTGGCTCTTTATCGACTGGGTCCCCGGAGAGAAAATAACCGTCTTGCAAATGCTCTTTATCATGGCACTCAAAAGCGGCGCCGCTCTGGCTGGGAGAATGAAAGATCTTCCCCGTGCCGCCCGGCTCCTTGAGGCGGCGGAAGTGACAGAAAAGGCAGTGAAAGAACTTTGCTTTGACCGGGAAAAACGACTCTTTGCTGCTGCTCCCGGAAGCGGAGAGTTTTCACGCCACGCCAACATGATGGCAGTCGTTGCAGACCTTGCTGATAAAGAAACAGCCCAAAGCATTGCCGATGCCCTTTCAGCTCAGGAGCTCCCCCCTGTGGGCACTCCCTATATGTCGGTCTTTGAAGCTCTTGCCCTTGCCAAATGCGGCAGAAGTGCCGACGCGCTCCGGAAGATCCGGGAGATCTGGGGCGGTATGCTTTCTCTGGGGGCGACCTCTTTCTGGGAGGGATTCGACCCCGCGCACTGCGGCAATGAACATCTGGTCTTTTATACACGCCCCTTCGGCAAGAGCCTTTGCCATGCCTGGAGCGCCGGTCCCCTGTTCCTGCTGGTTGAAATGCTTCTGGGGATCAAAGTGGAAAAAGATGGCTGGAAAGAGTTTTCACTTTCACCCTTGCCCGGTGTGACGCTTTCAGCAGTGATTCCCGTCCCGGGGGGCGCCATTGAAGTGGAGTGCGTCAATGGAAAGATCGTGAAACTTGTATCTCCTGAACGATGCAGAAAAGTGTGAGATCGCATCAAGCGTAAAAATTAAGAAAAAACGGTTTTTCGGCACTTTTTTTGTTTGTAAATTTCTTTATGCGGATATATATTAAACAAAATTTAGTTCTGTCGCAAATGGAGTGCTGCAAGAGTGTCTTTTACAACGGATGTTTCTTTTCTTGAGAAAATTTCGGACGGTGATGAGGTCTCCTGGGAAAAGTTCAAGGAGATCTATTCACCGCTGATCCGTTATTGCGGGCACGAATGGGGGCTTAATGCCGTTGAAACAGACGAACTGGTACAGGATGTCATGGTCAGTTTTTTCATGGGCTCCAAAACATTCCGTTATGACCGCAGCAAAGGAAAATTCCGCTCCTATTTGCAGGAAATTTCCAAAAACAAGATATTTGCCCTCTTGCGGAAACGCAAGGGCACTGCTGCGGAGCTTACGGAAAATCAGGCGCTTATGGATTACGCCTTTGATGAAAAATGGGATGCCGAATGGCACAGCTATCTGTGTGCCGAGGCTTTCGCCGTTCTTGAAAAAGAGATGGAACCCGTTTCGTTCCAATCATTCAAGATGTATGTGATGGATGAGATCCCCCCGGCACAGGTCGCCGCTGAATTGGGGATATCCGTCAATGCAGTCTACATCAATAAATGCCGTGCTGTTGACCATTTGCGCCGGACGATCCGGGAACTTGAAAAATTATGATCTGTTAGGTGATTTATCTCATTATGCGACACTTTGAAGAATTTGAAATAGAACATCTGCTCAACTCAACCGGTTCCTGGCTGCTGCGGCTGCGCTGCAGACGGCATTTGGAAAAATGTGAACTCTGCCGTCAGCGGCGGGAAAATATATTGGAAGAAAACTTTCTGGGCAAGAGAGTCCGTGATGCTGTTAAACGCTTTGCCGACTTGAACGCCGCAGTGGCTGAACGGGAAAAATGAGTGACGGGAAAGTGATCTGCCCGGAGTGCCGGTTTGAATTTGATGCAGATGAGGCTGCAGGTTCCCCCGGAGGAACAAGGTGTCCCAGGTGCGGCGGGAAAATTTCTTTGCAGCAGTTTGCTGATCTGGCAGTTCCGGAAACAAAGGAAGTTCCTCCTTTGCTCAGTGCCGGGACCATCTTTGACAAATACCGTATCCTGTCATTTCTCGGCGCAGGAGGCATGAGCGAGGTCTACAAAGCGGAACATCTGCTTTTGAAACAGCTGTTCGCTTTGAAGATCATGAAAAAACATGATTCCGGCAAAGAGAGTATTTTCAGCAAACGCTTCCTGCGGGAAGCCAAATGCTTTCACCTGTTGGAGCATCCCCATATCGTCAGGATCTATGATATCGGCTGTGACCCCTCAAGCGGTATGCTCTACATCGCCATGGAGTATCTTCCCGAAGGAAAGCTTGATACGGCAAAAAAATTCCCCGAATCAGAAATGCTCAAGGTCGCTTCTGATATCGCCAAAGCCCTGCTGGAACTGGAAAAACATCAGATGGTCCACCGGGATATCAAACCTTCCAACATACTGTGCAGCGGCACCGGCAGCTACAAACTTACCGATCTGGGGATCGCCAAGAACCGCTGGGAGGATGGCTCCGAACATACCCTGACCCTTGATAACTGCCTTATTGGGACCCCGGCTTACACCAGTCCGGAGCAGTGCCGTGCGCCCCACGAAGTGGATATCAGATCAGACATTTATTCTCTGGGCGTCACGCTTTATCAGCTTGTCAGCGGCATACTGCCCTATCAGGGGGATACGCCATTGGAAACGGCTCTCAATGTGCTCCACAAAGAGCCCCCCTCATTGCGGAAACTTGATGTGGCGCTTTCAGAGCAGGCAATAGAACTTATCGAGTGCATGATGGAAAAAGCTCCGGAAAACCGCCCCCGGAACGCTCAGGAGTTGTGCCGGATGATCGAAGCTGTCCGGCAGGGGAACTCTCCTCTGAGTTTCCGCAATATTTTCCGGCGGAAGAAACTTTTTGCCGCTGCCGCTGCTCTTCTTATTGCAGCGGGGGCAGGGGTTTGGGGGTACACGGAACTCTTTCCGGAGAAAAAAGTTCTCTCTCCGGCAGCTCCTCTTCCCCCCAAAAAACTCTCTCATTCCAAAGCGCCGGTTCCGGCAGTACAGGACAAGCGTTTTACGCAGCGCCAATTTATCGCCTCCACTGTTCCCCGAACTCTGCCCGTGCGTGTTGAGGAGTTCCGTAAAATGATCGCATTTTTAAAATCCCCTGAAGCAGAAGGAGTCACCTTCCGGGAAGAACGGCTGCAGCGTTTTACTCAGTGTGAAAAAGTGTTGACGACCAGACTCTACCGAAAAAAAGAACGGCAGAAGCGGCGGGATCGTGTGGCGATTTCCCCCGTGCTGAAAAAGGAGATCGAAAAGTTTCTGAAACTGAAATTGCCCCCCTTTTATCGGGATAAAACCGGTGTGCAACTGGTCAATAAGATCATGAACGCACTTCGGGAAGAGAAGATCGATCCCGATACTCTCTTTACAGACGGCAGCGGGAATAAGCGTTCACTTGTGGGGCTTGCTTTCAACGGTATGCTCCCCCTGTCGGAATCGCTGCTGAAAATACTGATTTTTTCAGGCGCCGACATCGACGCAGGACACGGTCCGGAAAGGGGCGTGCCCGCTGTGGTGTGGATGAAACGCATAAAAAGACGGATGACCGGGATCATGACCGTCAACGGCGCCGACAATGTGGATCTGCAGCAGGGCAAGTTCTTGCTTGCAGCAGCTTTTGAACCGCTGCACACATACCGGGTGTGCCGTCCGTCAGCACTTGAAATAGATTGGAACCTTATTGCGCTCCTTGTGGAATCAGGTTCCCGCCTTGATGTTGCCGACAACCAGGGGCGCACCCCTGTGCATCTGGCTGCGGCAAATGACCGTGAAGAGCTGTTGAGAAAGATACTTCTCGCAGGAGCTGATGTAAATAAAAATACTGCTGACCTCAATGGTGAAACCCCTTATCTGGCAGCTGTCCGCAACCACGCCTTGAAAGCACAGCAGGAACTGGTGCTTTGGGGGTTAAGCTCCCCCGTCTCAGAAGCCGACCGGGCTCAGGGGTCTTTGATTGACGGGATCATCAAAGATGAACCGCTTCAGGTGGAACAGGCGCTGGATTCGGGGGCTTCTCTGACCTATGTGTACGCCAACGGATTCAATGCACTGCAGAGTGCGGTACTTTACGGAAGAAGTGCTCTGGTGAAATTTTTTCTTGAAAGGGGAGCATCATTCGATGCCAATTCAGAAAAAAATTTGATCAGCAGCATAGCGATCTGTGCTGCTTCTCCTGATATACTGCGTATGATCCTGGAAAAACGGCTCCCGGAAAATATGGCGGACAAAATAGGAGCTGGCCGGTACTGGCTGCCTGAAGCTGTGCTGGTGCACCACAGAAAAAATGTTACCTTGGCCGCCCGTTTTCTTGATGTTTTGCAGACATTCCAATGGGATATCGATCAGCCGGGTCCCCAAGGCTTGACTTTCCTTGAGCACACATTCCGCTACAAAGACATTTCTCTTCCTCTTGTCCGTATGCTTCTTGAAAAAGGGGCTGACCCTGCGAAATTTCTGGCAAGAAAGAAGGTCTCCCTGAAAAATCTCCCCATTGCCATACGGCAGCTTATTCTTGATGAGGCAAAGAAAAAATCCCGCCTCTGAAATCCACAGCCGGGGGGGGGGAGGTGAAGAGGTCCCCCCTGCTTTTTACGGTACACGGAACAAAAAAATGCACCCCAAAGGTTCGATTCAACTTTTGGGGTGCATTTTATTATCTGAGCCCTTTTATTTGATGGCGGCGCTCATGGTGAATTCGGCGCTCTTGCCGGGGGCGATTTGAGTGCGCTTGAAGATGGGCTCAAAGGTGGGGAGTTCCTGTCTGGCGTCGTCCCAGACGACGATGGAGTGGGGCGTTGCAGGGAAACTGAACTCCAGAACGCTTTTGCTCCAGGGAGCGATCAGGCGGACGGGGAGTTTTTTTGCCGTCCGGTGCTGCTTGATGATCTTGAATGCCTGCTCCAAAAGAGGATCCGTCTCTGAAACACGGACGATCTTTTGGTCGAAATCCCGCAGGAACGTTTCTCCGGAGGCAAATTGGACCTTTCCGGAATCACGCTTCTGCGTTCCCAGAAGTGCCGGCATGTTGTGGAACCTGAAGGCAATTTCAATGGCATCGTGAAGCAGGTTCGTGATGCGGGCGGTTGTCACCACTTTGTCTTTTTCAAAACGGTAGATCATGTCGATCCGGACTCCCGCAAGCTGCCGGTTGTCCCTGTTGCTCAGGATCCTTGACAAATGAAGCTCCACGCCCTTTGCCGCAGGAATCAGCTTTTCAAGCTTCATGCCCGTTTTCAGCTGTATGGCACTCTTGGCAGGATACCAGACACCGGGAACAGCAAATCCCAATATCTTGCTCCGGGGGAACAGGAGCGTTTTCCCGGCTTTCCAATCGTGGATGCGTCCACCCTGTCCGGGATCCACACGCAAAGTGTACACAGGAGTCCTGACCAACAGATTTTTGTCGGCAGCACTGACGGTCACGCCTTTGGAAGTGACGCTCTTGAGAGAGTTGTAATCAATGACCGGGGTATCGGCAGCGGAGTAAGAGGAGATCTTCTTATAGTATGCCTTTTCCCACTCAACAGCCTTTTTGATGGCTCCCAAGCGCTTTTTGAATGCACTCTTGACCGCCTTTTCGGTGTATTTCCCCACCTTGACAGCTTTGCCGATCTTGATGAACTGCCAGCGCAAGGCGCCGCACTGCAGCGTGATGCCCCGGGCAAGCTCTTTGCCGGTGTAGTTCCCGAATCCGTGTCCTGAGACTTCCACACCATATTTCTTTGCAGGGACAAGTCCGGCGATCTGCAGCTTGAAAAAGTTTTCACCCTTCTGCCAGAAGTTACCCACACAAATGAGCATTTCTCCATTGTAACGCCAGGTCTGGAACTGGACTGCTCCCAGCTTGTTCAGTCCGGGGGCATAGCCGATCTCGCCTTCGGGCTCCTGCCAGTGGGGGGCGTAGTGGAGCTTTTCAGGCAGCGGGGAAAGGGATGTGATCTTCACGCCTTTGTTGTCGTTCTTACCCTTGAAGGTAAAATTTTCATACCGGGCGATGGTGGTGTTCGCTTCGGCTGCGGCGCGCCAGTGGCGGTAGTCGTAGCCCCGGGGGAAATAGTATCCGAAAGCGCCTTCCCAGCCCCGGACAAAGAAACAGAGCATCTCAAAGGCGAAGGCTTCAGCTTCAGTGACCCAGTCTTCCCCCTGATGTCCGTGGGGGAAGGCGATCATGCCGGGAGCCTTTTTGTTCTTGAAGTTGTCCATGACGAACTCCTTCATCATTCCTGCTGCCGCATAGGTGGGCAGGTGCGCCGTGGGATAGTAGTTGTAGGGCAGTCCCGCACGGTTGTAGATGTAGGGTCCCCAGGGCTCAAGCCAGGGGAGTTCGTACATATAGTCCTTCACATTGTACTGTTTGCAGTAGCTGTTGCCCGCGTGGGTGGCGCTGCGCCAGGAGATCTCAGGGACAAATCCGGACTCCTTTTTGACGCTTTTGCCCAGTTTGGCGGCATCCTTGTGCAGTGTGATGACCAGCTGTCCGTGCTGCCAGCTGCGGAATTTGAAGTATTCTTCGGCGTACTTGCGCAGCAGTTCTCCGGGCCACACCGCCATGATCTCCTCTTTGGAGATCTTACCTTTGGAGTGTTTGATGAACTCATCGCGGCAGTTCACGCAGAAACATCCCTTTGAATCCAGATAAAAGGGTTCCCAGTTGGTCATGAAAATATCGACGGTGTCGTTGTCAACAATGGCTTTTTTCAGGATCTTTCCGTAGACCTCTTCCATATAATAAGGTCCGCGCTTGTAGACCTCGATAGGACAGATCTTCCGTTTGAAATGGGTCCCGTCTGCCAGCATGAAACGGGCATTTCCCGTCTTGGGGGCTGCACCCAAACGGAATCCGTTGCACAAAAAGTAGTCGGATCTGTAACGGAGTATACCCAGTTTTTTGATCGCTTTTGCCAAAGCATCTTTAGCCCCGTGGATACAGGAAAATCCGCTCTTGTCGTAGAAATGTACCGCCTTGGCGGTTCCGGCGCCTTCATAGGTGAATTCATGTCCCAGCATGGCGGAGGAACGGAAGAGTTTTGGACGCTTGCCGTGGAAGGCGGGGATCACTTTCAAATCGATCTTGTGGAGCGTCCCTTTCCAATCGCCGTCCACAAGGCGGTAGGTGGCGGTGTAGCTTTTTTCTGAGGCAGGCAGAGTGCTTTCCACCATGACGGAACATGCCTGAAGCATGTAATATGCCCGGGTGAAGGCAACTGCTCCCATCCCCATGAGGTCGATCCGCCACACATTGTTTTCGCCTTTGGAAACTTTGCACTTTTCACGGGCGTCCACAACCTTGAACCCCTGGGGCAAGGTCAGTTCCAAATGGAGCTTTTTGCGCTTGAAAGCCTTCCTTTCGGCGCTGAAAGTAAAGTTCATCACCCCCGGGAGCTTTTCACCAAAGCAATAGGTGTTGTCAAGCTGACTGTAGGGAGAGACCCGCACCTTGATGCGGTCGGCGGCTTTGCGGGCGGAATCCGCAGGGAAAACCCGGGCATCGTCAAAGTAGACTTCGCCCACACCGTAGAGAATGAGGGTCACACTGAGTCCGTCGCTGTTGGGGGGCAGTGTCAGGTTGACAGAGTATTTGGTCCACCGGGAACGGAGCGCAAAGGTGTTCTGTACTCCTTTGCCCACGCCCTGAAAACGCTTCTTTGCGTTGAGCTTCTGCCCCCGCATCTGGATCACCAGAGAACCGCTGTGGGGACGGGTGGCGGTGATCATGCCCTTTGCCATAAAGGTGAGGGTGTAGACCCTTTCGCTCTTTTCTGGCTTCAAAGGGATGGTTTGGCTGATCTTGTTGGAAAGCATGGGGAGGGGCTTTATCATATCCTTCACAGGATCAGGAGTCTTGATGTAGGCTGAAAACTTTCCGTCACTGCCGCCTTGCACCACTTTTCGGAACGCTGTCCGGGAGAACCGGGTACGGAAATTCTGGAGCTCCGGCGTCTTTTGGGCGGTGTGCACATGTGCCCACCCCACCCAGTGCCCTTTGCCGCGCCATCCGGAAAGATCGGTGCCCGGCATTTCAAAAGAGCCGTTTTTCAGCAGATTGACGGTCGATGCTGCTTTCTCTGGTTTGGGGTCATACTTTGACCAGTCCACGGCGACACCCCCCGGGGTGAAGGGATCGGCGTGCAATCCGAGAGTCCCCAGAAGCAGGGCTCCCAATAACAGATGCAGTTTTTTCATAATGTGTTCCTTTGATAATCGAGGCAATTTCAAAACTCCTCAAAGTTGTCAAAGCGCCCTCTTCTTCGATCTGTTAAAGGGAGCGTTTTTCAGCCTTCGCATAAAGCTACGGCGGGACAAGCGGCTGTTACCTTTCCCCCTCCGCATAAAGCTACGGCGGGACAAGGCAGGTAGCAAGTGCAAACTACCCTTTACAGCTCTTTGCGAATGGCATCTTTGTCATTTTTTGAATGACTTTTGAAAATACCTCGTGCTCCCTTTATGTTTTGGATGCAAAAACGATTCAAGATGAAATGTTGATATTTCCTCTTGAATGATAATGTATCAAAGAATGTAGTCCAGTGATTTCTTCCAGATGGGGTCCAGATCATCGTAGATCTCAAACATTTTTCTGAAGAACTCTTTCCGCTCCGGGGTCAGGCGGTTGACCGGGTAGGCGTCCAAAGCAGCTGCGAAAAGTTTCGGATCACGCTGGGCAATGGCATCTGCCTGAAGGGTCTGGAACTCTGACAGCGAAGCGATCAGCCCTTTGAAGGGGGAGGGAATATACTGGTTTTCAACGGGAGTCACCGTGTCTTTGAAAATATCCATGGTGTACTCAAGAGCCGCATTGTCGGGGAGTCCCGCCACGGCGCCGAAGTTGGGACGGCTTGCTACGATACGCATCTTCTCAAATCCGGCAAGGGCCTTCAGGATCGGAATGGAAATATCGGTGAAGTTGACCCTGATGAGAGAGTTGTATTTCCCGGGATCGCTCCAGGGCACCTGGGCGGGATCTTTGGAAAGCGCGATGAATTCGGCAAAGCGCTTTTCGATCTCCTCAAGACTCTGCTCTTTTCTTGTCGCAGGATCGAAGGGGGAAACTCTGCGGATCAGTTCATCCTGAGTGAAACGGCCGTGTTCAATAAACACATGGTCCAGACCGTCACTTTCGGTGGAAAAGACCATGGTCTTATATTTGCGGAACATGTTGAACAGATCGGTAAGGGCATGTACAAGGATCTGGGGAGTGGCGTTTCCGGTCAGGTTCGGTGGACACACCCAGTCGTCGGTGAGATATTTGGGCAAGTAGGAGCTGAAAATATCCTCTCCCTTATAGTCCCCCCGCAGAATGAATGAACAGTGGTTGACACCGGCTGCCACCACGTTCCAGTTGGGGTCGAAGCAGTCTCTGCCGCACATCCTTGAAAGATCCCAGCGGTGGTTGTTGAATCCGGCACAGATACCCAAAGCCTTGATCTTTGTATAGGTGTTGACCATACAACTGTAAACAGAGACCGGATTGGGAAAGATCAGCATAAGAGCGTTGGGGCTCAGACGCTCAAGTTTCTGAGCGAGGCTGAACATGAATCCCCCCAGCCGCAGCGCCAGAAAGGCGCCGTTGACCGAAAGCTGGTCAGAAGAGATGTAACCGTACTCTTTTCCCAGAAAGAGCGCCTGTGTATCAGAAGGCTCCCGGACTGCCGCCATGGTGAGGTAAAGAACATCTGTCCCCTCAAGAGCCCTGTCAAGTTCAGAAAAAACTTCCACTTTGCAGTTGACGGAACTGTATTCCGGGCACCCTTTGATCATGCGCGCCACAGCTTCGGCGCGTTCAGTTTTCAAATCTGCAAGGCGGATCTCTCCACCTTGGAGCACTTCAGGAGTCTCCTGAAAAATTCCCCTGACAATGGGGAGAAGGCGCAGCGAACCGCCGCCGAGAAATGTGATTTTCATTCTCAAACCTCAGAATGTTTATCTTAAATCAATGTCTGCAGTAATATAAATGTTGCTTGAGGAATTGTCAAGTTCCCGGCTTGAAAAAACTTGAAAACTTTTTATTTTTCTTAAAGAAAACCACTTTTGAAGACTCTTTTTCGGCTTTTCTGTGAAAAGGGAATTGCTTTATTGCCCTTTTGGGTGTATATTAATCAAGATATGTTAAATTTTTACCGAGAATCAAGACAGGAGCTGCGGCAAAGTGGATAGTGTTGGAAATGTTATCAGTACCCGGGTCCGGGTGTTGACGCGGGAGGGACTTCACGGGCGCCCTGCCAGCCAGATCGCAAATATGCTTTCCAAACGGGATGCGACTCTGACTCTGGTCAAAACCGATGATTCCCAGGCACGGGCTGATTGCTCCAGTGTGCTTGATATGCTGATCCTTGCAGCAGGTTTTGATACTGAGCTGCAGATCCTTGCCGAAGGTCCTGAGGCGCGCGCCGCTCTTGATGAGGTGAAGGATTTTTTCAATAACAAATTTGGCGAAAACGAGTCTTGAAATCATGGAGTTATCTGCAAATCTCACCAACAGTTTTCAGGGGATCGCTGTTTCTCCCGGCATCGGTATCGGCAGAGTGATGAAACTTGCCGGTCCCGGCAATGTCGTCCCGGAGCGGCTTACCATCCCCGACAATGGCATCGATGCTGAACTGGAGCGGCTCCGGGGGGCTCTTGCTGCCACCGCAGATCAGCTTTTGTCTTTACAAAATGAGTTGCGGCGCAAACTCAACAACCTTGACGCAGATATTTTTGAAGCCCACCTCATGCTGGTCCGGGACCGGACCTTTGTGGGGGAGATCGAACGGCGCATCAAAGGCGAAAAATGCAACGCCGAATATGCCCTTTATGAGGCTCTGGAGCACTTTCAAAAGGTCTTTGCCACAATTCAGGACGAATATCTGCGCGAAAGAGCCCTGGACCTCAGAGATGTGGGGGCAAGGGTGATGGAAAACCTTACCGATGTGCGCGATGTCATGAAAGGGCTGGATGACAGCAGGGTCATCGTTGCCGCATCGTTGACTCCCTCTGAAACAGCACGCCTCGATACCTCAAGAGTTCTGGGGTTTGTGCTTGAAACAGGCAGTGTGACCAGTCACACCGCCATATTGGCGCGTTCTTTGAATCTTCCTGCCGTGGTGGGGGTGCCGGGGATCTCTCTTGCCAATCTGACCGGTGCCGACAAGCTCATCATTGACGGATTTTCCGGCAGAGTCATTGTCAATCCCGACAGCCGCACCGAAGAGGCTTACCGCCTCAAAGCAAGAGCGGCAGACGAATTTCAGGCACGGATGAAGGCTGATAATGCACTGCCCCCTGAAACCATCGACGGATTTACTGTTCCTCTGGCGCTCAATCTTGACTCCGCCTGCTGCGATTTTTCACAGCTCAAAGGAGCCGGGATCTCCGGGATCGGGCTTGTGAGAACGGAGTTTATGTTTCTCAATCCCCATCACCATCCCACAGAGGAAGAGCATTTTGAGATCTATAAAAAACTCCTCATCGACGCAGGAGACCTTTCTGTGGTGATCCGCACCATGGATATCGGCGGCGATAAGGTCGCTGCCGGTATCACCACCTTGAATGAAGAAAATCCCTTCCTCGGACTGCGGGGCATCAGACTTGCCTTGAGAGAACGCCGGGATCTTTTCAAGACCCAGCTGCGCGCTCTGCTGCGGGCAGGTGTCTACGGGAATCTGCACATCATGCTCCCCATGGTCAGCAGTGTGACAGAGCTTTGGGAAACCAGAGAGATCATCGACTCCCTCAGCGGCGAACTGGAAGCAAGAGGCGTGGAACATGTGCGTGAGCTTCCCCTGGGCGCCATGATCGAAACTCCCGGAGCAGCCATGATCGCAGGAGAGTTGAGCAAGATTTGCGATTTCTTCAGTATCGGAACCAATGATCTTGTGCAGTACACCAGAGCCATTGACCGGGGAAATGAACATGTAGCTTACCTTTATCACCCGGCGCATCCTTCTGTTTTGAAGCTGATCAAGAAGAGCATCGAAGGCGCCAAAGAGGGGGGCATCCCCGTGGCTGTGTGCGGGCAGATGGCGGCTGATCCGGCTTTGGCAGTTCTTCTTGTGGGCTTGGGCGTCAATGAGCTGAGTATGGTTGAAAGTGCTGTCCCTCTGGTGCGCCGTGCCATAAGGTCGGTTTCCATGTATGAAGCAGTACAAGCCGCCGAAGCGGCTCTGCAATGTGCCCGGGCAGCGGATGTGGAGGAGATCGTTGCAGATCTGCTCAAGACCCGTTTCCCTGAAGTTGCTGAGTTGTGAAGCGTTTTGATATATGTGTGTGTCGGAATATTGAAAAAATCATAAATCAACAGGAACTGGATTTTACAGATGTGGAAATTATTATATAACCTTTTCCTTCCGGCGGGATTTCTTTTCTTTTTGCCGAGTCTCATCATAAAGTACCGCAACCGCGGCGGATGGAAAGATACCTATTCGGAGCGTTTCGGCAGATTCACTCCCCAAAGACGCAAGGAGCTTGAAGCGTTTCGCGGGGCGGTGTGGATCCATGCCGTCAGTGTCGGCGAAACTGTGGTCGCTCTCTCAATGATCCGGAGTTATCTCAAACTTCATCCGGAGCGGAAATTTGTCATTTCCACCACCACCACCACGGGACAGGAGCTGGCACGAAAGAATGCGCCGGAAAACTGTACTGTGATCTTTGCCCCCATCGACTTTCCTTTTATCATCAAGCAGACCATGGATCTGATCCAGCCTGCTGTTCTTGCCATTTTTGAAACAGAACTGTGGCCCAATCTGATCTGGAGCTGCCGGAAACGGGGTATCCCTGTGGCGCTGGTCAACGGACGCATTTCAGACCACTCCCGGCGGGGGTACAGCAAATTGCGCTGCTTTTTCAAGCCTCTGCTGGAAAATTTCGACATTATGATGATGCAGAGTCCTGAGGATGAAGAGCGTATAAAAAGTATCTCGCCAGATGCTGTCACCATGATGACCGGCAATTTGAAATTCGATCAGCAGCTGCCTGAAAATCTGGAATCTCCCGGCTATGAGAGCTGTTTCGGTACCGGCAAGATGATCCTTCTGGGCGCCAGTACCCACTCCGGGGAAGAAGCCTTGATCGCAGAGACATTTTCAGAGTTGAAAAAGGAGTTCCCTTCTCTGAAACTGGTGCTGGTCCCCCGCCATGCCGAGCGCGCCGATGATGTTATCGCAGAGTTGGATAAACTGGGGCTTTCCTGGCACCGCCGCACTGCCGCTGCCCCTCCGCAGCAGGAGGTGGATGTGCTCCTGGCTGACACCACAGGAGAAATGCTCAAACTGATGAATGGCGCCGATGTGGTCATTATGGGCAAATCTCTTGCCGGACACGATGAGGGACACAATCTTATCGAACCTGCTCTGCTGCATAAACCTATCGTGACAGGGCATGTGCTCCGGAATTTCCGTGTGCTCCTTGCTCTGCTGCGTGACGGGGATGGTGTCGTGACCATTGCTGATGACAGGGAACTGCTGCCGAAACTTGCTGAACTTTTCCGTTCACCGGAGCTCCGGAAAAATTACGGGGAAAGAGGGTTTGAACTTGTTTCCGCCAACCGGGGAGCCGCCGCAAGATCCATCGCAGAACTTGAAAGAGTTGCCGGAAAGTGATTTTTGAGTGCAGTTTTTACAAATGACTCCTTGATAAATGCAAAACGGGGGGTTATATTATCCATAATGAAATTTTCAACAGTTAAAATAAGGAATTTGTCTTATGAACATCGAATGGGATAAACTTGGTTTTGAATTCATGCCCACCCGCAGCAATATCCGCTTTCACTATGCCGATGGCGCATGGGATGAGGGTAAGCTCTGCAGCGACTACAATGTGAGCATTTCCGTTGCCGCCAATGTGCTGCACTACGGACAGGCGATTTTTGAAGGTCTGAAAGCCTTCCGCTGCAAAGATGGCAAGATCCGCGTTTTCCGTCCCGAAGAGAACGGCAAGCGCATGTGCGACTCTGCCAAGCGTCTTATGATGCCTGAGTTCCCCGTTGACAAGTTTGTGGAAGCCGTGAAGCGCGTGGTCAGCGACAATGCTGATTATGTTCCTCCCTACGGCACCGGCGGTTCTCTTTATATCCGTCCTGTGATGTTCGGTACCTCTCCTCAGATCGGCGTCAATGCCAGTTTTGAGTATGAATTCGTCATTATGGTCATGCCTGTGGGCGCCTACTACAAAGGCGGCATCAAACCCGTGGACGCCATGGTCGAGCGTACATACGACCGTGCGGCACCCCACGGTACCGGTACCATCAAAGCCGCCGGAAACTATGCCGCAAGTCTTCTGCCCTACCACCGGGCAAAGCATGAGTTCCATTGCCCCATCTCTCTTTTCCTTGATCCTGCCACCCACACTTATGTTGATGAGTTCAACACCAGCAACTTCCTGGCAGTGACCAAAGAGGGCAAATATGTGACCAGTCTTTCCGACTCCATTCTGCCCTCTGTGACCAACAAGTCTCTGATGCAGGTGGCTGAGGATCTGGGTATGCCCGCCGAGCGCCGCAAGATCAAACTGGAAGAGGTTTACGATTTCGCTGAGATCGCCGCTTGCGGTACCGCTGTGGTGCTGACTCCTGTCGGCCGTCTCCTTGATAACGGCAAATTTTTCGACTTCGGTCTTACCGAGATCGGTCCCCAGCTGAAGAAACTTTACGACCGCCTGACCGGAATTCAGTACGGAGAGGTGGAAGATACCCATAACTGGATGGTGGAAGTTCCCGAAAAATGATTCTTTTCCGTACCAAAGCTGAACTTGCACGCTTCGCCGCGGAAACAAAGCGGAGCGGCAAGATCATCGGTCTTGTGCCTACCATGGGCTATCTCCATGCCGGGCACATGTCCCTTGTTGACACTGCCCGTGCCAAAGCGGATGTGGTGATCGTCACCTTGTTTGTCAATCCCACCCAGTTCGGTCCCACTGAGGACCTTGACAGGTATCCCAGAGACTTTGAGCGGGATAAAAAAATGTGCGAGGAGCATCAGGTGGATGTGCTTTTCGCCCCCGATGCCAATGAGATGTATGCGGCAGATTCCTCCACATGGATCGAGGAAACAGATCTTGCCAAACCCCTCTGCGGTGCCAGCCGTCCTGCTTTCTATCGGGGAGTGACGACTGTTGTCGGTAAACTCTTTCATCTGGCTCAGCCGGACTTTGCCTGCTTCGGACTCAAGGATGCCCAGCAGTGCTTTGTCATTGAGCGCATGGTGCGGGATCTTGATTTTCAGGTCGAGATCATTCCCTGTCCTCTGGTCAGAGATGATGACGGACTTGCTTTGAGCTCCCGGAACCGTTATCTTTCCCCAGAGGAACGCAAAAGAGCCCTTTCCATCCATCAGGCACTCCTTGCCGGAAGAAAAACTCTTGAGGCAAAGGGGATCTCCGCACTTGATGAGATCTGCCGTACTGCCATCGGCTCCATCACCGCCGCAGGAGGCAAAGTGGACTATGTGGAGTGTTTGGATCGTGCCACTATGAAGGCTCCCACTGCCGAAAGCCGTGAGGTCCTTCTGGCTGCCGCTGTCTTTTTCGGAACGACACGGCTTATTGACAATGAACTTGTTCAGGTGAAATAAATGATCAGAATTGACTGCTGCAAAAATGATTGGCGCTCAGAGCTTTCTGCTCTCTGCAACCGTCCGGCTTATCCCCCGGCGGCAGAGAAGGCAGCCGCAGATATCATTGCGGATGTCCGGGCGCGCGGTGTGGAAGCGATCTGCGAATACGCTGAGAAGTTTGATCACATCAAACTGACCTTTGACCGATTCCGCATCAGTGATGAAGAAATCGCAGAGGCATCCAAAAAGGTCTCTGCCAAAGACAAAAAGGCGATCCGCACCGCCTGCAGCCAGGTTCGTGCTTTCGCCAAAGAGACTCTTCCCAAAAACTGGAAGAAAAAAATCCGTGACGGTGTCATTGTGGGGGAACAGTTCAATCCTCTGGACCGGGTCGGTGTTTACATCCCCGGCGGCACGGCACCGCTGGTTTCCACTGTGCTGCATACAGCAGCCATTGCCAAGGCTTGCGGCGTGAAAGAGATCATCGCCATTACCCCCGCTGGCGGTGTTCACCCTGAGACGCTCTTTGCCATGAAGTGCGCCGGAGTCACTGAGGTTTACCGGCTGGGAGGCATCTACGGTGTCGCCGCTATTACAGTCGGTGTTCCCGGGATCCCCAAGGTCCAGAAACTTGTGGGCCCCGGCAACGCCTATGTGACCGCCGCCAAAAAGCTCCTTTACGGCGAGGTGGGGATCGACCTTGTCGCAGGACCTTCTGAAATTTTGATCATCGCTGATAAAGACGCAGATCCGGAGTTCGTCGCAGCTGATTTGCTCAGTCAGGCAGAACACGGCAGCGGTCTGGAACAGGCGGTCCTTGTTTCCACCGATAAAGAGCTTTTCAAGGCTGTGGAAGCTGCCTGTCTCCGTCAGAAAGCCAAACTTTCGCGGGAGGCGATCATCGACAAAGTCTGGGAAAAGGGTGTCTTTTTCATCAGTGTGCCCGACCTTGACCGTGCCGCTGAGGTCGCCAATCTCTATGCACCTGAGCATTTGGAGCTGCAGTGCAATGAGCCTGAAAAGATGCTTCCGAAACTCAAGGCGGCTGGAGCCGTGTTCCTGGGTCCCTGGACTCCGGAGCCCGTGGGCGATTTTTGTGCAGGACCTTCTCATGTGCTTCCAACCGCTTCAAGCGCTCTGCGCTTCAACGGTCTGGAAAGCGTTTCTTTCTTCAGGCGTACCAGTATAGTCAAGTATTCAAAAAGTGCTCTGAAGCGTGAAGTGGAGATCGTTGAGCGGTTCGGTGCTATGGAAAAATTGACAGCCCATGGTAATGCGGGAACGGTCAGATTTCTCAATGATAAGTGACAAACAACCTACTAAATCAAAAATAAACAGGAGTTGAAAATGTTCAAACGTATCGGATTTTTCGGATTGGCTTTTGCAGCAATGACCATGGTTTTGCTCTGCGGTTGTAAATCCCGGGCTCTTGAGTGGGATGCCGATAATGATAACGGTGATATCCGTCAGGTTCCCCGAGCCATGGATGATCCCACTGCAGCTGCGCCCCTTGAAGCACCTACCGAGGTTCCTCAGGCTGCAGGCGGAAGCAACTGGACTGCCAACCCCAACGAGCTTGCCGCCGCAGGCGCTGACAAAGATGGCTGGACTCTTGCTGACCCCAGCGGCAACAGACTCAATATGCCCATTGTCTACTTTGCATACGACTCTGATGTCCTTGTCAATTCAGAGATGAAGAAGATCCGTGCCATTGCCGACTATCTGAACCGGACTCCTGAACTTGTCCTTGTGCTTGAGGGACATTGCGACCAGCGCGGTACTGAAGAGTACAACCGTGCACTGGGTGAACGCCGTGCCAACGCTGTGCGCGCCGCTCTGGAAGAAAACGGTGTCGCCGGCAACAGAATGAGAACTCAGAGCTTCGGCGAGGATAAACCCGCTGTTCAAGGTAATGATGCTGCGGCATGGCGCCAGAACCGCCGCTGCGTTCCTGTTCCCATGCTGCTTCCCCGCAACTGAAGGATTCTTTCCCGGATCAAGCACCGCTGCTTTGGGCACGGTGCCTTTGTATGTGTATCATTGAAAAGGAGATTTTAGGATATGAGCAAGATCAAAGTTGAACATGTGTTTACCTCAGAATCTGTTTCCGAGGGGCATCCCGACAAAGTTTGTGACCGTATTTCTGACGCTGTGCTCGACGCCTGTCTGGCACAGGATCCCGAAAGCCGTGTGGCTTGTGAGAGTTTGACCACCACCGACCTTGTTGTGATTTCCGGTGAAATCACCACCAAGGCTAAGGTCAACTGGCAGGAGGTGGCTCTGGCTGCCATCCGTGACATCGGTTACAACGAACATGGTGTGGGATTCTGCGCCGATGATGCCAAAGTCATGGTGGCGATCCACAAGCAGTCCCCGGATATTTCCATGGGCGTCACCGAAGGACAGGGCAAATTTCTTGAACAGGGCGCCGGAGATCAGGGAATGATGTTCGGTTACGCAAGTGACGAAACCCCCGCTCTCATGCCCGCCACCATCTACTATGCACACAAGCTGGTTGAGGAGTTCGCCCGTCTGCGCAAGAGTGATCCTGTGAAATACAAATATCTGCGTCCGGACTCCAAGAGT
This sequence comes from Victivallaceae bacterium, assembly GCA_045596885.1. Lineage (GTDB taxonomy): Bacteria > Verrucomicrobiota > Lentisphaeria > Victivallales > Victivallaceae > UBA1784. The sequence goes on from JAZODE010000010.1 coordinate 37,219, forward strand.
CAGGTTTCCATCCGGTACCGTGACGGCAAGCCCGTGGCTGTGGAAAGCATCGTTCTTTCCCATCAGCACACCCCTGACATGCCCATCGAATGGCTGGAAGCTCTTACCCGTGAAGTGGCTGCCAGAGTGATCCCCGCTGAGCTGATGAAAGGCGATATCGCCTACTATGTGAACCCCACCGGGCGTTTCGAGATCGGCGGACCTCATGGTGATACCGGCTTGACCGGAAGAAAGATCATCGTCGATACCTACGGCGGTGTCGGTTCCCACGGCGGCGGTGCCTTCTCCGGCAAAGACCCCTCCAAGGTGGACCGTTCCGCAGCTTATTTCTGCCGTTACGCCGCCAAGAACATCGTCGCTGCCGGACTTGCCAAAAAGTGCGAGATCCAGGTTGCTTACGCCATCGGCGTCGCCAAACCCCTGAGTGTCAATGTTGACACCTACGGCACCGGCGTGGTGGATGATGCCAGGCTGGCAGCAGTTGTCGCTGAGGTTTTCGATTTCCGCCCTGCCGCCATCGTGGAAACTCTGCAGCTCAAGCGCCCCAATGGCTGGAGCTACCAGCAGACTGCCGCTTACGGTCACTTCGGACGGGATATCTTCCCCTGGGAAAAGACCGACCGCACCGATGATCTGCGCAAGGCAGCCGGAGTCAACTGAGCATTATGGCATGGAATATTCTCGGCGTCGGTTCACCTTTGGTGGATCTTCTCATCAATGTTGACGACGCCTTTCTGAAAGAACATGTTTCCGGCGCCAAGGGCGGTATGGAAATGGTCGGATCTGAGACCATTGACCAACTTGTCAGCGCTTACGGGAAAGTTCCCTGCCGTGCCCCCGGCGGTTCGGCAGGAAATACCATTTTTGCCCTTGCCAGAATGGGCATTGACTGCGCCATGCTGGGGAAGCTGGGCGCAGATCCCTACGGTGACTTTTACCGTGGGGAATTCAAGGCAAACGGTGGTAAAGACAACTGTTTTATTCCCACCTCAGCAGCTCCCACGGGCAGATGTCTTTCCATTGTGACTCCCGACGCAGAGCGGACCATGCGTTCCGCTCTGGGAGCCTCGCTGCTTCTTGAAAAGAGCGATATCGAAAAGGTGGATTTTTCCCCCTTCGATCTGGTCTATATTGAAGGCTACATGCTTTTTTCCCCTGTCTTTGACACCATCTTGAAAAGAGCAAAAGAAGCGGGGTGCCGCATCGGTTTTGATTTGGCAAGTTTTGAGGTGGTGGGCATTTTCAAAGAGAAACTTCTCAATGAGGTGCTGCCCTGCTATGTGGACTTGATCTTTGCCAACGAAGAAGAAGGAGCTGCACTCCTGGGAGATATCACCCCTGAGGAAATGGCTGCAAAACTTGCCTCTATCTGTGAGGTCGCTGTGGTCAAGTCCGGCGTCAGAGGTTCTGTGGCTGTGCGGGGCGAAGAAAAAGCCTTCATTCCTGCCTTTGTGGTGGAGCATCCTGTCGATACCACCGCTGCCGGTGATCTTTACGCCGCAGGTTTTATCAGAGGTCTTGCCGCTGGCGCTTCTCTGGAAAAATGCGGTGCCATAGGCTCCCGGATCTCAAGCGAAGTTGTCAAAGTTTTCGGTTCCGTCCTCTCAAATGAGGCGTGGAATAAAGTTTTTGAAGAGATAAAAGGATTGTAAAGCATTATGTATAAAGTCAGAGATATCAACCTTGCCGATTTCGGACGCAAGGAAATCAATATCGCCGAAAAAGAGATGCCCGGTCTCATGGCGACCCGGGAGAAATATGGTCCTCAGCAGCCCCTCAAGGGGGTGAAGATCATGGGCAGTCTCCACATGACCATCCAGACTGCCGTTCTCATCGAGACCCTCAAGGCTCTGGGTGCCGATGTGCGCTGGGCAAGCTGCAACATCTTTTCCACTCAGGATCACGCCGCCGCTGCCATCGCCAAGGCAGGTATTTCCGTTTACGCCTGGAAGGGCGAAACTCTGGAAGAGTATTGGGAATGCACCTACCGCGCCCTGACCTGGCCCGACGGCAGCGGTCCCGACCAGATCGTTGACGACGGTGGAGACGCCACTTTGCTGATCCACCGGGGCGTGGCTGCTGAAAACGATCCCTCCATACTGGATGAGCCCACCGATGTAGTTGAGCTGCAGATCATCAATGCCCTTTTGAAAAAGGTCCTTGCCGAAGATCCGCAGCATTGGCACAAGGTCGCTGCCAAAGTTCGTGGCGTTTCCGAAGAGACCACCACAGGAGTCCACCGTCTGGAGCAGATGGCTAAGAAAGGCGAACTGATCTTCCCTGCCATCAATGTGAATGACTCCGTGACCAAAAGCAAATTCGACAACATCTACGGATGCCGCCACAGCTTGACCGACGGTATCAAACGCGCTCTTGATGTGATGCTTTCAGGCAAGACCGTCATGATCTGCGGTTACGGCGATGTGGGCAAAGGATGTGCCGAAGCCATGCGCAACGAGCGTGCCCGGGTGCTGGTCAGCGAAGTTGACCCCATCTGCGCTTTGCAGGCTTGTATGGCTGGTTTCACCGTCTGCACCGTGGAAGATGCCCTCCCCATTGCCGACTGCTATGTGACCACCACCGGCAACTGCCGGATCATCCGTCTGGAACACATGAAGAAGATGAAAGATCAGGCGATCGTCTGCAATATCGGACACTTTGACAACGAAATCGAAGTGGCTGAACTTGAAGCATGTCCCGAAGCCAAAAAGAGTGTTATCAAAGACAGCAGCTGCCCTGTCAGCTCTTACACCTTTGACGACGGACACTCCATCTACCTGCTTGCCGAAGGGCGTCTGGTCAATTTGGGATGCGCCACCGGACATCCTTCATTCGTCATGTCCAACAGCTTCACCAACCAGACTCTTGCTCAGATCGACATTGCCCGCAATCCCAACCGTGAAGTGGGGGTCTATCTGCTGGATAAAAAACTTGACGAAGAGGTTGCAAGACTCCACCTTGAGAAGTTGGGCGCCAAACTTACAACTCTGACCGAGGAACAGGCCGCCTATATCGGCGTCACTGTTGACGGTCCCTACAAGAACGAACATTATCGCTACTGATAAGTTCAGAAAGAAGAACAAAAAGCACCTTCCGTCAAGTATGGAAGGTGTTTTTTAATAAACGGATCTTTTCAATCATTGCCCATACCGCTGTTTCTGCGGTGCGGCTCCGGTATAAGGAAAATTTTATTATGTGGATCAAAGGAGATTTACACGTTCATTCACATTGCTGTAAAGATGGTTCCCTTCCGGTGGCGGAAATCGTGGAGCGTTCAAGAGAGTATTGTGATTTTCTTGCCATTTCCGGTCATTGCCGTGTCCCGGAATTTTTCCGGGCGGAACAGCAGTATGCAGAGGTCCTTGAGGCACGGAAAAAATACAACATCCCTATTTTCAACACCGGTGAAGTTGAGTTTCCCGTTCCCCGTCATGTGATTTTTATTACAACTCCTGACAACAGGGAGTTTGAACTGCTCCAAAGTCTTGTCCCCCGGTTTTGCCGGCGCAACAAGGTGGAAGGGATCGAAGCGGCAATGGAGGAGCTTGCCTTTCTGGAAAGGGAGTGGGGCGACAAGGTCTTTATGATCTTCAACCACCCCAATGCGCCTGATGTTGCAACGGAAGATCTTCTGACCATTGCCCGATCCCCTGTTTTCAGAGTTCTGGCATGTGTAGACCGCCGGGAACGGCGTGCTCCGCAAACATGGGATGTGGGGGGCGCATGGGATCAGCTTCTGATGCAGGGGCACCGGATCTCTGCCCGCTGCGGCTCTGATTTTCACCGCCACTTTTCTGAAGGCGGCGACGATCAGCTGCCGGGAGAATTTGTGCAGGATTGCCTCCGGGTACGGGAAAACAGCTACGATGAAATATTCCGTGCATACGTTGAAGGAACCTTTTTTTGTCAGGCAGGCAATTTGATAAGCGCCCCTGTTTTTACTTTGAAAGAAGAAGGAAAACTGCATCTGGAACTGACACTCCAAAGTGAAATGGAACAGATCGAGGTGATTTCAGATGGAAAAGTCATTGAAACATTTGATACATTTTCAGACCGCTTTGCAGCTGATATAACAGTTCCGCATGGTCGATACTACCGGGTACGGGGCTGGGGGAAAATGCAGAAACGCAAATATGAAGACGGGGAATTTGAACCTGTTTTTCTTCTCAATCCGATCTATTGCTGATCTCAGAAGATACCGTTGCAGCAGATCTTGTTTTTCTCACAAACTCTGCGGAAAGCCAAAAATATCTTTTTTTACACCGAAAAATAAAAAAAGGTTGTAAAAAGTGAATAAGATTGCAGAGAGTCTGCTTGACTTTTGTTAAAGTACAGGTTATATTTTCCGCCATGCAACATATTAGGGTATCTTATGTCGAAAGTAATAGAAAACAAATTTGTACGTCTTGAATTCGGGAACGATGGAACTTTTCTTTCGTTCCGCAATCTGGCAACCGGAACTGAATTGATCGCACCTCATGGATTGTGGAGATTGATCTGCAATTGCGGAGATGATCAGGAAGTGGAACTTTCTGCCCAACGGACAACCTCAAGAATCGCCGTCGCCCCCAGAAAGTTCAAGATAGAGTACCGGGATCCTGTGGGATCCAACGGTGAAAAGCTGGATGTGAAAGTTACCATACTGGGACAGATCGTCAACGAGGATCTCCATTTGATGATCACCCTTATCAACGGCATGGCAAAAGACAACATCATCAAAGAGTGTCACTTCCCTTTGCTCTCTTTGAGTGAAGCAGCTTCTCAAATGGCTCTGCACACCTCCGAAAGAGGTGGGACTGTCTGGCCCTGTCTGGCAAAAAGCAAAGGTGCTTGCCGCAATCATGAAGCTGTCTATCAGGGCAAACACTACCTTTATGAACGGCATATCACCCATTATCCCGGCAGCAGCGCCGCCATGAACTGTTTTGAACTCAACTCCGGAACAGAAGGAGTTTACTTTGGCAACCATGACGAAAGTTTTCAGTACACTTGCCATATCATCGAAGAGGAAAAGCCCGACAAGATCAATCTGGGGATGATCAAACTCCCCTTTCTGGGGGCTGGAAATCAGGTGACTTATTCAAACTTTGTCATCTCTGCTCATACAGGCAGTTGGCACAAGGGCGCCGACAAATACCGCGCCTGGGCGGAAAAGTGGTTCAAGTTCCGCGAGACTCCTGAGTCTTTGCAGAGTTTCAAAGGCTGGCAGCGGATCATTATGCGTTCCCAGTACGGGGAAAATTTTTATCCCTTCAGCAGCATGGAGGAGCTTTGCAGCGATGGGATGAAGGCTGGGATCGACACATTGCTCATGTTCGGATGGCATTCCGGAGGGCATGATAACGATTATCCCAACTATGTGGTCTCACCTGCTCTCGGAGACAAATCCGGACTGCAGAAAGGCATTGAAGCATTCCACGCCAAAGGCGGCAAAGTCATATTGTATGCCAACGGTCAGTTGATCGACCATACCAGTGACTTTTACCGTTACGGCAACGGCAAGAATGTTTCCACCAAGGACTATCTGGGGAATGAACATATTCAGCGCTGGGGATTTTCCGGTCACGGAACCTGCAATGTGCTTCTGGGCGGGCGGACCTTCTCCCGTGCATGTCCTTCTTCCAGAGAGTTTTTCGGATTGCTGAAAAAATTTATCGACCTTGCCGCTGAAGTGGGTGCCGACGGTGTTTTCTTTGACCAGCTGGGAGGCGGTGATGAACTTTGCTGTGACTCCGGACACGGTCACGCCGTACCCTATACCACCATTATGGAAGCACGCAGCGCCTTGCTTGCCAAGTTGCGGACTTACGCCGAAAACAAAGGACTTTCCATCGGTATCGAGCTGATTTCGGATGTGACAGCACAACATGTTGATTATATCCATTCCAACCCCGGCGGCGCCAATGTGGTCAATGGTAATTGGGAAAGCCGCGGGGAAAAACCTGTTGTGGTGCAGGATTTCAGTCTCTTCCGCTATGTGTTCCCTGAGGTAAAACTTTCAAACCGTGATATCCGTGATGAGAAGGATATGGTGCGCCGCTGCAATTATATGCTGGTGCAGAACCTGCTTGCGGATGTTGAAGTCTACCGCTGTCAGCGTTCCATAGCCGAGATCCCGGCTTATCAGGAGTATCTGGGTAAAGTCAACGCTTTCAAAGAAAAACATGCAAAATTGCTCTGTGGGGCAAAATTCCGTTCGGATGCCCTTTACTCCTGCAGCAGCGATGAATTTTACTCTGCAGGTTTTCTGACTGCCAACGGGGAGCTTGTCATCATGGCGACCCTTTCCCATCTTGACAAATGCAAGGGCAGCTTTGAAACTCCCGGATTCAAATTCGACTCCGCCGATTTCCTGGGAGGCGGAAAAGCGGACAAAAAAGGCGCTGTCGAATTGGAAAAATTTTCTGTCGCATTACTTAAATTTGTTCCTGAAGCGTAAAAAAAGGAGAGTTTTTTTATGAAAGCACCGGTAACGCCGACTCCTGAATTGAGGCGGAGAGCTGAACGCGATACCATCCTGTCTGCCTGTACCGGCGCTTTGGGCGATGCGACTTTGACTGACAGTGCAGTGATCATGCTCTTTGCCGCCATGATGGGGGCAGGGGATATGTTTTCCATGCTGACCACTGCCATCATGCCCTTTATGAATGGTGCGCTCCTGATCCCCATGGCATATCTTGCCACCCGGATCGGGATCCACCGCATGGTCGTCTGGGCGTGCGCCATCTCTGCACTGGGATATTTCCTCATCGTGGCGACTCCCTTTTTCGGCAGCTGGGGCGTTGCCGTCATGATCATCACTCTGACTCTTTTTGCCATGCTGCATACTGGATATGTGGCGTGCTGGTTCCCCATATTGGACTCCATCCTCACCCCTGAACGGCGGGGGGCTTATTTGAGCAAGATGCGCTTCTGGTGGCAGTTTTCCTCAGTGGCATTTCTGTTTCTCGTGGGAAGGATGCTCCCCAAAGAGCCTGCCTTGTGGCAGCTTCAGCTGGCGCTGCTGGCGGCGGCGGTCATTTTTTGCGGGCGTACCTTTTTTCTGGCAAGAGTCCCCGTCTTTGTGCAGGAAAAGAAAGAATCTTTCGGATTCCGTGACGGACTTGCCACGGCTTTGGGAAACAAGGCGCTTACGGGCTACTCCGCTTATCTCTTCATCCTCAATCTGGCGGCTTACGGGACGATCCCTTTGTCGGTGCTTTACCTGAAAAACCATCTGAAAGCTCCTGACAATATCATCGTGATGATATCAGCAGTCACTTTCGGAGGGATGCTTCTGGGCTCTCTCTGGGCAGGGAAGATCATCAAAAGAATCGGTGTCAAGGCATCTTTGCTTGCCATTCATGTTACATTCTGGATCACCAACTTGAGCCTCTTTTTCATCGGTGAAGGCAATACAGTAACTTATTCCATCATTACTTTCTTTATGCTGCTGTATTGCTTTACATACGCCACAGCCAATGTGGTCACCACCAGTGAAATGATGGCTCTGGCAACACCCGGCAACAAAACCATGGCAATGGCGGTGTGCGGTTCTTTTACTGCCGCCGGGGGAGGGCTTTCCCGTGTGATCAGTTCATTGATCCTCGGCGCAGGGATCCTTGCCCCTCAGTGGAGTATCAGCGGGGTGAAATTCTGTCATTACCAGACTCTCTTTCTGGTTTACGCTGTCTGCATCATGTTTGCCGCCATGCTGCTGATCATCGTGCCTGCGGTGGTTCCCAAAGGCAAGTACAGTTATACAAAAGAATGAGTACCAACTATGGATACGCTTTTGACATCTGACGAAACGCTCCGTAAAAAGAAGATGGCGATCCTCTGCTGCGGGGTCGTCATGTATTTTTTTACCAATATGTCCAAGGTCCTGATTCCGGGAACGATTTTTAACGAACTGCAGCGCATGGGGCTGGATGTCAAAAGTATCTCTGCATTGGGGGCAGTTTACATGTACTCCTACGCCGCAAGCCAGCTTCTGGCGGGGATCTTTTCGGACCGCTACGGCGGCGTGCGGATATTGCTTGTGGGGGGCTCCATGTTCACTGCGGGGACCATCGGTTTTCCTTTTGCGGAACATCTCTGGCTTATGTATTTCTTCCGGGTACTTACCGGATTCGGCGCAGGAACGGTTTTTCTGGGCGTGGCAAAGCTGCTGGCGGATCTTTTTTCAGCCAGGTTTGCTTTGGCTATGGGGATCATACTGGTTCTGGGATATATCGGTCCCACGGTGGGCACTATGATGGTATTTCTCATCAATGCCGTGGGGTGGCAGTGGGCAATGGCGATTCCCGGGATCATTGCTGTAACGGCACTTCTGGGAGTCTTTGCCCTTATGGGAGGGACCATTAAACCTGTGACACGGGGGCAGAGCCTCGGACCCTTTTTCACCATTGTCAGAAACAAAAAGATGTGGCTGCTGTGGCTGACAAGTTCGGTGGTTTTCGGCTCTTATTATGTGCTTCTGGCGCAGATCGGTCAGAAGAGCATTTCTGATTTCGGCGGTATTTCGGCTGAAAAAGCGGCAACTTGCATCATGGTCATGACCATCATGGTGGCGCTGAACAACATGGGGGTCAACGGCGTTGTGAAGCTCTGCGGCAACCGCCGCAAGATCTCTGCTGTCGGGGGGATCCTTTGTACTCTGGCTGGAGGAGTGGTCGGATTTTTCGCTTTCTCAAACAACTGGGGCGTTCCCGGGGTGCTCTTGTCCTTCTTTCTTATTGCAGTTCCTGCGGGGTTCTTCCCCCTTTACAGTGTCATTGCCAAGGAGCTTGCGCCCCCTGAATACACAGGGCTTTCAGTGGCGCTCATCAACTTTATGGCATTTGTCTTTATCGCCCTTTTCCAGAATATTTCCGGAAGGATCCTCCAGGGTTTTTCAGCCGTCAATGGGGTGTTTCCTCCCGGAGCCTACGCCGGAATTTTTCTGTTCATCGCCATTGCCGCGCTCCCGGCAGTGATTTCCTCTCTGCTGGTTCCCGAAACAGGTGTCAAGAGTGCTGAAAAGTGATCCGGACGATGAAATTTCATGCCGGTGCCGATTGCGAGCATGGAAGGCGCAACAAAAATCCCCGTCTGAAATCAGGCGGGGATTTTTTCGGTATGCAGGATCTTCTCAGATCAGCTGGCGCAGATATTTGAGACTTGCTTCTGCGGCGACGAAGGGATCTTCTGAGTTATCCTGTTCGTAGATGAGCCAGCGGCAGTCGGCGATTTCATGGGCAGCTTTTGCGGCGGCTTTGAGATCGACAACACCGGTTCCGAGCACGGCGGTGGTGGCGGGATCATCAGGAACGATGATATCTTTCATGTGGATCTGACGGATACGGCTGCCGTATTTGCGGATCCATGCCGCAGGATCCATGCCGCCCCGGGTGAGCCAGCAGACATCGGCTTCCATGAAAACGTTCACGGGATCGGTGTTGTCCAGAAGCACATCCATGGCGGGGACGCCGTCTTTGAGTTCAAACTCTCTCCAGTGGTTATGATAGGCGAAAACGAAACCATTCTGCCAGGCAGCTTTTCCTGCGGCGGCAAGGTTTTCTCTGACAGTTTCATACTCAGCGGCAAAGTCAGTGGAAAGACTGTGAGTGACTGCGGGGGAGTTGAGTGCTTTGGCGTAATCATAGACCTTGTTTCCGGCATCGCGGATGTCATCAGCTTTGAACATGGTTCCGGCACATTCCAGTTTGAGTTCTTTGAGGAATGCGGCGATTTCATCGGGTTCCATGCCGCCGTAGTTGACAGCGAACTCCACGCCGTCAAATCCGAGTTTTGCGATTTCACGCATGGCGCTTTTGAAATCAGCTCCGAGAGCGTTTCTGAAATTGTAAAGTTGCAGACCGGCTTTCATAATTTTTGTCCTTATTTTTACAGTGGTTGCAGTAGTACACGGTTTAATATTGCACCAAATCAGAGTAATTGCAAGTCATTGTGGAAAACAATATGCGATTATTTTGAAAAGAGTTTTTTTCCGGGTAAAAGCAAAACGCCCCGGAGGATGTTTGAAACAGCTCCGGAGCGGTCATCTGCGGATAAAGGCAAAGGTCAATCTTTAAGACCTTCTCTGTCCAGATCCTTGATGATGTCAATGGATTTTTCATCAGCCTTATCATCGGCTTCGCCGCCCAAAGTGACGGTGATACCGTTGATCATATCCTTGATACGGTCACTGAAATTGGCAAGGGCAAAGAGTGCTGCCAAAGCAACGACTGCTACCAGGATCACATACTCAACGAAGGCCTGACCCTTCTGACGTCTTCTGCGTAAAGTTCTCATAAATTCCTCCATTGTTTTTGCCGTTGAACGGCTTTGAATTCAACATTTCACGGTACCGAAAAACGAACCAGACGGATCATTCTCTCACCTTCATCTGAGATCACTCCTGAAAATGAAAGAAGCGCCAGAGCCAGTACCACTGCGATCAGCAGCATCAGTACGAACTCAAGTATCACCTGTCCTTTTTCGCTCTTTTTCAGTTTTTACCGCCTTTTTTCAATTTGATCTCGTTCTTCTCATCCAGAACGATGACCGTGGGACTCATATTTTTTGCTTCTTCCTCACTGCAGAGAGAAAAAGCCATGATCGTAACCACATCACCTACCTTGCCCAGCCGGGCGGCAGGACCGTTGAGACAGAAATCTCTGCTGCCCCGTTCTCCGGGGATAGCGTATGTTTCAAGGCGGGAACCGTTGTTTCTGTTGGAAACAAGGATCTTTTCGTAAGGAAGGATACCGGCTTCTTCAAGAAGCTCCGGATCGATCGCCAAACTGCCTTCATAATTGATCTCACAAAGAGTGATGGTTGCGGTATGGATTTTACCGCTCAACATTATTTTTTGCATTTTTTCTGCCGTTTTTCCTGAAAATTGCTTTACAATAAGATGTACATGGTGTAAATTATACCACAAATACGATTTTGTCAATGTGTTTTTTGAAAAATCAGAGAAGAAAAGTAAAAAAAATATAGATAATCTCTGAAAATCGTTTCCGGTGGAAGGGAAATTAAGGAATTCAGAGAGCTTGTCTGTCAGGGAGGATGTTTCAAATGCAGATAACAGAGTGTTCATTTGCCGGAATTCCGGAGTGTCTCAAAATTTCAGAGGGCAGGATCGAATTGATCGTGACCCTTTCAGTCGGTCCCCGGATCATCAGCTGCAGGATCAATGGAGCTGAAAATATTTTCCGTGTGTTCGATAACGCCGGCAGCGCAGATCCTGCCAAATGGAATATTTACGGCGGACACCGCCTCTGGATCGCTCCTGAGATCCCCGAAAGAACCAAAGTGCCCGACAACCGCAAGGTCAGCTGGACCCAGGAGGGGGAGAGCATCGTATTTGAAGCTCAGGAAGAGCCCGAAAACCGCATCGTCAAACGCATCACCCTTGCCATTGAAGAGGGGAGGGTGAAACTGACCCATACCATCGCCAATAAAGATCTGTGGGCAAAGGATCTTTCTGTGTGGAGCCTTTCTGTCATGGCTCCCGGAACCACCGTTGTGGTCCCCCAGGAGGAGTATCTGGCTCACGGTACCGGTCCCGGGAAGTCCCTGCTGCCCGTGCGGAGTCTGATCCTCTGGGGGTACACCGATATGAGTGACAGCCGTTTCACCTGGGGCAAAAAGGCGATACAGCTCCGTGAAGCTGGCGGCAGAGAGGGTGTCCCCGCCAAATTCGGTGTCCTCAACAAACGCAACTTTGCCGCAGCTTTCAACGCAGGCGGCTGTATGGTCAAGCGCTTTGAGTACATCGACGGCGCTGATTACCCCGACATGGGCTGCAACTGGGAGTTCTACACCACTCCCGGAATGCTGGAGGTCGAGACCCTTTCCCCCATGTACCGTGTTGAGCCGGGATGCGAGGTAAGTTCCAGCGAGGTGTGGGAACTTTATGAGGAAATTCCCCCCTTCGTCAGAGAACTTATGTAAAACATGCTGCACTTACCTGTTTTTTCGTTGGAAAAATCGTTAAAGCGGTGCTATATTATGTTTTAGAGGCGATTTCAAAACTCCTCAAAATTGTCAAAGCGTCCTCGCTTCGATCTGATAAAGGGAGCGTTTTCAGCTGTTACCTTGCAGGTAGCAGCCTCAAACTACCCTTTACAGCTCTTTGCGAATGACATCTTTGCCATTTTTTGAATGACTTTTGAAATTACCTCTTTTGACAGAAAATTGAACTTAACAATTATTATAAGGAAAATTTGAAAATGTATCGTACTCATACCTGCGGTGAGCTGCGTAAATCCGATGTGGGCAAAAATGTTCGGGTTTCCGGCTGGATCCACAGCGTCCGCGACCACGGCGGCGTTATCTTTATCGACCTGCGTGACCACTACGGTCTGACTCAGGTGGTCGTCGATCCCCAGCAGTCCTTTTATCAGGCTCTTGACAAGTGGCGCGTTGAGACCGTTGTTCAGTTCGACGGTGAAGTTCTGGCGCGTACGCCTGAGACTGTGAACCCCAAACTTGCCACCGGTGAGATCGAGATCCGTGCCACCGGCATGGAAGTTCTGGGCGAAGCTGAAGTGATCCCCTTCCTGGTCGCCAAAGATGACGGTGCTCCTGAAAACATGCGTCTGCGCTACCGTTTTCTTGACCTGCGCCGTGAAAAACTCCACAAGAACATCATTCTGCGCTCCGAAGTCATTTCCGAGATGCGCCGTTATATGATCTCCAAAGGTTTCCACGAATTCCAGACCCCCATCCTGACCGCCAGCAGCCCTGAAGGTGCCCGTGACTATCTGGTTCCTTCCCGTCTGCATCCCGGAAAGTTCTACGCTCTGCCCCAGGCGCCCCAGCAGTTCAAACAGCTGCTGATGGTTTCCGGCTTTGACCGTTATTTCCAGGTCGCTCCCTGTTTCCGTGACGAAGATGCCCGTGCTGACCGCAGCCCCGGCGAATTCTATCAGCTTGACGTGGAAATGAGTTTCGTCGAGCAGGACGATATCTTTGAAGTCCTTGAAGGACTCTTTGACAGCGTCTTTGCCAAATTCAGCACCAAGGATTACACCAAGCCTCCGTTCCCCCGGATCCCCTACCGTGAAGCCATCAAGCGCTACGGCAGCGACAAACCCGACTTGCGGAACCCCCTTGAAATGGTGGATGTCTCCGAATTCTTCAAAGACAGCGAGTTCAAGGCCTTTGCCGGAGTGGTCGCCAACGGCGGTATCGTCACCGCTATCAAGGCTCCCAAGGTCGGCGACAAGCCCCGCAAGTTCTTTGACGATATGATCAAGTTCGCTCAGGAAAACGGCGCCAAAGGTATGGCATACATCATCTGGCAGGAAGACGGCGAAAAGAGCCCCATCGTCAAGTTTCTTTCCCGTGAGGCTATCGACGGACTCAAAGCTGCCGGAAAAGTTGAAACCGGCGACGCTCTCTTCTTCCTTGCCGATCAGGAAAAAGTGGTCCGCAAACTGGGCGGTGCCGTCATCCCTGAACTGGGACGCCGTCTGGAGCTTATCAACCCCAACGAATTCAAGTTCTGCTGGATCGTCGATTTCCCCATGTTTGAAGAGGACGAGGAAACCGGCGCCACCATCTTCTCGCACAACCCCTTCTCCATGCCTCAGGGCGGGATGGATGCTCTGCTCAACAAGGATCCTCTGGATATCCTTGCATGGCAGTATGATATCGTCTGTAACGGTATCGAGCTCTCTTCCGGAGCTATCCGTAACCACAGACCTGAGATCATGTACAAGGCATTTGATATCGTGGGCTATGACCGCTCCGTGGTGGATGAGAAGTTCGGCGGCATGATCAACGCCTTCAAACTGGGTGCGCCCCCCCACGGCGGTATCGCTCCCGGAATCGACCGTACCGTCATGCTTCTGGCTGACGAACCCAATATCCGTGAAGTCATCGCCTTCCCCTTCAACCAGCAGGCGGAGGACCTGATGATGAATGCTCCTGCTGAGGTCACTCTCAAGCAGCTGCGTGAACTCCACATCGAAGTGAAACTGCCCAAGAAGGCAGAAACACCCAAGGAAGGATAAGTAAATATGGTGAAACGGCTTTCAGTAATAATTGCAGTTCTTCTCGCCCTGACGGTTTCATTATCAGCCAGTCAGCTCCTTGAGAAAAAACTTTTGGGAATGGTTCCGGAAAAATCCGAGGTCGTGGTAAGCGCTGACCTGACAGATTTGCTGGATTATCCTGTCTTTAAAAAAAGCATGGCTGAAAGCCGCGACATCGCCGTTTACACAAAAAACACAGGCATTTCCCCTGTTGATTGCGGCGCCTTCCTCTTTTGGGCAAAAGGAGAAAAGTATGCCCTCCTTTTTGCTTTCAAGAAAGCTTTTGACCCCTTGAAGGCTTTTAAGGCTCCCCTCTTTCTTTGCCGGAAAGTTCCGGCAGAGAGTGGAGCGCTTTATCATGTTAAAAGCCTTAAAGCTCCCCGGAAGGCTGCCCGAAAAGCCGGAATAAAGGAGATTTCTTTTTATGTCGTTCCCCTTGCCGGCGATGCAGTGGCTTTTTTCAGCGATGAAAAATCTGCTTCTGAAGCCTTGAAAGAGATGAAGGGAAAGAGAGGTTTTTCCTACGATTCCCGTCTTAAAGGTTCTTTCCGCGGCATTGCAAGGGGAGGGGCGCTCCCTGTGACAGAAGCGTTACTCAGCTGCAATGTCAGGGATAAGAAAAAAGGGGACCTTGATATTTTCTTTTCTGCAGAGTTCAAATCTGCGGAAGAGGCAGCAGCAGCTAATGAACAGATCTCTATGATGGTCAGTTTTCTTCTGCTTCAGGTCATGCAAAAGGAGCCTGAGTTGGCAACTGAACTGGTCAAGTGCCTCAAATTCCAGTTGCAGGGAAAGCAGCTTGTACTGAAAACAGTTGTTAGGGGAACTCTGCTTGAGCGGTTGGGGAAATTTCTCTCTGAATCCAAAAAGAAAAAATCTGCCGCAAAGGGCAGAAAAGCTCTTTCTCCACAGAGTACAGGTGCTGCTGCTAAGTGAAGATATCATTCCGGAAAATCAGTGCCTCGGGAGCCGCGCTGCTTTTTGCCGCCGTCGCGGCGATTGCTTTAGTTAACGGCTCCCCCAGAAACTTTTTTGTCGATGACACCCGGTTCAGCAAGGAAATACATCAGGCTGCCGCAAGGCACCGGGTGCCGCCTCAGTTGGTCCGGGCGCTTGTTTTTCAGGAAAGCCGGTTCGACCCCAGAGCCCGGGGACGGAAAGGCGAAATCGGTTTGATGCAGCTGCTGCCCTCAGGTGCTGTGGCGGACTGGGCACGGATCAATAAGGTGGCTGAACCCGGCGAAGATGAGCTCTTTGATCCGGTGATGAACCTTGAGATCGGGTGCTGGTATCTCGGCAGAGCCTTGCGGCGCTGGAGCAGCTATAAGGCGGGCATTGAATTGGCTCTCGCTCAGTACAATGCCGGTGAAGGACGGGCAAAGCGCTGGAAACCTGAGACAAAAGATGGCAAAGTTCTTCCGCGGATCACCATCAACAGCACCAGAAGGTATGTTGAGCAAATAACCAGACGGTACAGGAGTTATATCCAATGAGCAGAAGTTTTATATTGACCATTCTCTTTGGGGCGGGGATGATTTTTCTGCCTTTGTCGGGAGAAGAAAAAGTTCCTTGCCGTTATGATTTTTCAAAGGAATCCGTCTTTAAGAAAACATGGCACTGGCGGGGAAAACAGCTTGGGATCCCCAAGACCCGCTTTTATGTGGGGGACTCTGCTGCCGCTCTTGACAAGAAAAGTCTTTTTCTTGAAGCAAATGGTTCTTCAGGAGTCATTATTACTCAGATACCGCCCCATATTTGGAAAAATTACCCCGTGATGCGCTGGCGCTGGCGGATCCTCAGAAAGGTCAAGTTTGACAAAAAAGAGCTTGATGATCAGGCAGCGGTCCTCTACTTTGGCGATGGCAATACATTGAAACAGACCATGCTGGCGTACAGTTGGGAAAACTTTACCCCCCTTGAAACAAGGACCACTGTCCGCTACGGAATGGGGAGCAGAACCATCTACCGCATTTGTGCCCGCAACAAAGATGCGGCGCTTTCCAAATGGTATGAAGAGGAACGCAATGTGGTTGAGGATTTCAAAAAAGCCGTGGGCAGAGCCCCGAAGGGCGTTTGCGGCTTGACTATCGGTGCCAATTCTCAATATTCCAAATCAAATACTCTGGTCGAAATCGATTTTATCGAGTTTCGCAAAACAAAGAAACAAGTTTCTTCATCTGCTGTTCAAGGCAGAAAAATTGCAGAAAGGAGAGCTGAAAAGTGAGTTATTCAAATCTGGCTTTTATCGGCAATATCGGGACTTCTGAGATATTGATCATACTGTTGATCGTGCTGCTGGTTTTCGGAGCAAAGAGGATCCCGGAACTGGCACGATCACTGGGGAAGGCTTCAAGAGAGTTCAAGGATGCCCGTGACGGTGTTTTGACCGAGCTTGAAAAAGAACCCGCAGACAAAAAAGATCCTGACGGGAAAAACAGTGAATCAGGAAAAAATGCCTGACAAAGATATTTCCGGCACCTCTCTGCTGGACCATCTGGAGTCATTCAGGTGGACTTTGCTCTGGTCTTTGGGGGCGGTGTGTGTGTGCGCCGTTCCCGGTATTCTGTTTGTGCCGGAGCTTTTGCTGAAATATGTGCGTTATGTCTGCCCTCCCGGCATGTCCATGCACTATTTCACACCCTTTGAGCCCTTGATCGTGCAGCTGGAATTGGGATTTTTTACCGGAGTGATCCTTGCCTTGCCCTTTGTTCTCTACAAGATCGCAGAGTTTGTGGCTCCCGGGCTTTACCACCATGAACGGCGCTGGGTCTTATTCTTTCTTCTTTCCAGTTTGCTCCTGACTGCAACCGGAGCTGCTCTTGCTCTGGGGCTGGTTATTCCCATTGTCATGCAGTTTTCCAATTCTTTTGCCGCTGATGCACTGCAGCCGGTCATAGGTCTTGCGGCTTTTCTTCATTTCTCAGCCTTGCTGGCGGGGGGATTTGCCTTGATTTTTGAGATTCCTGTTGCATTGCTTCTTGCCATCCGTTTCGGGGTGATCTCTGTGGAAACTTTGCGCAGCAAGCGTCCTTTGATCATCGTTGCATTATTCATCCTTGCCGCTGTTCTGACGCCTCCTGATGTGGTCAGCCAGCTGCTCATGGGAATACCGGGGTGGCTCCTCTTTGAATTGACCTTGCTCATCGGTTCAAGGATTGCCCCGAAAGAGGAGCGTCAAGAGCATGAAACACTTATGCCAATGGCAAGAACCGAGAGGCAAGAAGAGACTGCAGCAGAGACTGAAGAGCACCATACAGCTGTCTCTGATTCTCCTGCTGCAGTTCCCTCAGAGCCTTATATCGACGATATGATCTATCGCAGTGCCGCACGCAAAAAGAGAAAGATCCGCCATCTCTGAACAACTTTTGAAAAAAATCCCCCTTTTTATTTGACCGCAGGGATTGAAAAAATCTTTTCATAAGTTATATTATGCACCGGGGAGTTTTGTTTATGAAAAGAAAAGTTTTTGCTGTTGTTGGAACACTTCTGGTCCTTGCCGCTATTTTGTGTTTTTTCTTTTTGCGTGACACAGATGAAAAAAGGATCCGTGCGGCTTTGGATGAACTGTGCCGCATTGGCAGTAAGTCCACTGGTGAAAATCCGGCTCTTGGCGCTTTGAAGGCGAACAGGGCAGATAAGGTCTTTGCACAGCGCTGCAGTTTCAATTTCCGCATCAACTCTTTTGACGGCGTCTATACCCCCACTGAAATCGGAGCCAATATACTGCGTATACAAACTCTTTTCAAATGGATCAAGCTGAGTACCTCAGATCTCCAGATCGAAATTGACGGAGACAAAGGAAAGATATTTTTTACGGGGGAATTTTCCGGCGTTGCCAAACACGGCAGCGGCTCACCCCACAACGATGTCCGCGACATCGAAGCTGATCTGGTCAAAAACAGCGAGAACGAGTGGAAATTCACCCGCATGACCATACGGAAAGTGCTGGAAAAGTAAAAATGGTGCGCGGCGTGGGACTCGAACCCACACGCTTTATGGGCGACGGGACCTAAACCCGTTGCGTCTGCCAATTTCGCCAGCCGCGCTTTTTATCAATTTTTTCCGGAACTGCCGAAGCCTCCTTCTCCCCGGTCTGATTCTTCCAGAGAGTCACTGAGGGTCAATTCAACTTCAGGCAACCGGCAAATCACCATTTGGGCGATACGGTCTCCCCGTTGGATCTTGTAAGGGGAGCTCCCCCCATTGTACATGATGACGCCCACTTCTCCCCGGTATCCGGCGTCAATGGTTCCGGGAGAGTTGGTCAGCATGAGATCGTGCTTCAAAGCCAGACCGCTTCTGGGGCGCACCTGAGCCTCGTAATTTTCCGGCAGTTCAATAAAGATACCGGTAGGTACAAGGGTACTTCTGCCTACAGGGAGCTCCATGGGAACTCTTGCCCGCAGATCCCAGGCGGCATCGCTGGGGTGTGCCTTGGCGGGGAAGAGATCTGCGGCATCTTCTGCCATTTTGATTTTTATTTCAGTTGCCATAGGTATCTTCTTTCAATTTTCTGCAGCGGTAAACAAATGCAGGGGGCATATTGTTCCAGACGATCTGGCTTGTGGAAACTTCCGGAAAAACAGTTTCAAGTTTACGGCGGAACCGGATCCCCGCAGGCAGTATGACCCCCTGAAGATAGGCAAAGGTCGCAAAAGTTCCCCCCGGCACCAGACTGCGCAAAACGCCGTTGAGGATCTTATCCTGCAGATCTTCCGGGAATATGGCAAAGGGCAAGCCTGAAATGACCACATCCGCTCTGGGCAGTGCACGGGAGTTGAGCATGGAATCCAACTGAGAGGCGCATCCCCGGAACACAGTGATGTCAGGAAAGTTCTTTTCCAGAGCCGAAGCCAGATGATCATCTACTTCAACAACGGCAACATTGGCGCCCTGTTTGACTTTTTTGCATATCTCCTCGGTAATGACCCCTGTACCGGGACCCAGTTCTGCCACAAGATTTGCGTTTTCCACGCCTATGGATGTGGTTATTTCACGGCACAACGCAGGAGAAGAAGGACAGCAGGCTCCAACCTGGCGGGGATGTTGTAAAAATTTCCAGAAAAGCGAACTCATTTTTTCTCTTTGTTCTCCTTTGGGGGCTGATAGTAGAAAGCACAAATTTCTCCATCAGTCATAATTTGTTTTCCCAGCGGCAGACCTTTGCTGAAAGACTCCATCTCTTTTTTGCACAGGATCATCAGGAGTCCTTCCTTGCGGTCAGGGGCATTGATGATTTTCTCTATTTCGTCTGTTTTCAAAACAAGAGCTTTTTCGCCGCGGGCTATTGCGCTTTTATGTCCGTACTCCAACTCTCCATAATGATTGTAGAGCTGAAGCAAACTGTCTTTGAAACACCATGCCGCTGCGTACATCACTTCGGGCGAGGCGATGATCCGGGGACGCTTGATCTTTTCAGCAGAAAGTTTACTGGCGATCCCCAAAAGTTCGTATTCCGGCATCTTGCAGTAACCGGTGAATCCGGGCAGGAACCAGGCACTGATAAGGAACACGCCGGCAAAGAGAGTGAAATAGGACGCAGGCTCCGGCAGCTTGCTTCTGCGGTAGATCACGAAAACCGTTCCTGAAATGATCATGCCAAGGGCAGTGGTGGTCAAAAAGGGCGCCCATACTGCGATCTTCAGAGGCAATGAGGGGATAAAGCCTGTTCCCCAAAGGAGATAGAATAAGCCAGCCAGAAGAGCCAGAGAGCCGATGATAATGAAAAGCACTGCTGTTGTTGTGGTCAGGCGGCGTAAATTTGCGGGAAGCCGTTCCGGCTCCGTTTTGTCCAGAAACAGTGCGCCCAGCATGGCACAAGGCGCAAAGCAGGGAAGCACAAAGGAGGGATGTTTTCCGGCAGAGAAAGAGAGGAAAATAAAGGGCAACAGCACACAGCAGAGAGCCATATGCACCTCCGGGGAGTGCCGGAACTCTTCCATGCCGTTTTTGCGGAGTTCTGAGGAGCCCGCCAGTACGGGAAATGCTGCCGGAAACAGACCGAAGAGAAGGAAGGGCACAAGGAACCAGAAGGGCGCTGCCACTTGTGAGGCTGCACTTGGCATGAAGCGCTGAATATGTTCATATACCACGAAGTAGTGCCAGAAATCCGGTTCGGCTCTGTGGATCGCAAATCCCCAGGGGGCGACGATCACCAATGAGACGAAGAGAGGAATCCACGGTAATAAGAGCAGATCTTTCCACCTTCTCTGCCAGAGCAAACAGGCGGTGATGGAAAGTCCGGGGAGAATGTATGCGGAAAATCCTTTGGTCAGGAATCCGCACCCCAAAGCAACTCCGGCTCCGGCAAGCCACGGCAGACGCTCCTTGAGTTCCCGGCTTTCCATGGCAATGGCAAAGCACACCATTGTACCGGTAAACCACAGGCAAAAGAGTGAATCAAGAGCGGCAAAGGAGCCGAACACCCAAACCATGGAGCCCGCCAGATAGAAAAATACGGCGTTCAACGCTGTTTCAGAACTGTATTTTCTTTTGAGGCACCACACCCCCAGAAGCAAGGCACTCCCCAATGCTCCCAAAAACGGGATCAAACGGAGCGCAAAGGCATTTTGTCCGAAAATTTTGAAGCTTGCTGCCGTCAGCCAATATCCCATGGGGGCGTTCTCAAAGTAACGGGCATTGAGCAGTTTCGGGGTGATGAAATCGCCTCTTTCGATCATTTCACGGGAAATTTCCGCACAGCGGAACTCCTCCGGACTCATGAGAGGACGGAAGATGACAGGAAGCAAATACAGCCCAGCGACAAAGATCAGCAACAACCAATAATGCTTTTTCATGGTTTCCTCCCCCGCATTTCGGGGAAATCAATGTTATAAAATACGGCGTTGAAATTGCCGGAACGAAGCGTCGTTTTGGGGAAAGGCATTTTTTTGCTTACAGAACGCGAAAGCGTTATGACACACATCCTTTCTTTGGAGCGGAGCGCTTTTTTGATTTCCGTCAGATCTTTTTCAAAGGAAAAGGCTTTTACGGGGGATTTTTTGAAAATACACTGCAGAGGAGCGACCATGGCAGCATCTCCGTAAAATACTGCCTCAGTTCCCGTCCGGGGCATGACCACTTTCTGCAAAAAGTTCACAGGGGCATTGTTTTCAACGATCTTCAAAGGTACAAGTCCGTGGAAGGCAAGGAGCAGAAAAGCGGTTCCCGCTGCAAGAGAGAGGAATTTGCGCTCTTTGCTGATCTTTTCCCAGGCACCTGTCAGGCACCAGACGGCGGCAACGGCAGGAACGATGGCAGTCAAGCCCCAGGCGTCCCGGGCGGTGAAGATCTTCCACGCAGGTTTCAAAACTTTGGTATAGGCTCCGAGAATGCCGTAGGCGGTAAGGGCTCCGGCGGCGAGGAAAAAGAGCGCCGCAAGTATGTAAAGTACCACATTGGCTGCACGGAATCCGTTTTCAGCATGTTCCATTTCCAACAAGGCAGCCAAAAGTACGGCACTCCCTGCCAGACAGGGGATGAAGAAACCTCCGGAAAGGGGCATAACGAACAGTGCAGCAAGAGACGCAGCGGCAAGGAGAAAAGCCGCCAGAGTGAAACGCTCATGAAGGATGAGCGAAAAGCGCACTGAGAGGTTTTTCAACAGGGCAGGGAGGAATATCACCCACGGAAAACTGCCCGCAACAACAACTGCTGCCACTGTTTTAAGCCCCTGACACTGAAGTGGCGCACTCCCTTGAGCAGCAAACGGAATGAGCAGCAGAGAGGGAACAAAGGGCAGTAATGAAGACAAAACAGCAAGGAACTTTTTCTTTGCTCCTGAGACATCACAGATAAACACCGTAAGAAGCCCGTAAATGGACCAGACCGCAAAGAGAAAGAGAAGATGTGTCACACCGCCCCAGAGGAAAAGGGTAATCAGCAGAAAAAGCGCCGCTCCGACTCCTGCAGGGATCTTTTGAACTTGCCTGTCGCTTTCGGAGGTCATGAAAAGCAGCCAGAAGCTGATGACAAGAGGAGCACCGTTGTATATGAAAGAAAGGGCTGAAGTTCCGCTCAAAAAAACAACCGGCGTCAACAGAAATATGATGGCTCCTCCTTTGGCTGTGTTGGAGCGTTCTGTGAATGATCCTGCAAGAAAAATCGCTCCGGCAGCCAGAAGTGTCAGAAGAGCGGGAACGATACGGAATGTAAAGGGCGTTGTTCCGAAAAATTTGAAAACAAAGCAGTGCAGAACATCACCGGGAGAGGGTGCTGTCCCATTGGTCAAGGCATCGATTGCTCCGGCATTACATATAAATTCCGGAACAAAAAGCGGACGCTGCCACAAAGATGCCGTATAAAGGAAGATCCCTGCAAGGATGATCCATGTCGTGACACTGATCTTTTTCAAATCCAGTCCCATTTTTATTTTTACAATAACACCGGGAAAACCCATGTTTTTCCGGTGAAAATATGCTCTTCAGAACTTTTGAGTGATTTCTGCGCTTCTGCTTAATATAGCACGCAAAAATAAAAATTCAAGGCGTGTAAATAACAGAAAAAGGTATTTACACGCTCAAGAACAGGAGAAGGGAGTTTTATTCCTCAAAGTCCAGGCAAAGACGCTGTTCAGTAAAGGGGCGCACTTTGGTGTTTGCCACTTCAACATGTGCCGGATGAACAGCGTAATTTTTCAACGCCGCCTCATCGACAAAGGAGGAGTCCAGCATCAAATCAGCGTTGGAACTGGGGAGTCCTTGGATCTTGACAGAGATCTCCTCCAATCCGGGTATGACCCCTTTGAGACCTTCAAGTCCGGCTTTGATACCGGATTTGATCTCTTTTTTTTCGGCATCTGAGAAATTTTCTTTCAGCTTCCACAATATGATATGTTTGACCATTTTTTTTTGCCCTTCAAATTTTCAGCGGAGATCATCAATAGAGCGTCCGAGACGCCCTGCTTCATAGATTTTTCTGACCTCATCAGTGGTAAGTCCTCTGTTCCACACTGCAAGGTCATCCATTTCGGCAACCAGATTGGCTTTGTTGGCGCCTTTGGCGGGTTGTGAAATATACCAGGGGGAGCCGTTGTTGAGGGAACCTGTGCATTTTTCCACGAACCAGTAGAGGAAACCATCGTTCCGCCCCTGGAAGAAGTAGATGGCGTTATCGGCGGTGACGGTGACAGCGTAAAAGGTCCATCTGTCGGGTTCGATATCGTAAGTTCCCATGTTGAAGGATTTTTTTCCTTTGGAGTCTTTGAAATTCAGGACCACACCGGGACCTTTGGCGCGGTCAAAGGTTTTGCGGGCGGCGGAAATAAAGAATCCGGTCTTGTTTTCCTCGCTCTGGAGTTTGTTGCCGATGATGACACTGTCCCCCGGCTGTTTGGCGGGAAGACGGAGCCAGAAGGTCATGGTGAACTGCTGATTTTTGACTGCGGGCAATTTTTCCATTCCGTTGAGCACCAATCCCTGAGGTGCAAATTTGCCGTCGGCTCCTTTGAGATCAGCGCAGTTGAGCACCGTGTTGAAAAGCATATTGCGGCGGCTGCTGGATGTGACACCTTTGCCCACGGGGGTGCATTTCATGGAAAGACGGGCACGATTGAAGGGAACGTTTCTGCGGGAGAAGATCAGATAGGTGTTGAGACCGTCAAAAAGATTTTGTGCCGCTTTTTCGGTGGAAAGCTTGTTGCCGATGACTTTGCCGTCCAGCTTCATTTTTGAAGTGTCAACTCCGAAAAATTCGAGGGCAGTCACAGGCAGATCGGTAACGCTGGGGGTATCCGCAAGTTTCCCGTTGACGATGTTGCGCCCCGCCACGATCAGGGGAACAGTATCAGACTGTCCTCCGGGCTGACCGTGTCCGAGACCGTAGCCGCCGTGGTCGGCGGTGATCAGTATGAGCCAGTCTTCTTTGGCAAATGAGGGACGACCGGAAATAAGATCAAGCATCTTTTTCAGATATTTGTCCCCCAGAAAAACGGTGGGACCGTAATAGTTGCCGTAGGGATAGAATCCGGAGCTGTGGCCGCCGCCGTCAGGAGCGTTGATGTAGTACATGATGGCATCAGGGCAATCCTTTTCGGTGATCAGTTTGGGGTAAACGGTGGTGTTTCCCCAGTCACTTTTGTTGACTCTGGGGACCAGAGGAGTGGGGTCGATGGCGCCGCTTTCACTCCACCCATGGATGAAGAGCACCTTTTTGTCAGGCTGGGCTTTTTTCAGTCTGTGGAGCCATGAGGGCCACTCTTTCCAGTTGCCTTTGGCGGTAGTTCCGTTCCGTGTGACCTTGTGTTTGGCAGCGGTCACGCCGGTGGCGATGGCGGCGTGGTTGGGGGCACTGTGGGCAGGAGCGTCAAGAATGGTTCTGGCACACTTTGTCCAGGCGCCTTTGTAACCGGTTTTCCACTCCCCTTTCATCAGCTTGAGAAGGGTAGGGGGCTGAAAGCTGTCGATGGCATCGGCACGCAGTCCGTCGAGCATAACGATGAGCACCTTTTTCTTGAGCGGTGCACCGTTCAAGGCTGAAACGCAGAGCAGCGCTGCTGCGAATAAAGTAAAAAATCTGATCATGTTGAACTCCTTTCTTTAAGAATCAGAAGATTATTTTACCATTGTTGATGGTGGTGTGGCGGTAGTGGGTCTGGTTCATGTTGAACTCCCAGATCAAATCACATCCGCGTAAGCCGCCAGCCACATTGAGAAGCCACTCTTCACCGGCTTTGGGAACCCCGCCAAAGAGAGAGAAGGGGATGGTTATTTCCACGGAGATCTCTCCCGGAGCAAGTTTTACGCCGGGAGCTGGAGAGCGTGTTATGCCTGCACGCCCCCGGCAGTGGGTGTATTTGGCTCCCGCATTGCCGTTTTCTTCATTGGTGAGAGCCAGTTTGTACCATGCGGTCCCGGTATTGTTGAACCGGGCGGGGAACCACTGGAGTTTTTTCTTTTCAGGTCCCAGGAAGATCCGGGCATAATACTGTTTTCTCAACTCTTTTTTCACATTGGCGGCAACAACGATGAATTTAACGCCGTCGGCAGTGCGTTCACAACGGAATTTTACGGTAGTGGGACGCAATTTTTCATCAACTTCGATCCAGCGGTGATGGGGAACCAGATATTGCCATTCCGGGGAACCGGCTTTGATTTTCCGTCCGGAGATCTTGATGTTGTATTTCCGCAATTTTTCAGTTCCCCAGTTGAAGGGAGCGTAAAGAGTGGCTGAAAGTCTGCCGCCCATCATGAGTTTGGGGAGATCCACCAGACCGAAAAGATATCTGCCGTGCATAAAAACATTTCCCTTGAGTGTGGGGAGCGATTTGATGAAGCGTTCTCGTTTTTCAAGGGCTTTCAGGGCATCGCGCCAGTTGGCATCGCTGGTGTCTTTGCGGAACTTCAACACTGCCTGTGCTGCTCTGGCGGTGTGGCAGAGGTAGTCGAATTCAACACGGGCGATCTTTATAAGTTGTCCTTTGTTTTTGGATTCAGCCTTTTTCAGGAGAGAGTCCAATTTGTTGAGGACAGACTCAGGATAGCGCAGTTTGAAAAGTTCAAGGGGTTTCCAGCTTTTGTCGCTGCCGGTCAGGAGCGAAATGCTGTTCCAGTCAGCTGCAGGCATATTGTGGAGCTGCAGCTGCAGGCGGCTGTCAAGATAACGGTAGAACTCTTCCATTTCAGCACTTGCCCGGGGGAAGGCGAAACGGCAGTAACGCTTCAGCATGGCATCGATGTCAGCTTGAGGATCATCCAGAAGTTTTCCCCAGATGTAGTAAGCCGGTCCCGCCAGACCAGGAAGCTCTCCGAATCCGCAGCGGTAGAGTCCGCGGATGCTATGTTTGCGGTATCCGGCGGCTTCAACCTGAAGCGCTTTGAAACTTTGATTGGGGGTGAAGCCTTCGGCATTGTAGGCTCCCCAGAAATAGAGATAGGCTGAAAACGCCTTGACTTTGTACCCCTGCCAGCGCTTTATGGTCTCTGCGTTGAACGGTGCAAGTTCGATCCATACATTGTCAGGGAACTTTCTGAATGTGGCGGGGGGCACAGTGGTTGGACCGTATGCCATGATCGCCACCAGTTTGCCGGGGCGGTCTTTGAGGAACTTTTGAGCCAGATCCCGGTGCAGAATCCATATTTTTTCCTTCCATGCGGGATCTTTGTTGAAATCCTTGTCTCCCGGTTTCCCTTTGGGGACGATCCCGTAAAGCCGGATACAGTTGTTGCAGTGGCAGGGCTGGTAAGCGTCGGTTTGTCCCAGCTGGACCATGGTATGACCGGCGTCTGCCTGTTCCAGAAGATTTTTGTAGAGAAGCTCCTGCACCTTTTTATTGGCAATGCAAAGATAGTTGAAGCGTGTGGGATTTGGCTTGCCATTGCGCTGAGCGAAATATTCAGGATGGCTTTTCAGATATTTTTTCATGGGGACAGCTTGGGGATAGCTGTGTCCCCCCAGAGAACTGTAGAAGGTATGGGCGTAAAAGGCGTTGGTGGCAAGGTCGTACTCCATCTGCTTTGAACGGCTCATGCAATAGACGATGGCAGGTTTCTTTCTCAAAGAGAAGCTGTCCGGGAGCCGGATCTCTTTCTGCTTTGCGATGTATTGGCGCAATGCTCCCGGAGCAAAAAAGCAGCTGTCGCAGAAGCGTTCAAGGAAGGTGATGACCGCTTTGAGCATCCCTGATTCAAACTCCGCTCTGCCCACTTTGGTGCCGGGGGAGTCGGAGCCTGTCAGAAAAACTTTGCCCTTTTCAATGTCGATCCTGTGCTCCCAGGGGGCGTACTGTGATGGAATCAGTTTCCGTGCTCTGGCAGCTTGGGTGGCACCGATGAAGATGGCAGGAGTGCCGGGAGTGTACTGTTTTTCTGCAATGACCCGCAAATCTGCGCCGGTGGCATATTTGAGCATCTTCTTGAGAAAGTTGGCACTGTATTGGCTCCTTTGCCCCACATGGACGATGACAAAGGAACTTTTTCCGTTTTGGATCAGTGTTTGCGCCCCGGAAAGAGAACAGGCGCAGAAAAGAAGAGCTGACAGGAATAAAAAAGTCCTCATTTTATTTGTACTCCCGATAGTTTTCGTTGGGGTCATATTCAGGCGTGGCAGCATAAGGAACTTGGCTGTAATGCCGCTGTTCAGCGTGACCGTCAAGGAAACCAATGGAAGTTTTGGAGTTGTGACGGTAACTGAAGCGTTCACGCCGGTAAAGGGCAACTGCATGGCGTAAAGAGTCCGCGGGGAAGGTCAGAATGTTATCTACTCCAATGTCACCGCAGAAAAAGCGGCTGGAGGCATTCCGGGTGCGGTTCAGGTTTGAAAGAGGTGGATTTTCACTTTCACTGGACTGCTTCATACCGCTTGATAAAAGTGATGTTGCGGAAACATACCAGGTAGAAAGACCGTAACTGAAATTCTGGTTCGACGTTGCGTAACCATCATTTGGTTTGCCGAAATAACGCCCCCCGTTAGGACAGACCGATTGGGGCGGAGCCATGTTTTTCCAGGGGAGAGTTCCACCGCGGACAAACTTGCGGTCTACGCCGAGATAGTTGGCAATACCCCCCTCGTGGATCGTAGGGGTGAGATCGCTGAACATATTGTAAAGAGAGTTGGTGACTCCTGCTCCATGAGAAAAGCAGCCCCGGTTGTTTTCGGCGTATTGAAGAGAGGCAAAGGCGATCCCCTTGACCTTGTTCAGACAGTCAATTGAACGGGCGCGTTCACGGGCCTGCTGCAAGGCGGGCAGCAGCATGGCAGCCAGAATGGCAATAATGGCGATGACAACCAGCAGTTCAATCAAGGTAAACAAATGCGTATTGATGCCGTATCTGGTGCATAAATTTTTTTTCATCTTTTTCTTTCTCCTGAAACATTTTGAAGGAAATGTAATTCCGTAATATAGCGCCTGATTTAAAAATTTTCAATTGTAACACAAGATCTTTGAGAAAAAATGAGATTCATCTCTCTCTTTATTTGGGGGATCTTGCGGATCTCATCAGCTTGCGCCAATTTAAAAAGATCCATATCCCGGCAAAGGCGCACATGACAGGCAACGCCGGGATCTGGTAGCGGGGCGCACAAATGGGACCCGGCAGGAAGAGGTAGAACTCAGCAAAAGCAAGGAAAAGAAGCCAGAAATACCAGCGGCGTTTGATACGGCAGAGCGTTCCGGCAAGAAAGAGCAGTGTCCCGAGATAGGTGATCCCCGTGACTGCCAGCAGAGGACACAGTGCCGCAGGCAGGTACCAGCGACCGTCAAAGTAATAGTTGACCGCAGCAAAAAGTCCTTCTTTGGCAAGAACATTCATAGTTCCGCGGTCTGATGTGGTCAAGCCGGTGATCTCAAAAAAGGTCGGCGCATCAGGCAGCAGGATCCGGTGCCAGTTGAAGTGCTGTTTCAAAGCGATCCAAGGGTGGGCTGTGATGATTTGGCGGAGCCGCTCCATCTTCCACTTTTCTCTTGATTTTTCATCCGGGAAACGGCGGGTGTCACGAAAGAGCGTGTCATACTCCCGGCGGATCTTTTCTTTTTCGGCTTCATAGCTGCTTTTGTTGGCTTCGGCAAGGATCATGGCACCATTCTGGTGGACCATTGCTCCGGTGTTGGTGTCGATACACCAGGGGGCTCCGGCGGCAGCGTTACGCGCCATCCAGGGGACAAGGAGCGCAGCAGTGAGAAAAACTGCGCCCAGAGAAGAATAAATCTTTTGTTTTACAGGTATTCCTTTGAGCATCCACAGCAAAAACAGCGCAGGAAGGATCCAGGGCAGATTGATGGGACGGATAAGAGTTCCCGCTGCTGCAACGAATATGCAAAGAAGAAAATCCAAACTTTTTTTCCGGCGGTAAAAACGGACAAAAAAGTAAAACTGCAACGCGGCAAAGAGTCCGAAAAGGGTATCCGAAAGCAGCATGGGCGCATTGGCAAGGTGGGTCAAATTGAGAGCGCACAGAGAACTTGCGATCAGCGCTGCGCTACGGTTGAAAAGCTCTTTTGCTGCCGCAAAAACGCTCAGAATAGTAAGTGTGCTTAAAACAACACCGGACAAAGCAAGCAGAAGCAGATCCCTGCCGGGAGCACACCACATGGAAAATGCCGCAAGCAGCGTGTAGCCCGGGGCTCTGCCGGTCCCAGAAAATTTTCCTTCAAGAAGCGCCCGGGCGGGGTCAAGATAGGTGGGGGTATCGGGGCGGATGAAACGCTCCGGAAACTCAACGATGCTCAGGGATAAGAAAAGCCTTGCTGTGAAGGCGATAACGATAATGCAGCCAAGTATGATATATGTTTTTTTTCGGCTCATCGGATGGGGCTCAGTCGCGTCTGATCAAAACGAGAGTCTGGTCATCTGACTGACTTTCTTCGTAGTCAATGATCCGGTTTGCAATGACCTTTACGACCTCTTCAAGAGTATTTTTGCCGGAACAGGCACTTTCAAAGGTATCGACCAGCTGGTCCTGTCCGAATTCATTGCCTTCGGCATCAATGGCTTCTGTGAAACCGTCGGAGTACATCATCACTGTGGTGCCGGGTTCAATGGCAATACAGATGGTGTCAAATTTTACAAGGCGGGCTGGGAGGATCCCCAGAGCAGCGCCTCTGGGAGACATGATGCGGATGTGGTTGTGCACAAAGGTCACAAGATCGGTGTGACCGGCGCGGGCAAACTCAAGGAGCATGTTTTTTTTGTCCAGCAGACAGCAGCCCAGAGTAATAAAACGGTCGGCATCAGTGTCCCGGTTGAGTTTGTCGCTGAGTTTGCACAGAAAATCGTGGAGAGTGGTAAAATTGTCGATCAGGGATCTTGCCACACTCCGGGTCATAGCGGTCAACATACAAGCCGGGATCCCTTTGCCGCAGGCATCAGCGATCACCACCAGCATCCGGTCGTCGTCGATTTTTATAAAATCGTAGAAGTCGCCGTTTACCTCTTTGGCTGAGCGGGAGTAGGCATGAATGGAAAATTCTCCCCAGGTTGGGTTGCTTTTGGGCAACAGAGACTGCTGAAGCAGCCGTGCAAGTTCAAGCTCCTGATCGATGCGGTCACGGCGGCTGATTTCGCCGTATGCCACAACCAGATTGTGGACCATCAGCACCTGAGGCGCCAGAAGTTTCAGACGCTCAAACTGCTGAGGTGTGAAGGGGCGTCCCGGGTGCTGCCGGTTGCCAACGGCACAGATGACTCCCACCAGGGCGCCGTCACGGAGCATGGGGACCGCCATGATCCCTCCCAGATTGCTGAATTCGGGGTAAGATCTGAAACGCTCATCCTGCGCGCCGCTGGGGATCAGTTCGGCAAGGCGTGAAATGACGATGCCGCCCAAAAAGCCTTCGCCGGGGGCAATGGTTTCACGGCGCAGGGTTTCAAGGAGGTGGCGTCTGCGGGTGAAGACCAATTTATTGGCGGTGTGGACCAGAGGATAGGTGCCGTAGACACTGACTCCCCGCAATTCGCTGCCGTCCATAATATAAATGGCAACGGATTCACTGTCGGTCTGTTCGCCGATGTGGATCGCCGCAGCGTTCATGGCACCGAAAAATCCCTCCTCTCCTTTGATCCCGGCTGAAAAGCGGGTCAGAAAGTTGGAAATTTCCCGGCGCCTTGACTCTGATTCCTCCAGAGCATTACGCAAGCTGAATGTACGGTCAGACTGGCGGTAGAGCAGTGCCGCCAGAACTGAGACCGCTGCAAAGAGCAGTATGATCGCTGCGATTGCGAGTTCTTCCATAACGCTCCGGAGTTATATTTATTTCCCTGCCTGATATTCCTGCAGGGATTTCAGTTCAGAGTCCCCTGCCTTGGCTTCGCGGATACCCGCAACAGTAGCTTTGGCAGCGGCAATGGTGGTCATGTAGGGGATCTTGTACTGGATCGCCTGCATACGGATATTACTGTCGTCGATCTTGCTCAGCTTGCCCAGAGGCGTGTTGATGATCAGTGAAACTTCACGGTTTTTGATCAGATCTGAGACATCGGGCCGTCCCTCATTGAGTTTGCAGACGACCTTGTGGGGGATGTTGTTTTCATCCAGATACTTGCCTGTACCTTCAGTGGCGACCAGTTCAAATCCCAGTGCGCACAGTTCGGAAACGATGGGCAGCAGTTCAGCCCGTTCCCGTTTGGCGACGGAAACCAGCACTTTGCCGCCCAAAGGCAGGGGCATACCGGAGGCTTCCTGAGATTTGAAATATGCCATCCCGAACGTATCAGCCATACCCATGACTTCGCCGGTGGCACGCATTTCAGGTCCGAGGACCGGGTCAACTTCGGGGAACATATTGAAGGGGAAGACCGCTTCTTTCACGCCGAAATAGGTGGCAGGCTGGGGACGCAGGTACTCTTTGCAATCCTCAAGTTTGGCGCCCAGCATGAGCAGTGTTGCCACTTTTGCAAGGGGCACACCTGTCACTTTTGCCACGATGGGCACAGTACGGGAGGCTCTGGGATTGGCTTCAATGATCCACACCTGATCTTCGCAGACGGCGAACTGAACATTGAGGATACCCACAACATTGAAGTCACGGGCAATCAGCGCAGACTGTTCAGCAATGGTCTTGAGGTGACGCTCAGGCAGGGTCGGAGGCGGAATGGAACAGGCGGAGTCACCGGAGTGGATACCGGCAAGCTCAATGTGTTCCATAACAGAAGCCACAAAGATATTTTCACCATCTGAAACGGTATCGACTTCGCACTCCACAGCGTGGTCGAGGAAACGGTCGATCAGCATGGGGTACTCAGGGCTGACCTGAATGGACTCCACAGCATAACGCTTGAGAGTTTCTTCGTCATAGATCACCGCCATACCGCGGCCGCCCAGCACGAATGAGGGACGGACCATGACGGGATAGCCCACTCCACGACCCACTTTGACTGCTTCTTCAAGAGATCTTGCTGTACCGCTCTGGGGCTGTTTGATGCCGAGAGCGATCATGCGTTCACGGAAATATTCACGGTCTTCTGCCAGACGGATACCTTCAGGCTGGGTACCGATGATCTTCACACCGGCATCTTTCAGCTCCTGAGCGATGTTCAGAGGAGTCTGACCGCCGAACTGGACGATGGCGCCTTCGGGCTGCTCTTTGCGGTAGATCGCCAGCACATCTTCAACAGTCAGGGGCTCAAAGTAGAGCTTGTCACTGGTGTCGTAGTCGGTGGAAACTGTTTCCGGGTTGCAGTTGATCAGAACGGACTCAAAACCTTTTTCACGGAGCGTGAATGCCGCATGAACACAGGTATAGTCAAATTCGATACCCTGACCGATACGGTTGGGACCGCCGCCAAGAACCATGATCTTACGGTTGTTGGAAACGGGCACTTCATCGGGGGCTCCGGAGTAGGTGGAGTAGTAGTATTCGGCATTCTCAACACCGGAAACAGGCACTTTGCAGAATGTTGCATTGCACTTGAGTTCCTCCCGGCGCTGACGGATGGATTTCTCTGTGACATTGAAAAGTTTGGCAAGATATTTGTCCGAGAAGCCCAGCTTTTTCGCCTTGACCAGTTTTTCGCTTTCCAGATTGAGGAAATTGCTCTTTGAAAGTTCATTTTCATAAAGAGCGATCTCCTGGATCTCTTCGAGGAAGAAACGGGTAATGCTGGTCAGCTTGACAGCTTCATCAACGGAAAGACCTTTTTTGAAGGCTTCGTAGAGGTAGAAGAATCTGCAGCTGGCGGGCTTGGCACAGAGAGGTTTCAGCTCTTCAAGAGAGAGGGCTTCGATTTTTTTATCCAGTCCGGGACCGGAACGGCCGATCTCAAGTGAACGGATCGCCTTCTGGAAGGCTTCTTTAAAGTCCTTGCCGATGCTCATGACTTCGCCCACAGCCTTCATCTGGGTTCCCAGATGATCCTGAGCCTGGGGGAATTTCTCAAATGCCCAGCGGGCGAACTTGGCGACCACATAATCACCGGAAGGTTTGTATTTGTCAAGAGTACCCTCTTTCCAGTAGGGGATCTCGTCAAGGGTGATCCCTGAGGCAAGTTTTGTGGAAACCTGTGCAATGGGGAATCCTGTCGCCTTGGAGGCAAGGGCACTGGAACGGCTGGTACGGGGGTTGATTTCAATAACGATGATACGGTCATCCTCACGATTGTGGGCAAACTGAACATTGCATCCGCCGTTGAGACCGATGGCGTCAATGATCCGGTAGCTGTAATCCTGCAGACGATCCTGGACCTCCTGAGGAACGGTCAGCATGGGAGCCACGCAGAAGCTGTCGCCGGTGTGGACGCCCATGGGATCGACATTTTCAATGAAGCAGACTGTGATCTTGTTGCCCTTCTGGTCTCGGACGACTTCGAGCTCAAGTTCTTCCCATCCGAAAACGCACTCTTCGATAAGCACCTGGTGGATGAGACTTGCAGCAAGACCGCGGGTCACGACTTTGCGGAGTTCCTCCACATTATAGACGATACCGCCCCCGGTGCCGCCCATGGTGTAGGCAGGACGCAGAACAACAGGATATCCCAGTTCGTTGGCGATTTTTTCTGCTTCTTCAACAGAATAAGAGGGCTCCGACTTTGCCATCGGAACCCCCAGACGATTCATGGTATTTTTAAATTCGATACGGTCTTCACCCCGTTTGATACCTTCAAGATCAACACCGATCACTTCCACATTGAATTTTTCCAGAATACCGGCATCATGGAGTGAAATGGAAAGGTTGAGAGCAGTCTGTCCGCCCAGAGTGGGGAGCAGTGCATCAGGACGCTCACGGTCAATGATCTTTGTAAGACTGTCAACGGTCAGGGGCTCAATGTAAGTATGATCCGCCATGCCGGGGTCAGTCATGATGGTTGCCGGGTTGGAGTTCACCAGCACCACTTCATACCCCTCAGCACGGAGCGCTTTACACGCCTGAGTACCAGAGTAGTCAAATTCACAAGCCTGTCCGATGATAATCGGTCCTGAACCGATGATCAACACCTTTTTGATATCATTCCGCTTTGACATTTTTTTCCTATTCCTGTAATAGTCTAAATTGGCATAATATACCATCAAAATATCTCTTTGTCAAGAGTAGATCTCTTATTCAGCCGATAAAAAGTTGAAATCACTCTTTCAATGGCACATTTATTGTGTTGCTTATGACAAGATTTTTGATGTTTTCCTTTCCGGATCGAAAAGTGACAGGGTCTGTTTCTGGATTGAAATTCAAGATCCCGTCTATGATGGAATCCTGCAGCGAGCCTGCGATGAGTAGAGCTGCTTTGGAATATGACTGGATGTTTCTGATTTGAAAGCCGTATGTGTCCCCCAGAGGAGTGACGCCGCCCCAGGCTTTGACGCTGTCTCCCACCTTGACCGTGGCATTGTTCCTGCGGTCGGGGAGAGAGGTGTCGATGACGCCGTCGAGGAGGATGTTGTACATCCTGACCCCTTTGCTGTTGAGGAAGCGCACGATCTGGTGCCGGGCGTAAGAGTATCCTTTGACATTGCGGATGATGATGCTGCAAACATCTTCATCCCGTTTGTTTTCACATCCTCCCATGATCATGGTCCGCTCCATGAGCCCTGCGGGGCGGAGTTCAAGACCGATGGCGGTGAGGGCGATAAGGTCATCACCTGTGGCGCCTGTGATGTTTTCGATGAGGATATCCCGGCAGCCGTTCCGCAGATCAAGTCCGTCTTGATTGCGGGTGGTGACTTCTGTGCTGTTGATGTGCATGGTACCGTCAGAATAAAACGCCATGTCCCTCACTCTTCCGTGTTGGCAGTACTCCAGAGAGACTGCCCAGCAGTGGGAGTTGCGGATGGTGATGTTTTCAATGGCGAAATGGGAAACATTTGCCAGGAGTATGCCGATATTGCGCCAGTCACCTTTGGGGTTTTCCCCCGGGACTCCGGCATCGCTTCCGAAAGAGAGGGGACCTTCAGACTTGAAGTCAGGAGTGTAAAGGGGCTTGGCTCCATCCCCTGTTGCGCGTGGAATATCGGCGCCCTCCAGTATGGCGTTGCCTTCACCGATGATGCGGATCCCCTCCAAAGGGGGGACGCTGCCGCAGTTGAGACCGCAGTTTGCGCTGCGGATCATGTTGTCACGGCAGCGGTTTGACAGTTTGATCCTGCAGTTGTCGATGATCAATGTCACATGCCCCGGAATAAGCATGGCTGAATCAATGAGCCAGTGGGATCTTCCGGGGGAGTCATTCTGAGTTATCCGGACTGTTCCACCGCATTTTCCGGCGGCATCCAGAGCGGCATTGATCTTTTCGATGTCACTGCCTGAAAACTCTTTGGGGTCGAAACAGTTTTTCATTTTGTGATGATCTTTCCGAAGCGCTGCGGGTTGTGGAATCCGCCGAAGGTGGGGCTCCAGCAGACACCGGAAGCGGGCTGGACTACCCGGCGCACCCGGCAGGCGTTGAAGCCCCAGATCTCGCCCCGGACATCTTTGAGTGCGGTCAGGGAGCTCAGGGGGATCATGATCTCGGCATCCCAGCCATCCTTGTAGCGGTGGACGGCGATCTTTGCCTTGTGGGCCCAGACAGCGCTTTTGCCGTTTTTGTAGACGAACGCCTGAGGAGTCCCCAGAGTATTGATCATAAGCTGCTTGTACTCTTTTTTGTTGTCAGGCGCCTGGAAAAAGAGATCCACATAATTTTCCAGCCACACATCACTGCCGGGCTTGACGGCTGAATCTTTGACTTTTGCCATCAGGGGTTCGGGGTTGCGGAGCGCAAGGCAGAGCGCCTCTTTGGTCACTGCTATGCGGAGCGTGGAGCCTACGGGCTGTTTGATGCCGCCTGCATTGACTTCAAGAATCAGTTCAGGGACACCCTGCCAGAACTTTTCATTGAATTTGCCATCCATGACGGGGGCACCCTGCCGCCGTTCCGCTTTGGCGCTTTTGCGGGCTTTGGTGCTGAGGAGGAAGGTGAAAACTTCACGCTGGAGAGGGAGAAAATAGGTCTTTTCAGTTCCCGCAAATGTTTTTGGTCCGGCAGAGGGGAGTTTGTGGTTGCGCGCCACCTGTCTGGCACGGAGCTGTGTCAGTTTGTCCCCTTTGGCGGCAAGGTTGATGTCGGACTTGCCGGTGCGGGTCAGTTTGACGGCGGCAGCGTAGATGTCGCAGGTGGTCTTGGTGTATTCCAGATTGTCGAGCAGAAGCTGGAGACGGGCACGCTGTCCTTTGTCGGTGACTTTCGGGGCGACGGCTGCGATCTTGCTGCGCCACTTTTCGCAAAGTCCGGGGTAAACTTTGGTCAGTACCCCGGGGAAGCGTTTGGCGTATCCCATTTCCCGGTCGAAGGAAACGGCACCGTTGGCATACTTTGCCATGCGCTGCTCCACATCTTCAAAGTACGCCTTGACCACTTTGGCTGCGGCGGGACCGTAGCACTGGGCGATGGAGTCGTTGTAAAGTTTCTCTCTGTCTTTTACAGGAGCCCAGGCAAATTTCATATAGAAATACTGGTTCAATCCGGCACTGGCAAAGTCAGAGGTGTTGTTGATACAAGCTCCCGTCACATCGGCGGCGTAGAGGTTGTCGTAAATGGCACAGATGTTGCGGAACTGGTACACCGGAAGCCCCAGAGCACCGTTGCCTTCGGTCCATGTGTCAAAGTAGAGCTGCTTGAGGTTTTTGCGCCATGCTTTCAAATTGGCAAGGTGGCGTTTACGGACTTCGGGGTTGTAGTAGGTCATGCCCGCATCGTTGAGGACCTCCATAATATAGACATTGTCGTGGAGTTTGACTTTGCCCACACCTTCGGCGTAGGTGGAATAGGCGAGGAGTCCCAGAGTCTGTTTGGGGTTGACTTTGGTGATGCGTTTTGCCATTTCGTTGGCGTAGGTCGCCATGCGGTCGGTCATAATGCGGCTGCCGTCTTTGCGGACTCCGTTGTCAAGAGCCTGACAGTTTTTACATTCGCAGAAAAATCCGCCGTCGTTGGGGGTGAGGGGCATCATGACGATGTGTTTATAGCGTTTGTGGGCTTTGAGGAGATTTTCGGCGAACTTGTCAAGAGCCTGAGGATTGGTGGTACAGATCTGCATACCGTGTCCCAGATGGTCGTGGTAGTAGCGTCTGCCGCCCACATAGGCGAACCATTCGGGGTGGTCTTTGAAATAGTCGCTCCCCTTGATGTGGCGGAGCCAGCTGTGCCAGGCGCACCAGTGGACTGCCTGACCTTCACGGTTGCGGCGGCGCCACTTCATGCACTCCATATTTTCAGCTTTGGAGCGCCCTTTGGAGTTTCCGGAGGATTTGCTCAAACGCAGAGACATCCGGGGAGCATCTTTGAAATCGAAATCGTCGGGGATGGAAAGAGTTCCGGTTTTGGGGACATATTCACCGAGTTTCCCCGGCATGAACCAGCGGACTCCCAGAAAACGCTCCAGAAATTCGCAGGCACCGTACCAGGTTCCCACCCGGGAGCCGTAAGCCCAGTGGTTGTTGTAAGGATCTCCGGGGGTGTCATCACCGGAAATGTGGATATCTTTTCCTTTTACCTTTATGATGAAGCCTTCAGGGGCGGTCACTTTGGTGTATCCGAGACGGAAGGCTGGGCGTTTGCCGATCTGGTTTTCCCGGACTTTGGGGAGTTTTGCGCCGGTGGCTTTGAAGATGTACTCCTGCAGATCAGCTGCGGCGGCGTGGGCTGCTTTTTCAGCTTTGGGGGAAACGACGATGACGTAATCGGACTTCCCGTTTTGGACCACGGTCAGAGCCGGGAGTGTAAAAACACTTAAAAAGGCGGTAAACATTAAAAACTTTTTCATGACATCTGCTCCTTATTTAACTTCTTTGCATAATATAACCCCCGGGACCTTTTTTTGCAAATGTAATTACAGTTTCCGGTATGCGGATTTTATTTCATGGCGCCCGGGGAGTTTGGGGGAAAGAGGCGTCAACGCCTCTCTCCCCCTGTCCCCCCTCTCTTGCGGCGAGGGTAGCGCACCGGTATGGTGCAAAGGTGATACTTTTTTAGAAGGTGTGCGGCTCCGAACTCAGGTGGTACAATGTTCATCTTTGATTACGGCGCCCCCCGGAGACAGCCTTTCGGCTGATCTCCGAGGGGCTTAGTTGCTCGCACTTTCACTCCATTCGCGCCGACATGAGTCGGCGCGCCCGCTGCGGAATACCGCAGCGGCTTATTCCGTTCCAACCCTGCGCGCTCGGCGCGAAGCGCCTTCGCTGGTCTCCGGCTTCGGCGTGGGATTTACATTGTTTCAGCCAGCGGGCGCCTTGTCCACTGGTCAATACATGCGGGCTGTGCCAAAACAACGCCAACGCCCGCAGACTGCCAACCGGCTCGATGGTAGACATGCCCCCGTGGCTGCGGCTCAGGGGAATGTGTAGTTTTAGTCTGTGGACCAAACATTATCGGCAACTTTCCATAAAGTTAAACTATCCGCTAAGGTTTTGCAACAGCCCCAGTTCACCGGTATTGAAGTTTTTTTCGTGTAACACGCCGGGAATCAAAAAAATCTTTCAGCCGGGAAAAAATTTTTTTGTGTTCAATCTCTGTTTTTGATAACTTTTCTATGAATTTACTATTGAATTAAACGCTTTTTTGTTGTATGGTAAAAAAAAGAGTAAACCATACATATATTAAGGAAAGTGCATAAGATGAATACTTTGGCGATCAATGGCGGAACACCGGTTTTCGGAGACAAACAGATGATGGATCTCATCCCCCCCTGGCCTCCCCGTTATCCGGAAACGGAAGAAAAACTCCTTGAGGTCTACCGCTCCGGCAAATGGGCGGGCGTAGGTCCCTACGAACAGAAACTCATGACGGAATTTGCCGAATTCCAGAGTGCCAGACACTCCGTCTGGATGGTCAACGGCACCGTGACCCTTGAGTGCGCGCTGCTGGCTCTGGGCGTGGGTCCCGGCGACGAGGTCATCGTCCCCGGCGTTTCGTGGATCGCCACCGCCGAAGCCCCCCTCTATGTGGGCGCAACTCCCGTCATCGTTGACATCGACCCCGCGACCTGCTGTATCGACCCCAAAAGGATCGAAGAAGCCATCACCCCCCGCACCCGTGCCATTATCCCTGTTCACCTTTTCTCATCGGTTGCGGATATGGACGCCATTACAGCCATCGCCAAAAAACACGGTATCGCCGTAGTGGAAGACTGTGCCCATGCCCACGGTGCCGCCCAGCACGGCAAAGGAGTGGGCAGTATCGGTGAAGTCGGAAGCTTCTCTTTCCAGCTTTCCAAGCTCATGACTGCCGGTGAAGGGGGATGCTGCACCACCAATTCCGATGAACTTTGCGACAAGATCTTCCGTGCCAGCCACATCGGCAACTCCCGGCTCTACCCCAAGGAACCTCTGGCTGAGGGCTTCATTTGCCACCAGTACCGTTTCACCGAATTTCAGGCGGCGGTGATCTATGACCAGATGCTCCATGAAAAAGAGCTCCGCGCCAAACGCAAGGAGGGTATGGCACGGCTCAACGGACTCCTCAAAGATACTCCTGCCATCATCCAGCAGCAGAGCTCTTACGCCGACGATGAACGCGCCTACTACTTCCCCACCTTCCTTTTGCAGTATGAGAAGCTCAAACCCGGCGTCACCAGAGCCGACATCTACGCCGCTCTCCGTGCCGAAGGAGTCCTTTTCCACGAAGGCTGGGGCGCCCCCCTCTATGAGTTCCCCGCCTGGAACGTCCCCAAAAAGGATTACATCAAGCACGACACCCCCGTTTGTTCCGACATCATGTACAACCGTGTCCTCATCACTCACAACGCCGTGCTGTTGACGGAAAACGCCATCATCGACAAGGTGGCAGAAGCCCTTGACAAGGTCATGAGATATTATACTGCCTGAGGTTTAAGGACAGGCATTTTGAAAAACTGCGGTAAAACTTTTTGAAAGGAAAAAATAAAATGTTCAAGATCGGCTGTGCGGAGATCCAGATGGAGGTCCCTCTTTTTACAGAACTTTACGGATACGGTCATTTCGCCTCAAGGCGGAACACCGGTGTCTATGAACCCCTTTACTGCCGTGCCTTCACCTTTTACGACGGCAAACACCGTGCGGTGATCGTTTACTCCGATCTCTGCACCACCGACGACCAGTTCGCCCGTGAACTGCGGGCGCAAATCTCAACCAGACTGCGTATCCGCCCTGAGGGCATCGCCTTCACCGCCACCCACACCCACTCCGGACCTGCTGTCAGTGCCGAAAGCCCCGACACTTCCGGTATCCGTAACGCCGGGTTTATCGCCTATTGGAAGAACACTGTCCTTCAGGTCGTCCAGCGTGCCTTTGACAACGAGGAAGAGATCCTTTCTGCGGAAACAGGCAAAGCCCCCCTTGAACGCCCCATCGGTACCAACCGGGTGGAGCCCGACAGAAATGTGACCGATCCTGCGATCCGCTGGATCCGTTTCAAACGCGCCGACGGCTCGGTCAAACTGCTGCTCCACAACCACGCCGCCCACGGCATTGCCGACAACGGTCCTCTGGGGACCAAAGTTTCCTCCGACTGGATGGGCGCCGCCAACCGTATGCTCAAGGAGCAGAAATGCGCCGACTTCGTCCTCTACCTGCAGGGCGCCGCAGGGGATATCAACACCCGCACTGCCTGCAACATGGAAAAACGCCCCGGCGTAGGCAGAGAACTGGGGGAAGAGTATGTCAAATACCTTACCTCCGACCTTGAAAAGGGCACTCCCCTTGCTCTGGGCGAGATCAGTTTCGTGCTGCGGACCTTTGAGTTCCCCATGGTGGAACAGACCCCCGCCCAGCTGCGTAAAGATGCGGAGTTTCTGCGGAACAAGGGCAGAAACGACCGGGAGCGGGATTACTGGGGCATCAACGCTCTGCGCCTTGAAGAGATGGCGCTGCTCCTTGAAAAAGGATACGATCTGGGTGAGGACCACGATCTGCAGATCATCCGCATGGGGGATGCGGCATTTTACTTTGTCCCCGGAGAGCTCTACATCGAACCCGGCATGGAGATATTGGCAAACTCTACAGCCGCGTGTCCCATCATCTCCACCCTTTCCAACGGCAACGGGCAGTATTTCTTTACGGAAAAAAGCGGCGAAAAATATCCTGCCATCGACTGCAAAGCTGAGAAACTTTTCGGATTCTATGAGATCTACAGCTACATGCACCAGCAGCGGTTCAAATATCAGAACTGCATCGCCTCTTTCATCCTGGAAAGGATGCGTATGCTGGAAAATGAAAAAGAGATGTGATAACTAAGCATTTAAAGACGGAATTTCACAAAGTGACAGAAAATATACTCAAGGAGAAGATGGCGGCATACTTCGCCGCTCCTGAACAACATGTTTGCAGGAGATGCCGCCCCGTTCTCCCGAAAGAAACGGAACTCTCCGGAGAAGCAGCTCTTGATCTGCGTTCTCCCCTGGTGCCTGAAACAGCTCTTGAAGAACTCAAATGTGTTCTGAAAGCATGGGATATCCCCCTGAAAAAAGAGGGATATCCGTTGATCTTTGAGGAAGATCCCGCCCTTGAACACGAAGAGTTCCGTCTTGAGACCACCTCCGCAGAGACCCGGCTGAGCGCATCTGACAGCGAAGGGTTCCGCCGGGGACTCTATTTCCTTGCCGCCCGGCTGGAACACGGCAGCGGTCCCTACCTTGCCTGTGAGAGCGTCAGCCGGAAACAGAAGATCAAAAACCGCATCTCCCGCAGTTTCTACGGCCCCACCCACCGGCCGCCCTTCAACATCGATGAGCTGATGGATGATGTGGACTACTACCCTGAACCTTATCTCAACCGTCTGGCAAGAGAGGGCATCAACGGCCTCTGGCTGACGGTGCTTTTCAATGAAGTGACCTTCAGCTCCATCCAGGCCCCTGACCCCTTCATGGAAAAGAGGCTCGCCAAACTGCGTTCCGTCGTTGACAAGTGCAAACGCTACGGCATCAGGATCTTTGCGTTCTGCATCGAACCTCAGGGATTTGTGGGACACTCCCCTCTGGCTGAAAAGTACCCCGTTCTGGCGGGCATCACCAACTGGGGATTTGACATGGTGGGCTTCTGTCCCTCAAGCGAAACGGCGCAGAAACATTTTTACGAACAGACCCGCAACCTTTTTTCCCGGGTGCCGGGTCTGGGCGGGCTTCTGAATATCACCAGCGGCGAACAGCTTTCAAGCTGTTTCTTCAATCCCATCCCCGGATTCAGCTGCCCCAGATGTTCAAAACTGCCGGCGCCGCAGATACTGCGCAACCTTCTTGACCCCATGGTCAAGGGGATGAAAGAGGCTGCTCCCGAAGCGGAAATGATCTCATGGTTCTACCATTCAAGTCCGGCAAAGGAGTGCGCCCCCTGGGTCTGCGACAGCGCCGCAGGAGTTCCCGAAGGAGTGGTCAACCTCTATAACTTTGAATCCGGTATTTCCGTCAGACAACAGGGCGTCGCCCTGAGGGGCGGCGATTACTGGAACTCCAAAAAAGGACCTGCCCCCCGGTTCAGCAAGCTGGCAAAACACCTTGAGAAAAGGGGTGTCCGCTGCGGCGCCAAACTGCAGATCTCTAACGGACACGAACTTGCCACAGTGCCGGTGATCCCGGTGCCGGGACTCCTTTATGCAAAGTACAAGTTCCTGACGGAACACCAGGTGGACACCGTCATGTACTGCTGGTATTTCGGCTCCTTCCCCGGCGTGATGAACCGCGCCGCCGCCCTTCTGGGCTCATGGGATTTCAAACGCTCAGAGCAGGAGTTCCTCACCGCTCTTGCGGAAGAGGAGTGGGGCGAAGATGCCCCCGTTGCGGCAGAGGCGTGGAAATACTTTTCCAAAGGCTACTACTGCTATCCCTTGTGTACTGACATCCAGTACAACGGACCTTTCCACCACGGCATCACCTGGCCCCTCTATCCGGAAGTCCGTTTCGGGGAGCTCTACGCCTCATGGAAACCCTACCCCGTCAGCGGCGACAGCATCGGCAGATGTCTCGGAACATTCACCCTTGAGAAAATGGAAAAACAAGCCGCCCTCATGGCAAAGACCTACCGCAAAGGTCTGGAGCATCTGCTCCCCCTGAGAGAAAAGTATGCAGAGATCCCCTCCAAACTCACCGAGATCGACTACGCTCACGCCGTGGGTCTGCTCCTTGAGTCCGGATGGCACATCGCACGGTTCTATCTGCTGCGGAGGAAACTGTATGAGGGCAGCAGCAACGTCCTTAAAGAGATGGAAAAGATCATCCGTCAGGAGATCGAAAACAGCAGAACCATGATGGAAATCTGCCGCAGAGAGTTTCTCATCGGCTACCACTCTGAATCGGAAAATATGAAGTTCACCCCGGAAACACTGGCTGAAAGGATCACACTCCTTGAAAAAACTCTTGCAGAAGAGCTCCCCGATCTGCGCCGCCGTCTGGCTGCGGGAGAGTCCCCCCGGTTCCCCGAAGGCTCCTTTGCCCTGACCTGCCGTCCGGGGGAACTCCATGATCAGAAGAGTTTCAGCTGGACCATGAAAAGTACCGGGAAATATCTCCATTTCACGGCGGAGTGCCGTCCTCTTGAAAATCCTTCGGCGGACAGGATCTACTTCATCTTTTGCGATGAACTGTACTCCTCCATGCCTCAGGTGGCGGCATTTTCCTCAGCAGGGCAGATGAAAATAAACAACCGTTTTCTGATCCCTGAAAAGGTGAAGTTCCAAGCCTTCAAAGACGGCTCCTGGCGCGCCGGATTTTCCGTGCTCCGCAGTCAGCTGGAATCCAAACCCACCTTTAACGTATTCCGTCAATCTCAGGTCAACGGCAAGACCGTCGTTGACTCCTGGTACCCTGAGCCGGGACTTTTCGGCATCGGCTCAAGTCACGAAGTCATGCGCTCTGCCGCCATGGGAAGGCTTGCGGCAGAGAAGGAAAAAGGAAAAAAGAGTTGAACTTATTCCGGAAAAAACATACCTTTCAAAAACAAAAGAAAGAACCTGTGTATGAAACATTTCTCGAAAAGATCCCTCTCTGACGGTCTGCAGAGCAGTAAACGCTCCGGCAGATTCACGCTGATCGAACTTCTGGTGAGTGTAACTTGTCAAATAGGTGTTTTGCCGTTGTATTACCTCAAGAAACAATCAAAAAAAATGCCTTATAATGCTTGCGAAGCAAGCGCTTCATGCACTGAAAGTGCGCTTCATATTTGCCGTAGGCAAATGCTTCATACGGCGAAGCCGTGCTTCATTCGATCAGCGTTCACGCTGATCGAACTATTGGTTGTGATCGCCATTATCGCTATCCTTGCTGCTATGCTTTTGCCCGCTCTGCAAAAGGCACGGGCAAGAGCCCGGGAAACCGCCTGTATGAACACCCTTTCCCAGCTGGGGAAATACTGGAATCTTTATGTGGAAGAGTACCACAATCTCCCCCCTTACAATCCCACCGGCTACAAACCTGTGGTCATTACCTGGTCCATGGCTTTGGGGAATTTCATCGTCCCGGGGAACAGTAACAACGATTTCTGGATCTACAAATCAGGGCGCAGAGGGAAATACACCTGTGCCGACTGGGTGACCTGGCGTCCCCCGTCAAAGATGACTTACGAAATGGAAGTAGGCTGGGGATACAATGCAACCATCAACTCTTCATCGACCTCAAGGTACTACAAAAAATGCACCTTCCCCACCCGGCTCATGATCATGAGCGACGGACGCGCCCATCTGAACGGCGTCGACACCGCCACCATGACCAACTTCTATTATCTGCACAGCAACAAGGCGAATATGCTCTACTTTGACGGTCACGCCGCCGCCCGCCGTCCGGGAACATTCCGCACCAACGGAGGACTTTCCCCCTTCTGGATCCCCACACTCCCGGGGAACTACTACCACAACAGAACAGATTGATGAGGCAATTTTAAAAAACTGCTTGACAGATAAAACAACATAACACAAGGAATCAAAGCAAAATGAAAAAAAGTTTACTGCTTCTGCTTTGCGGTGCCTTTGCCCTGCTCCACGGGGCGGGAGTGCCCGATTCAGAGCTGCGTCCTGAAAGGTACGCAAAAATCAACGCCAAAAAGAAGATCACCG
The DNA here is from genome assembly GCA_045596885.1 of Victivallaceae bacterium. Taxonomy (GTDB): domain Bacteria; phylum Verrucomicrobiota; class Lentisphaeria; order Victivallales; family Victivallaceae; genus UBA1784. The sequence goes on from JAZODE010000010.1 coordinate 82,139, forward strand.
CAACAGCGGGAAACACTCAGATCGTCATTGCCCCCAAAGCCCCGAGCACAGTGCGCTTTGCGGCTCAGGAGCTCCAGTACTTCCTCTCTGAGATCTTCGGCAAAAAGATCCCCATCGTCAACAAGGTGACGCCGGGGAAGATTTCCTTCATACTGGGAGACAACATCTGGAGCCGTCAGGCAAAGCTGGATTTCAAAAAGCTCTGCAAAGAGGGATTCTACATCAAAACCTTGAACAACAACATCTTCATCGCAGGTCTTGATGACCCCAAAGCCAACGCCTTCTACGCCGTTGAAAAAGGCGGTGCCGCCACCCAGCGGTACAACCGGGGCACAGAAATGGGCGTCTACGCCTTTCTGGAAAAGTTCGCCGGGGTGCGCATGTATTTCCCCGGAGAAATGGGAACCATCACCCCCAAAAAGGCGGCACTGGAGATCCCCGCTATCGACCTCTTTGACCGTCCGGATTACACCATCCGCCGGGTCTACACCTGGCATGACGGAGAGTGGTTCGACAAGGTGACTCCCGCCAAGCGCCTTGCCCTTAAAAATTTGAATCTCCACCGTCTGCGTCTGGGCAGCGACAACTACATCGTCTGCCACGGTTTGAACCACTTCAAATACATCCAGCGTTTCGGCAAGAGCCATCCTGAATACTTCGCCGTCAGCAGCAACGGCACCCGCAGCAACGTGGCTGGCTCCCACTTTGCAGGGCAGCTCTGCTTCAACAGCGGCGTCACTGAGGAGATCTATCAGGATGTGCGTTCCTTCTTCAAAGGGGAACCCGCCTCAAAGCGCAAGATCCTCAACTATCGCGGCACCGCCTACGGATGGGGTCCCAATGTCAACGTTTCAAGCAACATCATCGACGTCATGCCCCAGGACTCCATGGAGGGGTGCCGCTGCCCCAAATGTCTCCCCCGGGTCAGCACCAAGAGCAAAAATCCCCAGTATGCCACCGACTTCATCTGGAACCATGTGATCTCATGGGCGAACCGTCTGAAAAAAGAAGGTCTCGACGGCAAACTGGGCATGATGTCCTACACCCCCTACGGCGGCATCCCCGCAGCGAAAGTCCCCGACAACATCAAAGTCCAGGTCGCTACCGGCGGCCCCTGGTACAAGAGCAGCTTGGAGACAGACAAAAAACGGCTCAAGGCATGGGGCAAAAAGCTCAACCACAAGGTCTTTTTGTGGAACTACATCAATGTGGGATTCAGCATCAGGATCTACGATGTGCCCTACATGACCCCCGTGGCAATGGGGGACTACTACAAAGCCGTTTCCCCCTGGGTGGATGGGGCTTTCGGAGAATCTGAAGGCAAACACTTCCTCTTCCACTATCTCAACTACTACATCCTGAGCCGGGTCACCTGGGATACCAAAGCCGACCACCGCGCCATACTCAAAGAGCACTACCTTCTCATGTTCGGCAAAGGAGCTCCCTTTATGGAAGAGATCTACACTACTTTTGAACGCAAATGGCTGAAAGAGATCGCCGGACGCACTGTGGATACGGCACTGGGCCCTGTGACCTCCGTGCCCTCGGACTACGATCTGTGGAACAAAGTCTACTCCCCCGCTGAACTGAAACGGCTTAAAGGACTCTTTGACAAAGCCCTCAAAGCTGTCCCGAAAAACAGCATGGAGTCCAAACGCATCGCCTTCATGGAAAAGAATCTTTACGCCCCCATGGTCAGGGCTTCTGAAGCCTACCGTGCCTACTCCAACGCTGTGCGGGGATTCAAGTTCTACGCCGAAAAGGGAGGCGAACTTTTCCTGCGTCCTCTGCTTCTCAACAACAGGACCAAAAAGAAAACCACCGTCACCACAGGGGTGAAGTTCGCTGTGGACAAGGAAAATCTGGTGGTCACATTCCGCTGTGAGGAGCCCCGCCTTGCCGATCTTCTTGCTGTCAAGCGCAAACACGACGATATCGAGGTCTGGAAAGACAACGGCATCGAACTTTTCCTCAATCCCTCCTGCGACCGGAAGACCTTTTACCAGATCATCATCAACTCCAACGGCGACTTTTTCGACCAGAAAGAGATCTCCTGGGGCGGCAAAAAGGTGGGGACTCCCGCCTGGGAATCCGGCGCAAAGGTCAGGATCACCAAAGGGAAAAATGAGTGGACCGCCGTGGTGACTCTGCCTTTGAAAAATCTCCCCGGATTCAAGGGGCAGCTGGTGGGGAACTTCTGCCGCAACCGCATCCTCAAGTCAGGGAACGATTACGAACAGTACTACTGCTGGGGTCCCTTTGTCAAAGGGTTCCACGATGTTGAGAACTTCGGCACCGTCACCTTTGAAAAGGACCGCAATATCCTTGTCAACAGTGACTTTTCACTCCCCAAAACTCCCAACGGCAACTACGGGCTCTATCTGAACGGCAAGTGGGCTGGGGGCTGGCACGGCAGCAAAAAGATCAAGCTGGACTTTGACAACTTTGTTTCCGCGCCCTGCAGTATGCAGATCTTCGGCAAAGATCCCCTCGTTGCACAGACCATCTATAAGAAGCTCATCCCCGGGAAAAAGTACCGTCTTTCCTTCTTTGTAAAGACCGAAAATGTGGTTATTTCCAAACGCAGCGGGGGCGTCTGCGCCAACTTTGCCAACATGGGCAACAACTGGTATCCCGTCAGAAAGCCCTCGGGCACTCTGCCCTGGATCTTCCACGAAACCGTCTACACCGCCAAACCCCAGACGAAGGGCAACCCCTATTTGTGGATGCGTATTCTCTACGGCACCGGCAAAGCCTGGTTCGACGATGTCAGACTGGAGGAACTTCCCTGACAGAGTATCGGGGCGGAAAGGTGAAAAAAATCAACTTTTCGCCCCGTCAGGGCTTGACTTTTTTACTGTTGCAGAGTATTCTATTAAGAGGTATCAAAATAACAGTAACTTGCACCCCTTCAGGAGTATGATGGAATGAGTAGAATTTTCCGGAAAGATGTTTCCCTGACGGTTCCGGCTGCCCGCAGCGGGCGCCCTGCCGGAAAAGCGTTTACGCTGATCGAACTATTGGTGAAAAGATCACATCTCTGCTGTGATCGTGTTTATGGCAAAGAAGAAGGGGTTTCACCTGCCCTTGGGCAGGTGAAGCTGTACAGCTTCACCTTAATAGAGCTTCTTGTCGTTATTGCCATTATTGCCATACTTGCCGCCATGCTGCTGCCCGCTTTGCAGCAGGCGCGTGCAAGGGCTTTTATGGCTGAGTGCCAGAACCGTCTGAAATCTATCGGTTCCGCCCATCAGATGTATATCAACGACAACAAAGATCAAACCGTCTTCACCAATGCGGGAGGGACCACCTACTCAGGGACTGTCAGCAGACAGCATCCGGCATGGATCTGCCGCCTGTCGACCTATCTGGGGACCCGTCCCCTCAATGATTATTACCGGGAGTGGTATCAGGTTGAAAATGAAAAGCCCTTCAGATGTCCTGCCAAAGAACCTCCCCACAACGGTGTGGAAAAAGGCAATTATCTGACGCTCAACTACTCCGGCAGGGGGGACCTTTACTACAAGGGACGCATAGGGGGCATGAAGCTTACTGAAATACCTTCCCCGGGAAGAAAGGTGTTTGTCATCGACGCCCCGGATCACCATTATGTTTTCAATGCGTCCAATTCATTGAATTCTTATGCGTGGCGCCACAAACATACATCAAATTACGTCACTGTGGCTGGCAGTGTGCACAACCGCACCAATGGGGAACTCAAGGCAAGGAGCTCTTATTACTTTTCTTTGATGATCAAGTAAAGAGACTGCCGGCAGAATATATAATGTTTGGAGAAAACAATAATGAACAAAATCGGTGTTGCCGACTACGGCATGGGTGTGTGGGAAGGGGGAGCCTTCTCTCTGGAACATCGTCTGGCAGCTGTGAAAAGCTGCGGCTATGACGGAATTGAGGTTCTGCGGGGCAGAAGCACGGAAGATATGGTGACAAAGTCCGCTTTGTTCCGTAAGATGGGTATGGAGTTCATCAGCTGCAATGTGGCTGACGATCCCGAAAACACCTTCCGCTGCGCTGCGGCGCTCAAGTGTGAATATGTGTGGCTCAACTGCGGCAAGTCCACAAGGGACGTGCCCTACGACACCTATATCCGCCGTGCCAAAGAATATGTGAAATGCGCCGCCGACTGGGGCATGAAATGCGCTCTGCACAACCATCTGGGAACGGTCATCGAATCTGAAGAGGAGCTCCACCGTTTCATGAACGATGTTCCCGAAGCGCTGCTGCTCCTTGACATCGGGCACCTTGCCGCCATGGAAGGGGATGTAAAAGGGGTCATCACTTCTTATCTTGACCGCATTGCGGCGGTCCATCTGAAAGACGTGCTCATCAAGGACGCCTCCATCCCCATGGGCGCCGACAACTGGTGGGACCGTCTGGAGTTCCGTGAATTCGGCGCAGGCAACATCGGTCTTGACATCCCCGGTGTGGTCAAGCACCTGAAAGCTCTCAACTTTGACAAGTGGCTCCTCGTTGAACAGGACACCCACAAACGGGAACCCGTCCTCGATCTTGCCCACAACATCAGGATCATGAAAGAAGCCCTGAGCTGAAGCTCTTGAAAAAATTGCAAAAAGAGTGCCGCCCAAAAAAGCGGCACTCTTTTTTTACTGCAAGCGCTCTGATTTAAGAGGCGGCGCACCAATTTTGTCTGACTTGTCCGACCAGTCTGACATGTCCGACAAGTCTTTGCTGCGCTCCTCAAACCTTATTTTTTGGGGAGCTCGACGATTTCCACCTGGTCGATCCAGGCGACGCCTTTGGGGTCGTTGAAGCGGCTGATACGGCAGAAGGAAAGGTAGGTTCTGCTGTCCCTGCCGAACTCTTTGGGGGTGGTGAACTCAAAGCTCTGGCGGGTCCAGGGCATGGTTCCCTGGAACCTGCCGTTGTTTTTGGGGAAGAGTATGACTTTCCGGGGCTTCATGCCGCAGTCGATCTGGAAATAGACGCCGCCGCCCCAGTTGAAAAGACTGACCACATCCTGGATCTTGATATAAAAGGTCAGCCGGTAGCGGGTATCGGGCTTCATGAAGCCTTTGAGATCGTAGAAGGTGAATCCTTGTGTTTCCTTATCCATTTTCATGGACATGCCGCCTGTGCGGAAGATCTTCGTATCTTTCCTGAGGAAGCGGTCGTTGTACCAGCGGGGTCTCTTGTGGCGTCCGAGGAACCGTTTGCTGTGGATGGGTTCGGTAAAATCCCCGCCGGGGATCACAGAAACGGTCTTGGAAGGCGCAAACTCAAGGATGCCGTAGTGGTCAACATACTGGGAGTTGTTGATCTTGGGGCTCCAGGTGTTAAAAGGTGAACGGTGTTCAGCCACCACCCGTGAACGCATGACATTGGCAATGAGGCGCTCTTTGCAGGGCTCCATGGTATTCCGGGGGATACGGACTTCGATGCTCCACTTTTTGCCGGGGGTGACAAAGACTTTGTGTTCAGCTTTGGAGTTCCATTTCCAATCCATCGACTTCAATTTGAAGCGGTTGTCAGAAAGGCAGTTGAGAGAGTTGAAAAGAAGCTGATAGCCGGTCTTCCGGTCTCCGGAAGGGTTGAGGAAGATCTCAACGGTGTTGTCCTCCCAGATGTTGAATTCATCAAATTTCCGCTTGAGGGCGGTCATTTTGGCGGTATTGGGCTCTTCACACTCCACATAGAAATAGAAGTTGTCCTTATCTCTGAGGGCTTTGAAAAAGGTCCGCACATCCACAGATTCGGATTTCACTTCGCTGTTGGGCAGCAGGTAGTGGGCAGGGGCTTTGCTCCATGCCTTTTCATCGCCTTTGCCGTCGATGGTGATCTTTTCATTGGCTTTCAGACCGGGCATGTACCCCTTCCACGCCTCCACATCGGCGGTGGTTTTCAGATAGTTGGCGGCGCCCTCTTCCAGACGGTCATAGAACTCACGGCGCATGAAGGCGATACGCTTGAGGGAATCAGGATCTTTGGCGCATTTGGCGGCAGCCTTTTTCAAAAGTCCGTCCAGTTTTTTGCGCAGAGCGGGGGAGTAGATCTCGTTCCAGAGCATGAACTCAGAGGGACGGATGGAAACAGGTCCCACATCGGTTTCCACCACTTTGCCAACGATGTGGCGCATCCATATATCTTCCAGAGTGTCGAAGAAACGGGTCATTTCGGGGGCACCTGCCCCATACATGAGTTTGTAATGTTCGGCAAGGATGGCATCGGCATCGGCTTTTTTGTCCCACATCATTCTGCCGAAGATGTAGTAGTTCAGAAAACCGAAGATCCAGTAGTCGGTCTCGCACTCAAGGAAGGCGCCGAAAATATCGTCCCCCACCTCTTTGTAGTAGCGTCCGAAAGCTCTGGGAGTGCAGTTGGGGACCAGCTGGATCCGGGCGGCAAACTTGGTGGCGTAGTTCCACAGATAGGGACGGGCGCCCAGCTTTTTACGCCATGCTTTAAGGCGGTCCATCTGCACTTTTTTGGCGTGGGGCGTCAGGTCGCTCCAGGGACCGGTCAGCGCCAGCATCACCAGCATGTTGTCGGGGATCTCCACCTCAGGCACAGGGGCATAATGGGCGTAAGACATGGTAAGGACATAGCCGGGGACCTTCTCTTTTTTCAGGGCGTTGGCAATGTCGGTCATAAATTTCCATGTCAGATTTGAAGCGGCAAGAGAGTGCTTTTTGTTCCACTTGAGTTCGGCAAAGGCGGGTTTGCATTTGGGGCACTGGCAGTAGTAAGCGGAATCGTTGGGCATGACGTTGAAAAATCCGTAGGTCTGGTCGCCGTTGGGCCATGCGGGGCGTCCGTTGCGGAATGCGTTGCGGGTTTTGCCGTCCTTGCCGGTCTGGATGGCTTTGGCGTCGAGGATCAGCTCCTTTTTCAGCCCTTCGGAGCTGTAACAGACGTGACCGTATTTTGTGGCGTTGTTCTGTCCGGTGCCGATTTCCCGGGTGCCCCGCTGGTTCATGGCGAAATACTCAGGATGGCTCTTGCCGAAACGCTCAGAAAGCGCCAGATGTGCCAGTCCGTGACAGGACTGGAAAGGTGAACGGCGCTGGATACGGTAGTATCTGTGGGCAGAGGCGACCCCATCCTTTTTGGTGGCGGTATCATACCAGCGCACAGGCCCGCCGCCGTGAAAGTTGTTCACAAAGGGATCCACGCTGTACATGGTACGGGTCTGCATGTCGGGACGGTCTGACACATCAATGGCAGGGACCACCCATTTCTTTATCCTGGGGGTAATGGTGCCGATCTCACCGGGAAAATAGAAGCGCACCCCGGCAAAGCGTTCAAGAAAGTCGTAAACGCCGTAGAGAGTCCCTTCGGAGTAGACGCCGTCATCTCTTCCGGCAATGATGATGTCTTTGCCCACGCTCTTGATGCGGAATGCGCCCCACTCCATCTTTTCAGGGTCGAATCCCGCTTTTTTGGCAGCCTCAACATCCCCCACGATAATGGCGGGCACACCGGGCTTTTTCTTTGCTGAAGCCCACACCTTCACCCCCAGTGAACGGGTCAGGGTCTTGGCAAGTTCCACAGCCCCCAGCATTGCCCAGCGGGATTTGCCGTAGACGATCTGGAAATTGGCTTTTCCCTTCTCAAAGAGGAGCTGGCTTTTCTTTTTGTCCACCTTGCAGTAACGGGGCGCCTGGGGACGGGGTTCAAAACGCCCGGCAGGGGCGGCACAAAGCAGAGCCGCTCCCGCAAGACACAACAGTGAAAGTGTTTTTTTAAGCATGTTCTTTATTCCTTTGATATTTACCATGGAAGATGATATTGGGGATCAGGGTACCAGAAAGCACAGACACCGGGGGGCACTTCAACGACTTTCATGGTACTGACATTGCCCCCGGCAAAAATGACATTGAAACTGCCGCCGGGGTGGAATTGGGTCATGGGGGTGTTGAAGAAATTCCCCAGATTGAGGTCGGTGGAGTGCTTCATACTCTTTTCCGTAATCAAGTAGAGCCGGGAGGGATAACGCAGATTGGCAAATTTGGTCTTGTGCCCCACGGAGTAATTTCTGCCCAGTAAATGCAGCTGGTTGGTAGGGGCAAAGTCCGCCTTTTCGGTATAGTTGCGCCCGGAACACATGAACTTGCAGCGCGTCTTGTTGTAATATCCGCCGATGGGGAGATAGACGGAGCCGTTGAGCCCCATATACTCCGCCAGAAGTCCGAAACGCTTCCCTTCGGGGCTGGAGGCACGGTCAGGACCGCTGCGGGAGTACGCCCAGTGTCCGGAGTAAGTATCGCCGTTTGAAATGCCGTTGTGCTTTGGAAGCACGCTGTCCTTGTTGTCAACACCGTACTGGAGCACTGCTTTGCCGATGGAGCCCATATTGTTGACGCAGTTGATGAGCTTCGCCTTATCCCGTGCCTGCTGCAAAGCGGGCAGCAGCATGGCGGCAAGAATAGCAATAATTGCAATAACAACCAGCAGTTCGATGAGGGTGAAGTTTCCCCGGAACAGGGGCGCTTCGGGGGGAGTTGAAAGCTCTCTCTTAAAACACTTGTCAGGCATTTTCTCTTTGCTCCTGTATTTATTTGTTGAGCAGCGGACGCTCAAGCATGGATTCGTAGATGTCGATGTAGTGCCTTGCCGTCACATCGTGGTTGAAACGGCTTCTGGCGCTTTTCATGACTCTTGTGACAGTTTGTTCCCGCTCTGCGGCAGGGAGTGCGTGGAAGCGCATTGCCTCATCCACCGCCCAGCGGAGTCCGTTGGCGTCGTAGTCCTTGAAAACAAATCCGTTGCCGGTATGTTCGGCAAAGTTGTAGTGTTCCACCGTGTCGTGGAGTCCCCCTGTGTCACGGACGATGGGGAGACTGCCGTAGTACTGCGCCGTCATCTGGGGAAGTCCGCAGGGTTCAAAGCGTGAAGGAACCAGCACAAAGTCCGAAGCGGCAAAGGCAAGGTGTGAAAGTTTCTCATCAAAGTCGCACACCGTCACCCGGTCGTAGAAGTCGTGGAACGCCACGATATCACGGAAAACCTTCTGATAACTGCCGTTGGCGACAATGGCGATCTGCAGATTGCGGTGGTAGTAGCGGTGGACCAGATCATACATGATCTCTGCCAGCAGCTGACACCCTTTCTGCACGGGGTCCAGACGGTTGGGCCAGAAGAGCAAGGGGGCATTCTGATCCACCAGCAATCCTGTTTTGGACTGGAAGGCGATCTTGTTGACCTGTTTCGCCTGAAAATGTGTTTCAGAGGTATAGCAGACCTCAAGAGCGGGGTCGGTTTCCGGGTTGTCGGCTTCGTCGGGGGAGTTGAGGATGCCTCCGGCGCAGCCGGAACGGTATTTGGCGGCGATCTCCTGCCGGATCTGAGGCGCCACAAAGTCGTGGTGTCCCTCCACGATCTCCTTCAGGAACGTGGGGCTCACGGTGTTGATGAAGTGGGCGCCGAAAATGCCGCTGGTCAACATATCCACAGGATTGGAGCTCCGTGTCTCTTCGTAGCTGTAAGGGGGTCTTTCGTAGTAGAGGTTTTCCCAGAAAGGAGCTGTATCCAGCCCTCTGTCCTCGATCTCGGCAAGAGTCACCTTGCTGGTGTGGATGTTATGGACAGTGAAGAGACAGGGTATCCCCATGCGCCTTGCGGCGCCGGGGATCAATCCGGTCATCCAGTCGTTGCAGTGGATCAGATCGGGCTTCACCACCGGGATGATGTTGTTGAGCACCTCGCGCTGGAACGCCACAGCCTGTTTGAAACTGTCATCTGAATAGCTGCTGTAAACGGTGTCCCGGTAGTAAAAGATCCGGTCCTCCGCCAGATGGATCCGGGAACGGGTGTTGTTGAAGTGCATCATGTAGGCACGGAGCTCATCGCTGACCATGTTGCCCAGATCCACATGGAACATCCGCCTGTAGTGGGGCAGCGCCACATGAACATCGGCGCCGCAGCGGAAAAGTGCCCCCACCAGAGACGCGGAAACATCTGCCAGACCGCCAGCCTTGGCACGGAGGCGGTTCGCCATGTTTCCCATGCCGGGGGGCAGAGAGGTGATCTCAGGCGTCACCACCAGGATCCTGGGTGAGCTTTTTCTCTTTTTCATCTTTCTTCGCCTTTATTCCCAAATTACTCCTGACCGGGCCAGCACATGAAGCTGGGGATACTGTTGTCCCAGTCGGTGCCTCCTGCCTTGATACGGGCGGTAAGTCCGAAACGGCCTGCCTGACGGCATTCCACGGTACAAGTGTAGATATAGTTGCCGTTGCCCAGATTTTCCACCATGGTCATGGGTTCGGAACTGCTGGCAATCATATCGTTGTGTGCGTCCACAGTACCGTAGTAGGCATCCACCTCAACATCTGCGGGCGCCAGATCCGCCAGAGATACCCGGACCCGGACCTTGAATTTATCGCCCACATGCATATCTTCAAGGGTGCTGTCAAGGACCTCGGGGAAAGAAATGCTCATCTTGCCCCTTGAGAAACTTGCTTCCAGATGTGCCTTGGTGGCAACCAGTTCCCTTGCCCGGGCGGCGCCGTTGGCAGTAAGCTGGGTGTAGGCGGCGGCGGCGGGACGGTAAAAGTCCCGGTCGTAGTCCTGAACCATACGGGTGCTGGAAAAGGTTCCCAAGCCTGTGATGATGGACTCCTTCATACGGGCGATCCATCTCTTTGGGAGCTCTCCGCCGCTGCGTTCGTAGAAACAGGGGATCAGCTCATTTTCAAGGAGATCAAAGAGGTTGGCGGATTCAAAGTTGTCCCGGTCGTCGTCGCTGTTGAAAAATTCGTTTCCGCCGATCGCCCAGCCGTTGACGCCGTTGTAGCCCTCAGCCCACCATCCGTCAAGGATGCTGCAGTTGATGACGCCGTTGATCGCCGCCTTCATGCCTGAAGTGCCGCTTGCCTCCTGAGGACGGCGGGGGGTGTTGAGCCAGACATCGACTCCCTGTACCAGAGCCCGTGCCATGCCGATATCGTAGTTTTCAAGGAAGATGAATTTATCCTGCACCTGTTCTTCACGGGCGAACTGGATCAAATCTTTGATAAGCTGTTTGCCCCCTTCGTCGGCGGGATGAGCTTTACCGGCAAAGATGAACTGCACCGGGTGGCGGGTATCCTTCAGGAGCGCCAGCAGACGCTGGCGGTCACGGAGCAGCAGCGTGCCCCGTTTGTAGGTGGCGAAACGGCGGGCAAAGCCGATGGTCAGCACATCAGGACGCAGGATCTCTGAGGGTTTCCCGCTTCTGCCGTCCAGACTGCCCCTGAGGCTGTTCTGCATCCATCGGCGCGCCCGGCGCAACAGGGATTGACGGCAAAGTTCGTGCGCCATCCAGAGCTCTTCATCAGGAAGCTCCCGCACCGCTTCGGCAAACTTGGCGGCGGTAGGATTTTCAGCCCATTTGGTCGGCAGATACTGGTCAAAAAGCACCCCGATACGGGCGGAGATCCAGGAGCGGATGTGTACACCGTTGGTGATGTGACGGATGGGGATCTCAGCAATGGAACGCTGGGGCCACAGATGTTTCCACATGGAACGCGCCACCTCACCGTGAAGTTTGCTCACACCGTTGCAGTAGTTCGCAGCCAACCGCAAGCCGAAAACGGTCATGGACATCTCGTGGGCTGTTTCACGCTCGCCGATGGCAACGCCCCAGTTGATGACCCGTTCAGTATCCAGTTTGGCTTCGGCGGCAAGGGTGTTGATGTAGGGACGCAGCATATCTATGGGGAATACCTCGTTGCCCGCAGGAACGGGGGTGTGGGTGGTGAAGACGTTGGAGCGCCACACCGTTTCCAGAGCCACAGCCGGTTCATATCCCCTGTTGTTGACCAGATGGGCGATACGGGCAAGGGAAAGGAATCCTGCGTGCCCTTCATTCATGTGGCAGACCTGAGGTTCGCACCCCAGAGCCAGAAGCGCCTTGACGCCGCCGATACCCAGAAGCAGCTCCTGGTGGAGACGCATGGTCTTGTCCCCGCCGTAGAGCCGCCAGGTGACGGAACGCAGTTCCGGGGGATTCTGGGGGATCTCTGCGTCAAGAAGGATCAGGGGCACATTGCCGATGCGCAGGATCCATACCGCCGCATGGAGCTGACGGTCGATGAGGGGCACCGAGACGATGATCTCTTTACCGGCGGGATCCTTGGCGCGTTCGATGGGCAGGTCGTGGATCTCTGAAACAGGGTAGTGTTCGGTCTGATAGCCGGAGCGGTCAAGCACCTGACGGAAATATCCCTGACGGTAGAGGAGTCCCACACCGGCAAGAGGCAGCTTCAAATCGCTTGCCGCCTTCAGGTGGTCGCCGGCAAGGACGCCCAGACCGCCGGAAAAGATGGGGATACTTTCGTGGATACCGAACTCCAGTGAAAAGTAAGCGATGGAGCGGTTGGGGAAGTTGTCTTCCGCAGGGATCTGCCGCTCAAACTCATTCTGCACAGCGTGGAGCTGGCGCAGATAGGCGTGATCTTTGGCAAGTTCCTCCAGACGGTGCTGGGAAACCCGGCGCAGATAGGTCTTGGCATTCCCCGAAAGTTCCCGCCACAAGTAGGGATCTATACGGACAAAAAGCTCCACCGCCTGAGGATGCCAGCACCACCAGATGTTGTTGGCAAGAGTTTCAAGAAATTGAAGTTCCGCAGGGATGCGGGGAGCGACATTGAAAAGCTGCAGATTCATGGATCTCCTTCAAAAATTATTTGGGCTCCACTTTGAGCAAACTGTTGAGTTCGCCGAAACCGTTGGGAGCAAAACAACCGTTGCTGCCGTCAAGGCGCCATTCGCCGTTGACCACAAATTTGTACTGGTATTCGCCGGGTTCAAGGAGCAGGCGTCTGGTGTAGACGCCGGGGATCTTTTTGTCGCTCATGGGAGTTGTCATCTGCCAGTTATTGAAACTCCCGGCAAGGAAAACCTCTTTTCCGGGGGCGTCCTCAAAGACAAAATCAACAGCTCTGCGGCAGGAAGTGCGTTTCACGTCGTTTTTTACCTTCTTCATAACTCTATGGACTCCTTATCTTTGACAAAAGAAATGCTCAAAGAAACTGTTTCCTGAGCACATCTTTTGGAACAACGGCATTCCACCATTCAAAATATACACCTGTAAAGGTGATTTTACAAACTCTTACAGAGATTTTTTCATGGAGTTCTCCGTTGTTCCTGCACTCTATTTTCAATTCATTTCCCGTTGGGAGCGGGTGATTTTTCCGGTAAGACCGGCGGGGGTCTCTGAGACACACTCCCCCACGACGGCGAGGACCGTCTTTTTGACTGAGGTGGAGTCTGTGGAAAAAAGCCAGCCCAGAATGGGGATATCTTTTAAAAACGGTATGCCCGTTTTGGATCTGACAAGGGAACTTTTCCGCAAACCGCCTATGATAAATGAGTTCCTGCCGTGGGGCAGAGAGATATTGAGCCCTGTGATGCGGCTTTCTGAAAAGCGGGGAGCGCCTGAGGATTCAAAGCCGATGAGACTTGTGTTGCTCAGATCCACAGTAAAATTGGTGGAACGCTCAGTGACAGAAGCGTTGGCGATCTGGAGCGAAAATCCGAAACTGCCCTGTTTGGCACTCTGGAGTTCGGGGGCTTTCCAGACAGGCAGATCATCGGTCCCGATGAACTTTTGAGCGATGGCGGAAAAGAATTTGATGAGCTTTTCCTCCTCCTGAGGCAGTTTGGATTCAAAGTAAAAGAGTTCGCTCATGCTTTTCAGTGCGGCAGGGGTATTGTTTCTGATGAGCAGTTCCCCTGAACAGATGACCTGTCCCTTGCCTTTTGCGGTGAGAAAGTCCAGATAACGGGTGTTCCACTTGGGGTTGAAATTGTAAAATCCTGTCCGCTCGGAGCCGGTGTTGGTCATATCCCCCCCTGAGTAGAGCGCCGACCAGTTGTTCCTGAAACGCCCGCCCCCTGAGAAAAAATCCATGCCGCCGTTGTTTTTCCACGCCTGAAAATCCACCCCGATGCGGTCGTCATTTTCGGTAAAAAATTCATAAACAGTAATCCGCAGACGCACCTGGGGGATGGGGGTGTCGTATTTTTTGAGCATATTTTCCACATTTTTCATGGAGTAATTTGCCACATCAAAGATCAGCAGATTGAGTCCGGGATCGTAGGCAACGGCGTCCCCGCCCTGCCACAATTCGGTCACATCGGCAACATTCATGCCCACATTCTGAATGAGGGGCTGTAAATTCCGTGCCGGTACAAATCTGGGAAAGTAGAAAAAGGTCTGGGTCCCTGTCATTTCCCCCATCTGCGGGCGGTCAAGAAATTTCACGATGCTGTCAAATCCCATCCCCCCGGGACGGTCCTTGAAACGGTACTCCTCGGCGCTGATGAGCAGTATCCCTGTGCCGTCGGCGAACTTGAGACACTCCACAGCGGTGTTGCTCCCCAGCTGGAGCGCCGGGTCAAAGGTGGGCTGTGCCGTGACCGGAGTCGCGGGCTGGACCTGAGAGGTCGTCGCCTGATTATAAGGAACAGGAACAGCATAAGTGTTCACGGGGTAGTTCTGCAGAAGAGAGGTGTTGCCGACTCTTTTGGATTGGACCATTTCACGCAGACAATCCCTTATTTCATAAGCGTCGGCGTGTTTGAGCAGATAGCTTCTGGTAATGGTTCTGGGATCGTTGTTGTCCCTGATAAAGTGGAGTGTCCGGGTACTTTTCCCCACCGGTATCAGGAGCTTTGCTTCCACCCGTGTGGGGGCGTATCCCTCGGTCAGCTGTATATTGGAGTCCCGGGGCGTTCCCGGAACGCCGGCAGCTCCGGCGTACCCCAGAAGGAGAGATGCGGCAAGTGTAAAAATTTTTTTCATTTTCCGGGTCCTGTCATGGTTGTTCCACCTTTTCCGTAACAGCCGTGTCCGGGATCTTCGCCGTGACAGTCAGCAGAAAAAGGGAGCGTTCTTTGCTTTTTACTGTGGTGGAAAAGAGATATTTCAATATGGGTATCTCCGAAAGCCAGGGGATGCCGATGGTCTCTTCCACCTCTCTTTCACTTTCCCAGGAGCTCAAGACCGTTTCCCGGTTCAGGGGGATGGTGCCGTTCCCGGCAAGGGTTGCCGTGACCATCAGCTCCGTGCCGAAATTGTTGCGCTCCACGGCGCCGGTATTCCGGATGCCGTAGCCAAAATAGAGTATTCCGGGACGATCCGCATTTTCTCCGGGGGAATAGGGTTCAATAGAAAATCCGGTCTCTTTGCCGTTGTCGATGCAGACGATGGGTTTGATGATCTTTACTGTGCACAAATTGGCTTGGGATGCCGCCTGCGGAGCGGTGACAGAGGTGCGGTCATTGTCATTTTTGACCACATTCTGCCATGAGGCGCTGAATGAAAGTTCATAACTCAAAGTGTCGGAGTTTGAGACTGTCAGTTCCCCCCCTGTGCGTCTTTCGGCGCTGCCGGACTGCTCCAGTATGCGGATGAAACTTGCATCGAACTGGGGGGCGAAAAAGAATCCCCCGAAAGGACCGCTCAAACTCTGCAGCGCAGCGGTGCCCGAGGAACTGAGATCCAGCGCCTGCCAGCCGATCTGAAAGAGATTCAGACCGGGACCGTTTTTCCACGCCAGATAGTCGATACCCATATCCCGCAGGGTGCTTTCACGCAGTTCGTAGAGTGAAAAGCTCATTCTGATATGTGGCGGGGGACGGTCGATGTAACTTAAAAACTGATAAGCGTAGGAGCTGTTGGAAGCGTTGTCTTTCCAGTAGATCTGGTTGGAGTTGCTGTCGTATCCGTAGAGAGATGACCAGGGACCGGCGTTGACCAGAGCGTTGATGATGAGCTCCACCAGTATCTGCCCTGAACGGTATTTGGGGCGGTAGACGCCCCGGGTGATGCCGGTTCCCCGGATCACATCGTCAGAGGGTGAAACATTGCCCGCCGTCTGATCTGCTTTCTGAAGGAACTCCGCCACATGGACCATCATCTTTTCGGGGGTGGTCACACTGAGTATCTGCTGCTGAAAAGAGCCGTAAGCATAACTGAAACAGCTGACAGAAGAGTTCACATTGTACCGTTTCACCATGCCTTCCACAAAGGGGGCGATGTCGTTGGCCTGGATGTGCTTCAAGGTGAAGATCCTTGAGACCATGTAGTCCTGAGCATCATCCTGAACCAGTCTGAGAGTCTGCGCCGTGGGCGGCTGATCCGGCTGCAGGGGGGCTGCGGAAAGCCCCCCTGCCACTGCCAGCATCAGCAGCCATGGGGCAAAAAAGCATTTACCATCCATGATCTGCTGACAGACTCCTCAGAGAAAACCGAATCCCAGAAGCTGCATCTTGCCGTCTTTTTCACCGGTGACGACCTGGAAGAGCGCCTGCCGTTCTTCGGGCTTCTTGCCGGGGACCTCTTTGAGGAAGGTCATTTTCCAGATGGAAATGTTGAAAACAGGATGTGCCAGTTCAGCGAGGAACTCCCCTTTGACGGGCTTGCCCATCTTGTCATAGAGCTGTTTGCACCCGGATGTGAAATGTTTGGGGGTAAAGTGCTTTTTCATGTTGCCGCAGACAGCGTTGCAGAAACCTTTGCTGTCGTTTTTGCAAATGCCGTCCACCAGTTTCTGTCCCACTTTGCGTGCTTCGGCGCTCTTGGGCTTGGTGTGCTGCGCTGCCACATGAGCGGCTGTTTCCCCTTTTTTCACCGGAGCGGCGCAGTTCATGGCGCCTTTGGCTTCGGGAGCGACCACCACCACCTCTTCGACGACTTCGGCGCCGCAGCAATCATTACCGCAGCAGCATCCGCCGCAAACCAGAGCTGCGGCCATCAGTTTGAGTGTTGTTTTCCACATAGTTTGTTTCCTTTCTCTTTGTGGATTAATGATGGAAGGCTTTGCCTTCACCTTCAGCCACCCGGCTCCCCGGATGGTCTGCGAAAAACTTGATACTGTCCTCAAGATCCCGTGCCAGACGGTCCAGGAGTTCAATGCTCACTCCGTGGCGCACCAGTATGCGCTGGATCACCGTCTTTTCACAGTTGGGGGGCAGAGAATAGGCAGGGACCAGCCACCCCCGGGTGCGGAGTTTGTCCGCCAGATCGTAAAGGTCAAAGTTCACCTTCACATTGGGGAGCAGTTTCCAGCAGACGCCGGGCACATTCCCGGGACCGCCGCCGCTGATGATCTCAAAGAGCCCCGTCCGGCGCACCCGGTCGGCAAAGAAGCGGGCACCTTCACGGCAGCTCTGCTGGATCTTGCGGTAGCCCTCATATCCGTAGCGCAGAAAGTTGTAGTACTGGGCGATGATCTGCCCGGCAGGGCGGGAAAAGTTCAAGGCGAAAGTGGGCATGTTGCCCCCCAGATAGTTGACGTTGAAGATCAACTCCTCAGGAAGATCTGCGGCACTGCGCCAGAGGACCCAGCCCACCCCCAGGGGGGAAAGTCCGAACTTGTGCCCCGAGGCGTTGATGGAGCGTACCCGGGGGATCCGGAAATCCCACTCCAGATCGGGCTCAAGGAAGGGCGCCAGAAATCCCCCCGAGGCGCCGTCAACGTGGAGCGGGATATCAAGACCGCGCTCCTCTTCCAGCTTGTCAAGGGCGGCGGCGATCTGTTTCACAGGTTCGTACTGCAAGGTGAAGGTGGTCCCCAAAGTCGCCACCACGCCGATGGTGTTTTCGTCGCATCTTTCAATGACTTCGGCAGGTGTTGAGGTGTATCTGCCGGGGGCAAAGGGGATCTCCCGCAGTTCCACATCCCAGTAGCGGCAGAACTTGTGCCAGCAGATCTGCACAGGTCCTGTGATCAGATTGGGTCTGCCGCAGCTTTTGCCCTCTTTTTTCATCTTCTGTTTCCAGCGCTGTTTCATGGCAAGTCCCCCCAGCATGGCAGCTTCGCTGGAGCCGGTGGTGGAGCATCCCATGGTGGTACCGCTCTCAGGGGAGTGCCACAGATCGGCAAGGATATGGACACAGCGCATCTCTATTTCCGCCGTCTGGGGATATTCGTCTTTGTCGATCATGTTTTTGCTGATGGACTCCGACATGAGGCGGCGGACTTCGGGTTCCTCCCAGGTGGTGCAGAAAGTTGCCAGATTCATCCGTGCGTTGCCATCCAGCATAAGCTCGTCGTGGACCATTTCATAGGCTTCACGGGGGGAACTCCCCTGAGGAGGCATCTTGAATTTTTCCGCCGCGTGCCCGAAAAGAGCGCAGGCGTAGGTGTCGTCTGTGAGTTCACTGCATTGATGAACGATGTTGTGCAGAGCCATGATCTTTTTCTCCTTGATTATTGTTGTTGTTGTTCTTCCACTGCGGTTTACGGCAGAGGTGTATCAGCCAGGGGATCCCTGTAAAGATCACCGTTCCCGCCGTCACCAGCGTGACATAAAGTTCAGGATTCCCCACCGCCAGATTGGAAGGAGGGAAAAATCCCACCACAAAGGCAAATCCCACTCCCGCCAGCCCCGCAAGAGTCACCAGCCAGATGCCTGTCCATCCGCCGGGGACACGGTAGGTGCGGGGGAGTTCAGGAGCTGTGTAGCGCAGCTTCAGCGCCGCAAGGTACATGAGCATGTACATGATAAGATAGAGTGTGACCGTCATGGCAGAGAGGACGAAAAAGGCGACATTGACATTGTTCATAATAAAGTAGCAGCTCCCCAGGATCGTCACGATGACCGCCTGTATCAGCAATATGGTGCAGGGAGCTCCGGCGCCGTTGACCCGGCGGAGAAAGGGGGGCAGCTCCCCGTCCTTTGCAGTGCTGAGGAGTCCCTTGCTGGGACCGGTGATCCAGGACATGACGCCGCCGATGGCGCCGAATGCGGTGAGAGCTCCCAGAAGGGGCACCAGAAATCCCAGATTGAATTTCCCCAGTATCTGACGGAATGCTTCCATCAATCCCGCCGTCAGACTGATCTGTGAGGCAGGTATCACCGCCGCCACAGCCAGGGCTCCCAGCAGAAAGAGCAGTATGATTATCACCGACGCCCCCAGCATGGCTGCAGGAAACTGCCGCGCCGGATCTTTCATTTCAGTCACATGGACAGCCTGCACCTCCACACCGGCAAAAAGAAGGATGATCCCCGCCAGAAACGCCACGCTGCTGAGTCCTGAAATATGAGGGAAGAAGGTGGGATGAGCATGGATCACAGCTCCTGTGCTTTCCACCGTTTCAGGCGTCATGAAGGCAAGGGGCATCCCTTTGAAATACCAGAGCAGCCCCAGAAAGATAATGAATATCCCGGGGATGATGGTCCCCAGCAGCACTCCGTATTTGGTGACAGCCCCCACAGTCTTTGTGCCCCTGAGGGCGAAAAGTGTGGCGATCCAGAAGGTGATGATGACCACCAGTCCGCAGTAGGTGCCGCTGGCGGCAAGAGAGGGAGTCCCCGGCAGATAGGCAAGGGAGCCTGCCGCAAATCCCAGCACTGTGGGGTACCAGATCACATTCTGGATCCACTGCAGCCAGATGGCGGTAAAGCCCCATCCGGGACCGAAAGCGGATTTCACCCACATGTAGACGCCCCCTTCCCGGTCGCTGAAGGCGCTCCCCAGCTCCGCCGAAACCAGTGAAGCCGGCAGCAGAAAAAGCACCACGGCAAAAAGAATGTAAAAGAGCATGGAAAGCCCCTCTTTTGCCATCATCGGCAATCCCCTCAAGCTGATGACCGATGCCACGATCATCAAGGTCAGTGTGGTCGCCGAAAGAAATGTTGTTTGTTTTTTCACCATCTTCATTGCTCCTTTCTTTGGGTTTGTTGATGGAACTTCACTCAACAATCTATATTGCCGGCGGGGAAAAATCAAGAACTTTTTTCAAAAAATATTTTATGTAATTTACTCATATTTAAGAAGATAATAAACACGATTCAATTTCAAAACACCATCAAAAAATCTTGACATTCCCTTTCTCAGCTGGAAAGGAGAAAAAAAACATGTTCGATTCGAT
The DNA here is from genome assembly GCA_045596885.1 of Victivallaceae bacterium. Taxonomy (GTDB): domain Bacteria; phylum Verrucomicrobiota; class Lentisphaeria; order Victivallales; family Victivallaceae; genus UBA1784. The sequence goes on from JAZODE010000010.1 coordinate 101,983, forward strand.
CCCTCAGTGCAGTGCGCTTCAGGATGTGGCTCCCGGCGACATCTGGCAGCCGGAGTCCGCTGCGCGCTACAACGCCGTCAACGATCTGCTGCGGCAGGAACCCGATAACATCGTACGGCAGATGCCCGTCACAGGCTCTGATTGTACCATCACGGTGTGCAATGTGACAGACAAGGAGCTCCCCATCTACTCAGCGGTGCAGCTCGACACCACTTTTGTCCCGGAAAACATCCTGTTGTGGCACAGACATGTCTGCGCCTACGGACGCCCTGTGGAAAATGAGTACAGCGTTTGGGGAGTGGCTCTTGAAACCATCCGTCCGGGGCAAGCCGGACTGGTCCAGATCTCAGGTGCTGCCATCATCAGGTATCCCCGGGGCAAATATGAAGGAGTCAGATACAACGCCGCTTGGGTCAAAGGTGATACGCGATTCAGAAACGGACTCATCTTTGCCGGCAGAGACGGATACTACCATTTCGGACAAAGGGGCGGCGCAGAGGTCATCTGGTACTGCTATGACACCGGATGGACCCTTGTCCGGCTCGGCGTCAGGGACAACCGCTATACAGGCATGTTTTCCGTCATTGAGAACGGCGACAGAACTCTCACCGTCAAAGGAGGAGTTACCGATCTCCATGACAGATCCGTGGGAGGGGACTATGCTGTCAAGGATAAGGTCTTCAATATCGAAGGCAAAGGCAGCGGTTCCGGACGCATCATCATATTGCAGGCAACATGGCAGAAAAGCGCCAATGCCAATTGGAATATTGAACTCCTCTCTGTAAAAAATATCACAGAGGAAAATTATATCCCCGGCGAAAAGATCTTCTGGGAGATCGCCCGTTATGACAGCGTGGATGAATACGGATATCTTGAGGGTCTTGAACAGCTGTGGCAGGGCGGTAAGATCAACTTCAGAGACAGGTATTACATAGAACAATGAGCAATGTATGGTATGAAATGGGAATGCGCGACGGCGTATTCCGGGGCACAGTCCCTGCGGCTTTCATGAATGAAACTTACCGTTTTTTCCTCAATCTCAGGGAAGCGTGCCGCAAGATAGTCAATCCGGCTTATATTACGCCGGAATCCGAAAAAAATTACACCTTCAACGCCCGGGACAGATTCGGCCACTGGCGGGGATTCGATTACGACACCTACCGGGACAAATTCACATATCAGCCGGTCCCTCTGGGAAGCCCCATACCGGAAGAGGTGTGGAACGCAGAAAAGCCGGAGTGGAAAAAAACCGCCTTTTCAGAAAAGGAGCTTCTCAACGAAGAGATCATTCCCCATGAACTGACTTACGGCGGCAGAGGTCCATATCTCAACAACACCACCCAGTGGGAAAAACAGCGTTACAGACTTATCCAGAAGATGCGGTACTGCATTATTCCTCTGCAAGTGGCTGTGCGCGAAAATTACGGGAACAAAGATCTGTGGCGTGAATACTACGGCAGTACCGGGTGTGTTGACTCTGCGTTCTTCAACTGGGAGACCTATCTCCAGCTCCGGATCACTGTCCCTGACTACTGGACCAAAGAGGGGACTTGTTACAAGATCGGGTTCTTTGCCGAAAATAAAGATCCCTACACCAAAGCCCCCATCAGCGGATGCCGCTGGGAGGAACGCCGGGAGCTGACCACATCCAAAGCCCCTGCCGACGCCCCGTACCTCGGCAGATCGGTGCTGCGGATCTACGGCGCGGTGGATCTGAGCACACATCCGGATTACTCCAAATATTTCGATCTCTGACAAATCACTCAAAGAAAGGAACTTTTTTCAACAATGCAAAACATGACCATCTATTTGCAGCTGAACGGCATAAAAGGCGACCGTGTCGATGCCGAAGGCAACATCATGCGCTCAAAAAGTGCAGAAATCACCCGGGGCATGAACGCCCGTATCGAACTGCGGCTCAGAGACAGTTCAGGGAATCCCTGTCGGTATCTGGAGCTTTACGACAGCTGGGAGTTCTACGCAGGCAATGACTGGGATCCCGCCACCCCGGTGCTCCTTGCGGTCACTGAGAATATCACTGCCGCAGAGGATCGGGTCATCATACCCGTCACCCGGACCAACACCGCCGAACTTGCCGCCGCTCTGGGCAGTTCCGAAAAAATCGCACTCCACGCCGAACTGCTGGGATTCCGTGCCGATTCCACCGCCCCGGCGCTGGTGATCCAGTTTGATATCACCGTCCGGAACCGGGTGGCTCTGTCGGGGACAGCCTCCCCCGATGAGCTCCCCCAGATCTATCTGACCGCCGGAGCCGTCAAAGCTCTTGTCGCTGAGGAAACCAGAAACAGTATGCCGCAGATCAACGACGCAGGTTTCTGGGAGATCAACGGTACAGACAGCGGCATTCCCGCCACCGGTCCTGCAGGTCCTCAGGGACCGCAGGGAGTGCAAGGGGAACAGGGGGTACAGGGCATTCAGGGTATTCAAGGCGAAAAGGGGGAAACAGGCGCTCAAGGTCCTGTGGGTCCTCAGGGACCTGTGGGACCTCAGGGAGTGCAGGGGGAACAGGGAATTCAAGGTGAACGGGGTCCTGCTTTCACCTTCAACGCCACGGGCATTGCTGCAGAGTTGAGCAATTACGATACCGAAGCAAAAGGATTCGCCTTCCTTGCCACTGATACAGGTATGTTCTACATCAAGAACTCCGACATTGAAGGTGACTGGTCAGATCCTCTGCCTTTCAAGGGCGATAAAGGAGACAAAGGGGACAGAGGTGTTCAAGGTATTCAGGGCATTCAGGGACCGCAGGGTCCTCAGGGGGAGCAGGGGGTACAGGGTCCTGTGGGTCCTCAGGGACCTCAGGGAGTGCAGGGGGAGCAGGGGGTTCCCGGAACCCTTGCCAACTTCAAACTTGAGATCACAGGACTCACTGACGGCAATATCCTCATCGACAACGAAAACGCTTTCCCTGTGGCAGTTTACACTTCAAAGGGCAACTGTTACCCCATTGAGAAGGAATCCATCTTCAAAACAGAAAAGGGATGGGGTGTTTCCAGCGCCAAATATCTTGCCTACGACAATGTTTCCTCTTTTCTTTCTCCGTGGTTCGTTTACTGCGCAGGCGGCGTCAAGGGGGACACCGGAGAAAGTTTCACCCCGGATGTCAGAGGAGTGCTTTCTGAAAAAGCAGACTATGACGCGGAATCCAAAGGATTCGCCTTCCTCGCCATTGATGAAGGAGCTATGTACTTCAAGCTCTCTGACACTGACGGTGACTGGTCGGAGAGTATCCCCTTCCGTGGCGAAAAGGGCGATACCGGCGCCCCCGGGATCAAAGGGGAAAAAGGAGATAAGGGAGACAAAGGAGACAACGGCGTTGACGGTATTGACGGCGGCAGTTTCCCCCTTGTCATTGTGGATGTGCTCCCGGAAGACCCTGATCCCTCAACACTCTATCTGATCCCCATGGAGTAAATATGTTAAACTTTCAGACACAATACAACAGCAGCAGGATCTATTTCGGCAATAAACGCGCAAAAGAGATTTGGCTGGGCAATAAAAAGATTTTCGGTGCAACCGCCAGAAACCTGCCGCAACTGTCCGCCAGCTCATACTTGTCTTACGGGATCTCTCTGGAAAACTTTCGTCTCATGACCACCGATGGTGATATCATCGCTGAGGATGTGATCAAAGCAGTCGGAAGTGAATACAGTGATGGTTTGGGAAGCGTTGATCCAATATTCTTTATTCAGCAGGGGACCTTAAAACTTTATACGATATTCTGCAGAGTAGATCCTGGTGGGACTATCGTTGAAACGGAACTTGAGACTTTGGACTCCGGATGGATCGACATAACAGACCTGTATGTTTTTAACGATTACTGGAAAAGCTATGTATTGGCATGTGGAATAAAAAAAGACAGACGGGCAGCTTTCATCTATCGGGGGGATCGGTACGATCCTCTTACTTACGACCTTACTGAAGAACCGGTTGTTAAAGTATCATCATCCCGTTTGGGACTCTTTGGTTTAACTGCGTTGGGTTTCCCTGAGACTTGCGTTTTTGCCTTGACTTATGATGGTAAAGTGTTGGCGTATGAAATACACGAAGATGATTTCAAGGAAGGTTTTCCTTACGGAGAATACCCACATTCATGGAAGGTGTACCGTACAGGTGCTTTGGACATCAAAGCCCAATGTTATCTCAATTCCAGCGGAGAATGGCGTAACATATTGACTGACGAAATAGAGGAACCGTATATATGAATCTCTTGAAACTTTACACTGACAACGATTTTTCTAACGCCGTGGTCCCGGAAGGGACTTTGCTCATCTTCTTCGCCCTTGACAGCAGCGGCAAAGTGGTAAAACGGTACAAAGACAGCAACGGAAACTTTGGGAGCATGTAAAAATGGATATGACAAAAATTCACGCAGACAGCGACTTTGAAAACGCAGTTGTTCCGGCAGGGCAGGTGTTGATATTCACCGGCATGGAAAACGGCAAAGCCGTCACCCGTTACAAGGACAGTTCCGGGAACTTCGGCACCATCGCCGGAAATGGCGATAACAGCGGCAACAGCAGTTCCATGGAGTTTTACAAATGTGCTTCTGTTGATACAACGGCAAAAACATGGACCGGATATAAAGCACTCCTGACAGGCGGTGTTTATTCGTTTGAAGAATCCGTGACAACAGGGCTGACTTACGGAACAGCGCATACCCCTGCGGTCGGAAATATTTACAGTACAGATGCCGCTGTATTTGTCTCAAGTCTTTGGAGCGGTGTCCCCTTTGCTGACCTGTTCAGCGCTGATTTGCTTTCCGGTGTATCCGCAACGCCAACACTGAGTATGTACGGCAATATCACTTTCGGTACAAAAGCAGGAAAACAGTGCGCCATATTTGATGGAAATTCCTGTCTGTACAATAAAACATGGAGTTTCAGCGGTCCTTTTTCCGTGTCACTTTCTTTGTACTGGGAAAGCGGAAGTGAACAAAGCATCCTCGGTATCGGAAATCACCAGAGCAATAATAACTTTGAACTGCTCTCAAAGAATGGAGTTCCAACGATATATGTCATGTACGGTGCTGACAATATGGAGTTGAGCGCTGCAAGCAATGTGACGGATCAATGGGCGCATATCGTCATGACATTTGATGGTAGTACAAGACAGATATATGTCAACAAGATTCTTGAGAACAGCGGAGATGTGACATTTACAGGAAATCAGGGCATCGTTCTCGGTTCTCTTTACGGAAATGGGACATACGATTCGTTCCGCGATGGTTACATGACGGGGGGGATGAGATATGTCCGTGTATTCAATAGAGTTCTCACACAGGAAGAGATAGATCAACTTTATGCAGAACAAGTGTAAATAGACAGGAAATCACAATGTACACATTAACAGAGATCGCCGCACTGCGGCAGGAATGCAACACCCTTGAACTTGAGGGCAGAGAGATCCTTGAAAAGTACTCCGATGAGGAGCTGCAGAAGATCTGCAACGGCATCGGCTCCAGCGGGATGCCCCCGTTTCTGCGTCGGACTATGAACACGCTCCACCCCACACTTCAGCCTGTGGCTCTGATCCACGATGTTGAATTTGAGGAATCCGACGGCAGCGAAAAGGGCTTCAAAAACTCCAATGACCGTTTTCTTGCCAACGGCAAAAGGGCAAGTGCAAAGTATGCCTGGTACGATGTGCGCCGTTATGCGGTCTTGAGTCAGGCATACCGTCTGGCGGCATTTTGCCGTTGTTTCGGCGGTGACAGCTGGCAGCAGGCGGCGGAAAAAAATGCAGCTGCCCGGAGTGAAGGAGGGAAAATCTATGGAACACCTTGATGCCCTGGCAAAGATCCTCGCCATTGCAGGGAGTTTTCTTCTGGGGATGCGCTGGGTGGTCAGGCGGATCGAGTCCGGACAGGAAAAACTCAGAAAAGGACAGCAGAAGCTCAGAAAAGAGCTTTCCTCAAAGGTGGACTGGGAAAGCTGCCGCAGATTCCGTTCTTTCCGGAGTGATCCGGAGCGCTATGGAAAAAAGGCAGGATAAAAGGGGTGATTTACGCAACTCTGAAAACTGTTAGAATAATCAAATTAAAAAAAATGTGATTTTTTTCAGTTTTCACTTGACATTGCGATGTTTATGAGGTATAATTACTAATGTGATGGGAAAATGTCTGTTTTCAAGGCGTTTACATCACAGGTTCAAAGAACCGGTTAAAAATTTCCGTTCTGGGCGGAGATGTGTCGGTGGATTATTTGCAAATGTTCCATGGAACCATCGGTACCTTTCCGGGCAGGCGGTTTTTTATTCAGGTTCACCGCATATTTCCGGTTGCCTCTTCAGCGGATCTGCTTTTCCCTTCCCGGGAGTATGCGATGAGTCTGGATCAGTAATACAAGATTAACTAACGGGAACAGAGCAGATCCAATTTAGGAGATCAGGATGAATATTTATGTGGGCAATCTGCCTTACAGCGTCGATCGGGATGAACTGCGCGGCATCTTTGAACAGTATGGTGAAGTGAGCGCCGCTCGCGTGGTCAGCGACCGTGAAACCGGCCGTTCCAAAGGATTCGGTTTTGTTGAAATGCCCGATGATGCCCAAGCTCAGGCTGCGATTGACGCCCTGAACGGCAATGAGATCGGCGGACGCAAAGCCGTCGTCAACGAGGCGCGTCCCCGTGAGGAGCGTCCTCCCCGCCGTTGACACGCCACCGTGTTGAACTGTACACTGCCGGAGCGATCTGTGCAGTGTACATTTTTTTTGGCTTCCTTCCCCCCCCCCCTTCGTGGAAGTGTGCCGCAGCCCCGGTGCAAATAAAGTTATTTTTCATGTTATCAACTTGACAATCCTTCTGCGGCGGTGTATCTTTGAAAGGAGAGATAAGGATTTCTCTCTTTTTCAACTGAAACTCAACCTGCGAAGGAACTCTTATGAAAATCCCTTATGAACAGCTTTCCCCCAAAGAGGCACTTGAAACCTATTGCGAATGGATCATGGAGCAGCTGCCCCAGTACGATGAACTTACCATCTTTTCCTGGTACCGGGTCTTTTATCCGCTCCGGGTGCTGCTGCTGGGGAGCAAACTCCTTGGCAAGCCCCACTACGCCGAAGCTGCCTGGCGCCAGATGGACCGCTATCTCCCCGAACAGCTCCCCAACGGCGCCTTTTGCGCCTATTTCCGCAATAAACCCACGGCAGAAATGACTCAAAAGGAGATCGAAGAGCTCTTCCGCACCGGCAACCTCAATCTGGCAGACAACGGTTCCAATGTCCACGGACTCCTTCTGGGAGCCGCCCTCGCCGATCCTGAACGGCGTGAGCGCTACATCGCCGCCGCCCGGAAGTTCCTGGACTGGTATGTTCCCGTCTGGTCGCTCCCTGACGGTTCCTACGGCAACGGTATCTGGGCTGGGCAGAAGCTCAACGCCCCCTACACCATGGCGATCAATGTCTGCTCCGCCTTTGCCCAGTGCACGCTGCTCACCGGCGACCGCCACTACATTGAGAATGCGGAACGCTTTGCCATGTTCCAGTGCGACAACTGGCATCCCTGCGGTGTTCCTGTCCGCTTCAACCTTTATCCGGTGCCGGATTCACACAATCTCGTCGGGGATTACAGCCGCATTTTCTATCTTCTTGAAGGTCTGATCTGGACCCATTATGTCAGTCGCGATCAAGCTGTCCGCAGCCGCATCGAAGAAAGATTGACCGAATGGCTGGAAAAAGACCTTCTCAAACGGTGGCCCGAAAACCGCAACTGGTTCGATATGAACAAAGCCACCTTGCGCCACATCCCCCACGGCGACTACGGCGACAGCGGTCACGATATCGTCGGATTCTACTGGATGGCAGCCAAATGCGGCGGTATCCCCCACCTTTTGAAGTACTATCTGAAACACATCGAAGACCGCCCCGAGTGGCGTATGCGGGTGGAGCGGGGCGAAAAGTTCCTCTGCAACCCCCTCAACGCCCGGACTCTGGCAATCATGGCGGAAGAGGTGGAGCCCGTTTTCTGTTTCCAGGCAACTGGTTTCGCAGGTCTCTCTGTGGCAGCGGCAATGGATCTTGATTCCATCTTTCCCGCCCTTGAGGAAAAGTGAAAAATAAGCGCTCACTTCCCCATACAGGCACTTTAAAAACGGGTGATAAAATCAAAGCTTTAAGTTACTATTTCCGCAATCATGCTTCCGGTTACAGCATCGCAAGAGCGATGATGCCGGTCGTGAATGAGACCGCTGCCGGCGGGCGTACAGTTGATATCATTGAGCTGCCCTGTGCGGGGACCAATCCCCGCACCGTGCTGAAGAATCTTTGGTATACTTTGCGTTCACGCCCCAGTGACCGTATCTGTCATATTACAGGGGAAGTGCACTATCTTTCTTATTTGCTCCCCCGGGAGCAAACGGTCATTACGGTACACGATCTGGCTGGTTTATTCGGGTATCGCGGGATCGATTTGAGTTATTACCGCTGGCGTTGTGTCGATTCGCTGTACCGTGCGCGCTTTGTCGCGGCTGTATCAGAAAAGACCAGACAAGTGATATTGGAAAACTCCAAACTTGATCCTGACAAAGTCAGTGTCATACATGATCCCCTGCCGCCGGGTTTCAAATTCACGCCCCGAAAGTTCAACAGCGACCGCCCTGTCATTTTGCAGGTGGGTGCGACTCCCTGGAAAAATCCCGCCCGGGTCGCTCAGGCGCTGGAAGGGTTGAATGTGCATTACCGTCTCATCGGTATGCCGGATGAGGATTGTATCAGGATACTTGAACGCAATAAAACTGAATACAGCATCGTCACCGGTCTGGATGATGCTGCATTGATCCGTGAATATGAAAACGCCGATATCGTTGCATTTGCTTCTTTTTCCGAAGGTTTCGGTATGCCCCTGATCGAAGCTCAGGCAGTCGGCCGTCCGGCGCTGGTGTCAAATATTGCGCCTCAGCCGGAAGTCGGCGGCAGGGGGGGAGCCCTTTATGTCGATCCGGCTGACACAGAAGCGATGCACAAAGGGTTTGCAAGATTGATAAACTCAGCTCAACTGCGCGCAGACATTACAGGATGCGGTCTGGAAAATGTCAAGCGTTTTGCCCCGGAACGGATCGCAGCTCAGTATGAGGAACTCTACTCTGCCATGGATTGACCCCAACTTTGCTGTTCTTTATCGCCGGAGCGTCTCTTTCCACTCGGCGGGGTAGGCAAAAAGAGTGACCTCGCTGTGGGGAGTCAGGGGATTGAGGGCAAGGATCTCTGCGTGATAGTTCAGATCCCAGCTCTTCAGGGTTTGGTAGATACCGGCAAATTCTTCTTCATTGTGATAAATGGCAAGAGAGAGAAGGGGACGGTCTTTCATGATCGTTTCTCTGGCACCCTGCAGGAATTTCAGCCCCATACCTTCCACATCCGCCTTCAAAAGCCCGAAGGGAACAGAGTAAGCCGGTCTGATCTCATCCAGAGTCCGGGTCGGGAAACTTTCACAGTCGCTCCTTTTATCTGACAGAGCAAAGGGCAGAAGTTCATATCTGTCATCCTTCATTCCGTGTTTGCGGATCTTCTTCTGCAATTTGCGGCAACATTCGGGAAAAGGCTCAAAAATAATTGTTTTTTCCGGAGAATATCCTTCAAAGATCAAAGCGGAGTCTCCCAGCCATCCCCCCACATCTGCAAATAATTTCCCCGCAATGTTCTGCTTGACGAACTCAGGGGCAAAGCGCAATCCATGATGGTAGTACAGCGACTCCGGACCAACGAGATAGCGGGGAAAATGAAAACGGCGGCGGGTTTTGTTGAAGTCGGCAGAGATCCGGGCAGCTTCCGCTCTTTCTTCTTCAGTGTAAAAATATTTCGGATGCAGCATCAACCCGTTCGGGGGACTCTTCAGCTGCCGCCCCATAAAACGCCTGGCGATCTCACGGGAACGCTCATCCAGATCTGAGAAGATAGCATCTGTTTCACTGTCCGGGAAAATTTTGCTGCCGGAGTCAGCATACACAAAAACAGCCAACTGCATTTTGGCTTGAAATGCCACCAGCGCCATGGCAAGGCGTTCCCCCAGTTCAGTTCTCCGCAGCAGGGGCGATATGTGAGAGGCGTAAAATGATTTTATTCCCATGATCAGCGTTTCGTATTTGAAGAGTTTTGTTTATCCTTAACATACTGCTTCTTTACGCAGATTGCAAGAAAAAATCAGAAAAAAGTCCATTATTCGGGACGGCTCCGGAAAAAATGTCAACTCTTTTTGACAAGTGGGGGGAAGAGACATTCTTCTGCCCGCCGGTCTGTCTCGCCGGATCTTCTGCTGTAATTTGTCATTTAAGGAAGGCTTGATTTGAAATTGCCTCTTGAGACTTGACAAATTCCCGAACAACAGCTATATTAACACTCCATGTGATGATTCCTGACCGATATTTTTCCCAAAAAAGCCGGGGATACGCCCCCAGGTGCAATGTTTTGAGAAAAGTCTTTCGCAGGAACCAAATGTGTGTTAACAAAGAAGAAGCCCATTGGAGTCAAGAGCTTTTCGGGGGGAGGAGAAATAGAGTCATGACAATTATGGATCAGAAAAAGTTTTTTCGTTTTTTCTTACCTGCCTTTGTTCTTCTGCTCTTCCTTTTCCGTCTGATCGACGGTTTTTTGCCCGGAGTATTGCTGGCTCCCACACCTGACAGTGTAGAGCCTTTTGTGGGCGCTCTGCGGATGTGCCGGGGAGAAAATTACGGTTTTATGCTCAACGGGGAATATTTTCCTTCACGCTACTCCCCGGCACTCTCCTTTTTATTGCTTCCGTTTCTTTACTTTTCCCCTGTCCCCGGGGCAGCAGGCATTGCCATAGGCTTCTGGTCCATGGTACTGATGCTCTTTGTGATACTCCTTTTTCACAAAGACAGAGAGTACGGAGGAACTGCACTCGCATGCGGGTTGCTCTTTTGTGTTCCCTGCTTTCTGGAGTATTGCGGTTCTGCAATGACAGAGATCCCTTATGCTGCACTGCTTTTTATAATGTTCTGGCTTTACAGAAAAATGCTCGACTCTGATGAGGACTCCCCGAAACTTTTTCTTCTGTACGGCATCGCAGCTGCAGTGTGCGGATCTTTACGGATGACGGGATATCCGATGCTTCTGGCAGCAGCATGGATTTTGTTCTTCCGCTGCAGACAGAAACGCACCCCTTTCATACGGAGCTGGCTGTTTTTACTTTTGCCTTCAGGGATAACAGCTTCATTTTCTTTGCTGTACAACCAGCTCGTATTCGGATCACCTCTGCGCAGCGGTTATCATTTTCATACCCCGGTGCCTCATGATTTCCCTCAGCTCCTCTTTTCCTTCAGCTACATCCCCGGCAACATCAGGGACGCTCTGACATGGGGGCTCCGGGGAGCGATCATCGTGGGGCTCACGCTGCTGGTTGTTGCTTTTCACACTTTTCTCTGTAAAAGAAAATCTTTGCCCGACCGTCATATTTTCCGGGCGGAATGCGGATTTGTATTCCTGCAGTTCGCAATGCTGCTCCTGCTTTACCTTCCTTATTGTTATTCTTCCATGCGTTTCTATTTCCCCGGTCTCCTTTTGTTCGTCTGGCTGCTGGTCCGGGGGCTTCTTGGAGTAATCAGAGCCCTGAAAATTTCAAACGATGCTTTTATTACCGGAGCGGCATGGATGATCGGTCTTGAAATAATGGGGATCACGATTTTCCAACCCCAGTTGGATTACTGCGGGCAGGAGATCAAGGCTCTGTGTCATCTGGAAAAGATACTTCCGGAACAGGCATTGCTGATCCACAACTATGATCCGGGCAGGGTGGAGCTCTTCTTTGTGGGGAACTCCCGCAGAAAGCAGCTTCCCGTAACAAGAAAATGTGAATACGCTGATAAGATAGCTCTCAAGAAAAGTATCCGTGATCCCGATATAAAACCCAAACATGCCTTGGATCACCGGGCGGAATACCTGCATGAAGCTCCCGGAAAAATCATCTTCTTCAAAACTGTCCTGGAAGAAGCCCCCCAAAAAATCATAGAAGAAGCCCTTGCAAGAAAAGAGGCGGTTTTCATCACCGGCGACAGTTTCCCGGTCCTGTCTCAGGATGTATATTTCACACTGCGGCGCCAATTCAGGATGCAAAGAGCAATGCACTCTGCGGGAGGCTCTGCCGTATTCCGGATATTGCCCCGGTGAGAGGGCGTTGACTGTTTTTCCGGAGTTTTAAAATTACCTCCCTTGACAAATCGCCATTTATGTGATATCTTTATCAGGTATTTGACAATTCCCTTTATTTTGGGGGCAGGGATCTGAAGGAGTTACCATCATGAAACGATTTTTGGCATTGCTGCTTTCGGGCAGTGCACTTTTTCTTTATGGAAAGAGCACCGGTTTCGACCGGGGAGGTGTTTCCATAGACTTTTCAAAAATTTCTCAGGAGCGTTTTGCCGGGGAGAAAAAAGGCTCTGCCGATCTTCTTACCCCCAACTGGCGTCCCGGCACTGTTTTTGTCCACTCCTCCGATCCCCGCGCCCAGAAAGTCCGCAGCAAGGCGCTGCCCCTTATCAAGTTTCAGAAAACAGCCAATGTGCTGAAAACCGTCAAGCCCGGTGCCATCGCTGATGACGCCGTTGCCGGTAAATATGCCAGAAGTATTTCCGCTTCATGGACCCAGAGTGTCACTCTTCCCGACCGGAAGGGCGGGGAATACCGTCTGCGTTTCCGCAGCAAGGTCCATTCCGCCGGAACCACCGGAGGCTGTATGCCCCTGGTGGTGGTGACTGTGAAAAAAGCAGATGGTAAAAGCACCACTCTGGTCAAAGTCTTCAAAGGGGGCAGCAAGGAGTTTCAGGAAAACGAAATACAGTTCCATTTCCCGGAAAACAGCGTATCAGCCTTCTTCTACCTGCGTCTCGACGGATGCGGCACCATGGAGATCACACCGCCGCAGCTGGAAAAGGTGAAACACGCCTACCCCGTGGAGATCGATCTGCATCCCAACGGCAAGATGGACAACATTTTTGCCATTTCAAGAAACGATCCCGCCATCATCGCTCTGGTTTTGAAACGGAACGTTCCCGCTAAGGAATTGAAAATGAAAGAACTCCGTTTCGAGGTGACACTGCCTGAGGGAGTGGAGTTCGTAGATACAGCCCAGCCCCTTAAACTCATCAGCCGCAACGGGCAGAAACTCATCTTTGATGCTTCTTTCTGGGAGAAAAGAGTTCTTATGTTCAACGGCTACGAGACCCACATGAAACTCGCCTTTCTTGTGACCACCAAAGCCCCTGTGGGATTTCTTCCCCAGCCGGTGCGCTGCCGCCTGACCGACGGGGGCAAAGCTCTGACCGATGTAAACACTTTCAGGATCAAAGTCATTCCCCGGATCAAATCTGCCGCTTTGAGTTCCTCCTTTCTGATCGGTTATCAGCCCATGGGACTTTACATCAACTTCGATACCCTCCGGGGCAGGGAGATGTTTGCCCGCTTCAGCGGCAGGACAGGATTCGGATGGGTCGGTCACAAATTCAATGTGGAAACAGCGAAACTTTACCGGAAATACGGCACGAAAATCATTACTCCCGAACTCTACTGGCTGGCGAACGGATACCGTGTCGGCGCCCAAAAGCCAGAGTACGCCAGATTCAAACCCCTCAGCAAAACGGCAAGTTTCGATGTGAACAACGCCACCTGTCCCGCAGCGGTCTACAACAAAACGCCCTTTTATACAGAGATTTTTGAACCTTATCTGAAAGAGAACCTCAAGGGGCTTGACGGCGTTATCGCCAACTGGGAGCCCTTCATGTTCCACGGTCAGGGATGTTTCTGTGACAGATGCTGCGATGAATTTGCCGACTTTGTGAAGATTCCCCGGAAAGAAATGAAAAAAATGTGGCCCAGAGAGTTGACCATCACAGGGAAACTCCACAAACAGGGAGTCCGTTTCCGCAGTCTGCAGCACGCCAAACTTGTGAAAACGATCCATCAGTCGGTGAACAAATACACCTCAGGCAAAGCAGGCTTCATCCCCGAAGTGGTCTGGATCACCTGTGCCGACACCCTTGCCCGGGGCGGCGCCAATGCTGAGCACGATCCTCTGGATTACGCGGGCAGTCTCACCTGTTTCGATCCCTGGGGTCCCTACACCGGGTGGCCCAGCCTTGAGCCTTACAACTACACCAAAGCCCTGAATCTCGATACCTACATCGCCGCAAAGCGGGTGCGCCGTTTTATGAAAGAGCGTCTGGGGGACAAATGCCCCAAACTGGTGGCGCTGCCCCACGGTCTGCAGGGAAAATTCTGGGTGACCACACCTGAGGCAATGGCGATGGAGGTGACAGGATTTTTCGTTCAGGGATACCATTCGGCACTGCTCTACCTCTTCCCTCAAGGATATGACAACCGCTACTGGAGCGTTATGGCAAGATGCAACGATCAGATCGCCCGGAACGAGGAGTTTGTTTTCAAAGGCAAACGGGTCACGGAAACTGTTTCTGTGGAACCTGTCACGCCTTACCCCCGCCCCAAGAAGCGCATTTCGCCCCGTTATCTCAAGAATCCGCCTCCGGAATCTCTGCTGCAAGTCGAAGCCTTCCGCAAGGGGGAAACACTCCTTGCCGCCGTGGGCAACTACTGGGAAAAGGGAGATGTGTTTTTCAAACTCAAGGTCAAAGGCTTGAAAAAGCAGACTCTTTACGCTGTTTCAGAAGCAGCTTTCAACCGCTCTTTTGTCAACAATAAAGGAACTTTCTTCACAGGTGCCGAACTGGAAAAAGGGGTCACGCTCCACGCAGGAGCTCTGCGCTGGGCGTTCTTCAGAGTGGAACCGGCAGCCCTTGCCCCGGCAATGAGCAAAAAGGTCACGCCCCGGCAGCTGGAAGATGCCTCAAAAGCCCATTTGAGCGCCATTCAAAAGGCGGTGAAAGAGGAAAACGCCCTTGATGATGCCATTGAGGCGGAGTTCCGCAAATCAGAACTGCGCGTACTTTCAAAGGGCGCGCTGAAATGCCTCCCCGTCACAGAAGCCGACGGCAGCCAGAAACTGCTTTTTACCTCAGGGAAAAACTCTCTTACCTTTGAATTGAACCATTGCGCCGTCAAAAACTGGAAGATCGACGGCTCTTTGTGGATCGATACCATGGGGAAGCCCATGTTCTGGCAGCCCTCCAACAACGCTCCGGCACTGTATAAGGTGACGAAACAGGAGCTTGTCAAAGAGGGGATCCAAGTCACGGTTGAAAAACTCTTCACCCGCCGGGATGCGGCGGCTCTGGAGCATCTCACTGTTCGCAGCACGCTCCTTGTTTCACCTGATCTGCGCACTTTGAAGATCACCACCACCCTTATAGACAGCCACAACGCCGAAACGGGCGGCGGCGGATTCACGCTGGGGTTCCGCTACCATCTCTTCCCCGGGAACATGGATGGGAAAACCGGCGACATTTTGCTGAAAGCCAAAGGAAAAGATCTGCTCCTTCCGCGCACATTTGAGCGGCATGTTTTCGCAAAAAACATGAGCAGTCCGGCACAGCAGGTAAACAAGCTTTTTGAGTGTACCCGTCCCCCTGTGCTGATCGACAACAGTACCGTTTTCCTGCGCCGCGGAAAGAGTCCTGACCGGATCAGGCTTCAGGCATACCCCGAAAAACTTTTCGCAGGCTACGCCGTCTGGGACACCCCGCAACTGCCCTTCCCCACCTTTGAACCCTTCTTCCATGCCGTTTCCATCGAAAGAGGGAAAAACGCCGTCTTTTCCATCGAACTGAAAGCAGAAAAGCGACTTGACAGGAAATAAAATTACAAAGGCTCCTCAACACCACAGGAAGTGTCTGGTTTGACGAATTGCAAGTTTTGCAGTGAATATTTTATGGTATGTTGTCAGAAACGCCCGGAAAAATTGTAAAAAAAAATCCTGCAGGTTGAAAATCAGGGACTCCAGTGATATAGTAAATTGAAAAACGGTAAATCAACAATATATGGAGTAAACAATGAAAAAAAACTTTGTTCTTCTGCTGCTTGCAGCGTCGTTTTGTCTGGCTGGGGCGGAAAAACTGCCTTTCAGCATTGACCCCAAACATCCCCGTAAGATCACACTTGGTAAAAAGCCCCTTTTGAGCCTTGCTCCGGGGAACTTTGAGATCGTTGAAGGAAACACCACCGATGTGGTCAAGTTCGCCGCTCAGGAGATCGCCGAAGCCTTGAGCGAAGTTTTCGGCAAAAAGATCACTCCCGTGAAAAAAGCAAGCGGCAAAAAAATCGCCATCTGTCTGGGGGATATGAAACTTGCCCGGGAGCTCAAAGTTGATCCCGCTGACTTTGACCGTGACGGATTCGTTATCAAAACCCACAAAAACAAGATCCTCATCATCGGCCGTGACAACCCCCAAAGCCGTCCCATGCGCCACGCCTACGGCACCGGCAACAAGGGGGAATGGGGAACCCTTTTCGGCGCCTACGACTTTCTGGAACGCTTTGCCGGAGTGCGTTTCTACTTTCCCGGCAAGCTGGGAGTACACTACCCCGCCGCCAAAACCTTGACGATCCCCGCCGTTGACATCTACGACCGCCCCGACTTTCTCCAGCGCCGTTTCAACGACTACAACCACGGCGGGCGTCCCATCCGCCGTTACGCCGGTTGGAGCGGACAGAAAAATATCCTGCGGAACCGTGCCGAGACCATCTACATCCCCAACTGCCACGGCATCGCCTATCTGGGATACCCCCACCGTTTCGCCAAGAGCCATCCTGAATACTTCGCTCTCAACATCAACGGCAAACGGATGACCGCTCTGGGGGACCGCCACGATTTGAGTCAGGTCTGCTATTCAAGCGGTATCAAAGATGAGATCGCCAAAGATGCCATCTCTTTTCTGAAAAATGAAGCGCCTCAGGTACGGGGCATCA
This sequence comes from Victivallaceae bacterium, assembly GCA_045596885.1. Lineage (GTDB taxonomy): Bacteria > Verrucomicrobiota > Lentisphaeria > Victivallales > Victivallaceae > UBA1784. Next base: position 118,834 of record JAZODE010000010.1, read on the forward strand.
AAAACCGTCACAACAAGGTCACATGGAACAGCGTCCACCGTCCCGGACTGCCCTGTTTCAACATCATGCCCAACGACTCAGCCTACCTCTGCCGCTGCCCCAAGTGTCAGGAACACTTTTCCAAAGGCACTCAGGCGACGACTGATTACTTCTGGAAATTTTTCAGTGACATCTGCGCTCAGGTGAAAAGATCCGGCGTCCCCGGCTATCTGACCACCATGGCATACGCTGATTACCGTCCCATCCCTACGCAGAAGATCCCCGACAACCTTCTGGTCATGCTGGCGCTGCGGGGACCGTGGAACGAATATCTCCCCAAACAGCAGCAAAAAGATGTGGAGCTCCTCAAGGCGTGGAAAGCCAAACTGGGGCAGAAAACCTGGCTCTGGACCTATCCCGGAAAATACGGCGGCAATATGCCGGGGATCCCCCACACCACCCCCCGCGCCATCGCCAGTTTCATCAAGCGGGTGAAACCCTACATCTTCGGACTTTACATCGAGTGTGAAACCGACGTTCTCATGCACAACTATCTCACCTACCACATCTTCGGCAAACTTTCCTGGAACCCCGACACCGATGTGGAAAAACTTCTTGACGAACACGCAAGAGTTTTCTACGGTCCCGCCGCTGTTCCCATGAAGGATTTCTTCGACTCCATCGAACGGAACTGGCAGAAGATTGCCGCCAATGTGGTGGAAACCTCCGCAGGTCCCAAGACCATCTACCCTTCTGAACTGATCCTCTGGAGCAAGATCTACAGCCCCGCCGAACTGAAACGGCTCAACGGACTCTTTGACAAGGCGGAAAAACTTGCCGCCAAAGACAAGATCCGTCTGCCCCGTATCAAATTTGTCCGCAAGGAGTTTATGGAGCCCCTCATGGCTGAGGCAAACAAGTTTCACAGCGCCAACGACGCCGTCCAATCCTGGAGTTTTCCCATGGTGCCCGCCGGAGAAACTGTGAAGATCGACGGCAAACTTGATGAAGAGATCTGGAAAACTTCTCCTGCCTTCCACCTTTCAGGGCTTCAGGGCGCCCCTGCCGAGGTGCAGAGCGTGGCAAAGATGACATACGATAAAGATTACTTCTATTTCGGATTCCGGTGGGGAGAGCCCCATACGGCAAAGATCGCCGCCGCCGACCGCAAATTTGATGACAGAGAGCTGTGGAAAGACTCTACCGCCGAGATCTTCATTTCCCCCGACGGCAGAAGGGATCACTTCTATCAGATCATGGTCAACGCCAGAGGACAGATCTGTGACCTGCTGGTCAACAAAGGTGCTGAAGAACACTCCTGGAACAGCAACGCCCTTGTGAAGACCCGCATCGAGCCCGGCAAGGCGTGGTGCGGCGAGATCCGTATCCCCCGCAAGAGTATGCCCCCGAGCATGGCTGACGGGATCCGTGTCAACTTTGCCCGCTACCGTGTCCTCAACGGCATGAAGGTCGCCACAGAATGTTACAGCTGGAGTCCCTTCGTGCGGAAACTCAACGAAGTCTCCCGTTTCGGGAAACTTCTTTTCAAGACTTTCGCCGCCAAGCCCAATCTGCTGACGGATCCTGACTTCAAACTCCCCCTGCAGCGGAAAGATTCCTGGGCGGTGAACCGGGCTGGTTATGACTCCAAAGTCTTTATGACCGCCGGAAACGCCATCAAACTGGATTGCTCCACCAAGTGTCACTCCGCCTATCAGCGTCTGAGCAAGCTCAAACCTGACACCGATTATCAGGTGCGCTTCTTTGTGAAACTGGAAAAAGTCAAAAAAAAGCTCCCCAAATGGAGCGGCTTCTACATCCGTTTTGATTTCGGCAACGGCAAGGTGCAGTATTTCCCGGCGCCCCCGGTGCAGATGGACGGCAGCTGCCCCTGGACCGGATTCAAATTCAACGTCCGCACGCCAAAGGACTTCAACAGGAACAAAAAGGCATACATCAATTTCGTCCTGCGCGAAGCCTCAGGCTGTGCATGGATCGACCATATCAGCATTACAGAACTTGCCAAATAAAGGCGACACTGCAGAAAGTGCGGCGCCCGTCAGAAACGGAAGCCGCACTTTTTTTGCATACTGCTCGCAGCGCCATAACTCCTGAGCTTTTTACACCGGCACTTTTTTTATTCAGATGATGTGCTCAATGAGCGTTTGGTAAAAGATTCGATGAAAAAACATATCAATCCTATACAGCCTGACAGGATCAATGTTATGGAAAATCCCAAAGGCGCCAGAGTGGCACTTTGAGAGGGGATCCCGAATGCCAGCAGGATGGTTTGCACCACCTTGTCACGCATACCGAGACCGCCGGGAGTGGCAGGAAGTACCGCGGCGGAGTTCCCCAATGCAATGGCAAGGTAGGTGGAGAAAAAATCCGGCTGGCTGCCGCTTATTCCCCAAACAAGAACGTACATGGTCGATAAAAGAAAAGGATGGACCAGAAATAAACTTATCAGAAACGCTTTCAGCAGAACATCACGCTTTTGACGGTACAGGACGATGGCACTTATGACACGCCTGATCTTTCCTTTGAAGAAATGATCCAGCTTGTCAATGAACAAGGCATATAAACGGAATTTCAAAAACCAGTCGTGGAAGAAAAGTGACGCCACAATGATGATCGTAATGAAACAACCCGTCAGCAAACTGATGATTCCGGCGCGTATGGTAAAGTCAAGGGCTATGATCTTACTGTATCCCGCCACAGATATGAGAAGCACGATGATAAACAAGGCAGACATGCCGATCAATCTGTCAAGTGCCACGGTGGTGATTCCTTCCATGCGCTTTTTTTCATCGGCTTCGACAGCGATGATACCGGCTTTGACGACATCACCGCCTAAAGCCCCCCCCGGCATGAAGAGGGAAAAGGCATTCCCCTGAAATGAGAGAGAGATCGCCCGAAGCAGAGAAATTTTTATTCCCTGTGCCTGAAGCAGCATTTTCCAACGCCACGCCCCAAAACTGACCTGACAGCACATGAGAAAAAGTGCGGCAGCAATACAAAGGGCTATATGGCAGAAGTTGAGCTCTTTGAGCTCGTTGAATCTGATCCTCTGAAGCAGCCAGCACAACAGTACCACCGCAATGGCGATCCGTAAAAAAATAAAAATAAATTTTTTCATAATATCTCCAGGGGGATTTCAGAAAGAGGGGGAAAAGCTTCCCCCCCCTGAAACACAGTTTTACTTAACGCTCTGTTCCCTTCACAGGTGGGTGAATGACTTTCCTTTATCCGGGAATCTTTTTGCAGACCGCTTTTTATTTTTGAGAAACTCAAAAATGAAAAGCGTTGCTGAAAAAGGTTTGGGAATCCTCCTTCGCCAAGGCTACGGAGGACAAGAAGGGGGGTGGGGTTTGGGGCGGGGGAAAAAGACCTTTCCTTGTATATTATTATCTCAAAAGGGCTTTTCCCCCGCCCCAACTCCCCTCAACCTTTTTACCGACCGTTGTCGGGAACACAGTTTTACTTTTTGAGCTTAGAAGCCAGCTTCAGGCACATGTCGCGGAAGGCAGTGGGATAGTGTTCTTCCAGAACACGCTCCTGGAAAATGTCGCATCTGTGGGTGCTGAATGAGCGGAAACTGGAGGGTGTGTTCACCACATATCCGTCCAGGGGATAATTCCAAAGCACCTTGCCGTTGGGAGCTGTCAGGACCATGTCGATGGTCATGTGATTCTGGAATCTGAGCACAAACGGGATCCAGCCGTTCAAGTTGAGATGGGCTGATTTCCAGATCAATTTCAAAGTGTAGCATCCTTTTGTTTTGTTAGCTGCCACACTCTTGAAGAGTCTGACTTTGCTCAAGTAGTCGATGGTGTATCCCACAAGGTTGATGGTATTGCTGAAGTAATGCTCCGGCCGCTCGATATTGCTTGATCCGTAATGGATATGTCTGGTCATCGGGCGTTTGTCCTCCAGCACAACTGCCACAACCATATTTTTCATCCCGGGAGCTGCCTGCAGCTGCTGGGAAACCGGATCTACCGCGATCTCATGCCGGGTTGCGGTACAACCGGCGAAAACAACCAATGCCAGAATTCCGGCAAAACATCTGATCACACTCTGTTTCATTGTAAAATTACTCCTTTTTATTGTTATTTTTGTTTCTCTGTAACGCTGCAATGTCCTCAATAAGTTGTTGTTCATCCCCTCCTTTCTGCATGAGAGATCAGTACAGCTGTGTGAAAACTATTCTTTATCTGTTTCAGCGATTTTTTCCCAAAGAGAGTCCGGTGCTCCGATGACCTCTGTTATTTTTTGCATACCCCCCAGCAACTTGTGCTCATTTATCTTTATCCGGTAGTGAGGATAACGCTTTGCCAGTTGATCTGCCAAATATTGCAGTTCCTCTTTTTTATATGCCCGCATACGCGATATGGTCCCGTCAATAAACACGATGAGGGGGATCACAGGGAGCAAATAAATAAAGACGAAGTGTTTCCATGAAAAACGCTTGAAAAAGGGCGCCGTGCACCAAAGCATTCCGGGCAGAAAGATGTTTGGTATGATATCTGTGAACCAGCGGCGCTGTGAAACATCAAAAAAAGCAAAACCTTTGCCGTTTTCAGCCGCATGGGAAAAGATTTTAAGCAGCTCTCCCTCGTCAAAGTGATGCAGTGCGGAAAACATGCAGAACAGTGCATCAAAACACTCAAAGGCTTTATCAGCAGGCAGAGACTCCTGCCAATATTTGATCTGCTTGTCATTTGTATCAAAAAACCGTTTATTGGGATACAGATCCGTCTTGTAGATCATGATCTTGCTGTTCCCGTCGGCGGACTTTATGGTTTTCAATACTTCGGGGATGTAATCTCCTGCTCCGGAACAGAGATCGACGATGGTTCCGACCTTCCAGGAGCAGACCAGATCTTTCATTTTTTCCATTGCCTGTTTATACACCCCGATGGTCCATACGATGCTCAGGAACTCTGTAAGACTGTCCCGGAACAGTTCAGGACACCAACTTTTTTCATGGATCTCTTTTGTTTTGATACGTTTCATGATCTGATGATCTTTCCACTGGCAGTTTTCTCTAATTCAGAAACAAAGATAAACTGTTTCGGTACCTTATATTCCGACATTCTGGCATAGCAGAAGCCTCTCAAATCCGCTCTCAGTCCGCCGTTATCGCTGTATCCCGGCGCCAGCACCACTTTGGCAACAGGAAATTCCCCCCATTCAGGGGAGGCAGCGCCGTAGACATAAACCTCGCTGACAGCCGGATGCTCCAATAAAACATTTTCCACTTCGTAAGGGAATATTTTCATTCCGGCAAAAACAATAACATTTTTGCTTCTTCCGGCAATAAATAAAAATCCGTCGCGGTCAACATATCCCAGATCGCCGGTAACAAAGTATCCGTCCCGGCAAATTTCGCTGCGCAGAGCGAAAGGTGCAAGATAAGCGTCGAACATGCCGGGACCTTTCAACAATATTTCACCGATACCGCTGCTGTCGGGATCGTCGATCCTGACAGCGTATGCCTCCTGCAGTTTCCCGACGGAACCTTCTCTGCCGCCTGCTGCGGCTGTTGAATTGATGCAGGGCAGACCGATTTCAATGATCCCGTAAGCCTGATTCAGAGGCATGGCGAATTTTTCCATAAAGGCTTTCGCCGTTTCTCCGGGGAGCGCCATGGCAGTTGATACAGCCATTCTGACCGTTTTCAGGATTTCAGGAGAATAGAGGGGGGATCCGGACATGATCCGGTAATGATAAGGCGTTCCATAGAGAAGGGTCATGGGGAAGCGTCTCATACATTCAGCCATTTCCGTTTCAACAGGAAACCCGCAGATGACAATGGAACTGCCGCGCCTGAGAAAAAGCAATATCGTGACCACAAAGTGATATGCCATATCCAAAACCCACAGCACATTTTCCCCTCTGTTGATATCCAGAGCAGTACATGCGGCTGTTCTTTCAAGAACCGATCTGTGGGAAAGAATGACCCCTTTGTTCCTGCCCGTAGTCCCGGAAGAAAATCTGATGAAGGCGGGGATATCCCCGGCGGGCAGCTGCGCCGGGGGGAATTGTTCCCGGTTTTTTTCCAGTGAAAAGCCAAATGGCAATTCAGATGATGGTTCATGATTTTTGTATCCTGCAGGGAATATGAAAAATTCCCAGGGCAGACCGGCAAGCATTTTTTCCAGCTCTTTTTTTGCCGCCCGGGTGGAAAGGGGAATAATGGCGGCATTTATTTTCAATATCGCAAGCGTGTACACGATATATTCGTATGAATCATCGGCGATAAAAACACAGCGGTCCAAAGCCCTGACTCCCGACGCCAGCAGAGAATCTGAAACACGGTCAACGGCAGAAAACAGCTCCGGATAAGAGTAGGCAGTGCCTTTGTCGTGGACTGCGATGCCCTCCCAGGCAAGATTTTCTTCAACGATCGTTGAATATATATTCATTTGACCTCCTCAAGAAGTTGCATTTTCACTCCCTGCAAAAAGTTGCCGAAACATTCATCCCCTTTCCAGGGGCGTCTGGAAATGATGATGTTCAGATTGTCGTTGCAGAGATTCACGAATATCCCTAAGCTGCTGCCTGTGGGCATTTGCGGGTAATGGGAGAAATTTATGATTTCACCGCTGCGGCTGTTTCCGCTGTTCAGAAAGCTGAACATAAATGTCCCCAGAGTCTTGCCCGGCTGAAGACGGGTCAGCAGATCTATGGCTCTGTAAGGAATATATTTCATCGCCTCTGCCGCCTGGAAGAACAGTTGAGGCAGCCGGGCGCTGAGAGCTTCTGCATAAAGTGTTTTCAAGTGGGGCACAGCGGCTTCCATCCCCTCCTGGATGATGCTCCTTGAAACTGCCAGAGGCATCAGACTCCAATGGTTGAAGAGTGTTTTATCAGCTTCTTTCTGCGAAGGGCGCAAATCGACGGACATAGGGACGAAAATATATTTTTTGTCAGGGATCCCGGAAAAAAGATGTTCTTCCAGATTGCATAAAATCAGAGCAAAGATAAATATGGAAAAAGAAAAGGGGCCGTATTTGCATTCAACATTTTCAAGCAGCTGCCTGTATTCTCCGGGAGTCAGACGGATGGTATCAAAAACATTTTTCCCCCCGCTGCCTCCACCGGGGAGACGCAGGATCTCTTTTTCCGGGAACTGTTTCATCACCTTTTGCAGCTCCCGCCCGCTTTTTTTCATGGCAGGGATATCCACGGGCAGCTCCCGGAAAGGTATCCGGTCGGCAACGCCTTGCTGCAATAACTGACTTATAAAGATTTCAGCACCGACTCCGTCAAAAACAGCATGGCAGAAAGTAAAAAGGATCACTCCTGCTTTTTCAAAATAGACGATCTTCAATGCCGTCCCCCGGGGCAGCATATTCGTGATCTCCAACTCCGTGCCGGAGATGTTTTTTTCACATATAATGCCTTCGCCCCCGTTTTTCTGCCAGTACCAGAAAGGTTCCCAGCAGGGAAGGAGCCTTTTTACCGATCCTGATAAAAAGGTTTTCAACTCTTTCAGAGAGGCGACATGGCTGCAAAGTTTCTCAAAGCAGAAAGACGCCGGAACATCCACTGCGACAGAAAAATTATTTTTCTGCAAAGGGAAGTTCCTGCTTCTCCAGCCGATATAAGAGATCATCCAATCTATACCGGTGATTTTTACTTTACCCATGCTGTTGTGATTCATAGAGCCGCTCTGCTTTGGCAAATGTGTTCTGCAAGTTTTCCGATACTCTCCTGAGCACCGGAGGGCAATCCGACGGTGATGTAGTCGATCCCCCATTCATTTTTGATGAACAGCAATATTTCCAGAAAACTCATGGAGTCGATGCCATTATTCCGCAAACTCTCCTCCGGATCGACAGTTTCCGGATCACGATTGGTGATGATGGCGATTTCCTGACATAATTTCTGAACGACAACAGAAATTTCCAAATCCATTTTTCTATTCCTTCAAGTTATGTGTCTGTTTTACATACTCTGTTAACTCTTCCGGCGTCACGGGCTCCCCTGTGCCGCCTTCATTATTTTTCCCCAGTAAAACGAGATGGGTGTGCTGAAAGAGCTCCACGCCGGTCAAACTTTCGATTTTCCGGGAAATTTCCGCATTTTCATCTGAAAATACCATGAGGACCTTTGAACAATAAGATGTTTCCAACCAGGAATATGCTGATAAAACAGATGATTTCACGATCTGCTGAAAACCGCACACGGAAAGACTGGGTCCCCGGAGATCCATATATCTGGTCAGAAATGCAGCAGGAGCGTTGAAAACCGAGTGTGAAAAAAATGCAGGGCTGCACTCCTCCGGCGGAAAGGTCAACAAATCGTCAATGTATTTATGTACCTGCTCAACAGGTCCCAGGTGGGAGACACAGATGATCCCCATGGACTCCTTTTCTGAATCACTCAACCTCATTTGCTGCATCGCACTGAGAAGGACCGTGAAATACTGCGGGATCCGCTTGATCCCGAACATTTTTTTCATCTGCGTCTGTTCATCGCGACTTATATCACGGGGAAGAACGGCTTTTCTGAGTAAAAACATTTTATACCCTTTCTACGATCAACGCCGTATTGCATCCGCCAAAGGCAAGAGATGTGGACATGGCGATGGTTCCGGAAATTTCCCTGAGCGCCATATTGGGAGTCAGGGGAATATCTTCCGCAGGCTCAGTACATCCGAAACTGCCGGGAATTCTCTGTTCTTTCAAGCACAGCATTGAAAAGATCAGCTCCAAAGTTCCTGAGGCTCCCAAAGTATGACCGGTCAATCCTTTGGTTGAAAAGAAGGGAACTTTGCTGCCGAATACGGCTTGGATGGCATTTGCTTCACTGGCATCATTTGCCCATGTGCCGGTACCGTGGGCATTGATAAAAGCGATCTGCTCCGGTGACAGACAGGCGTTCTCCAAGGCTTTCCGCATCGCCGTCTGCAATCCGCGGCCTTCGGGGTGGGGTGCCGTCAAATGGTAAGCATCGCAAGCGGCGCCGCCGCCCCGGAACTTGAACTCAGGGGTGGAAAAGAGCTCTTCGTATCGGGAGCCGATCTCTTTTTTTCTGAGGATGACGCAGCCGCATCCTTCACCCACATTCATGCCGCCGCGCTTTTTGTCAAAAGGCTTGCAAAGTTCAGTTGATGCCGCACTCAATGTGTAGAAACCGGCAAGGCACATGAGAGAAATCAGATCGATGCCTATGGCGATGACCACATCACATATATCAGCTTCGATCCATTGGGCGCCGGTCAAAACGGCATCGGCTCCTGACACACAGGTGTTGGAAACCGTCAGGGCGGGACCGGTAAAATCATGCTCCTGAAGGATCCTTTCTGCGATGGTCCCTTCTACAAACCGGCAGATCCTGTCATTGGCGGGCAGATCCCGTTTCAGTGCATTATAAAAATCAAGATCACCGAATTGCACATCCCCCGTGGTCCCTGCGACACACCCGACCCGGAGTCCGGAAGGGACCGCAGCGGTTTCCGGAAAGCTCATTTTCAATGCTTCCTGCACTGCGCTGCTGCAGATCCTGAAGGCTTCATCATGTATATACCCCTCCTTCCGGTGGTCTTTCATTGTAAAAACGGGCATTGGCAGTGCTTCGTGCTGATATATCTGCATCTGAGGCATCTCGGCAAAGATCTGCCGGAGTGCTTCTTCTGCGGAGTCCCCCAAAGCGCACTTCAGAGCGAAACCGTTGATGTAAATCTCTTTTTTCATCTTTTGCTCCAATGATCGAACAGGGAAAAACAATCGTATGGATACTCCATGCAGAGTTTTTCCAGATGCTGCGTATATTTTTCAAGATAAGGTCTTAATTGTTCCCGGTCGCGTCCGGTCATTTCCGGGTACATGACATCGCTGAATTCCAGAACATATTCCCCATTGTGCAAATGGGCAAACAAACAGACCAGAGGACACTTCATCCTTGCTGCCAGATGAAAAGCCGCCACAGGGAACCAGGCTTTGGCGCCGAGATACCGGATTTCCAGAGGAAATTCCTCAAAGTTCCTGTCCCCCATCATGAAAACCATTTCATTGTTTTCCAATGCCTGCTGCAGCAGCATGAGACTTCCCGGCGCCGGAGGGATCTGTCTGACAGTGTTTCCGGAGGTGTCAGAGAGAAAACTTTTCATCTTGTCCACCTTTGCGTTGGCGTCAGGCACAGCCAGGATATTGATGGCGTTTTTATGGGGGGAAATATTGCGCATCATAACCTGCCATGGACCGAAATGGGAATTGACGATCACCGCCGCCGTTTGAGAGAAGCGTACTTTTTCAGCCGCGGCAGAGTCGTATATCACCTGATACTCACATCCCAGTTCCTCGTACATTTCCTGGCGCAGAAGGCACATTCCCTGGTGTGCAAAGAGAAACCATGTATGCCACATCCGGCTGAAGATATTTGCCTTCGGGAAACGGTGTTTTATATATGGAGCGGCTTTTTTCCGTGCATCCAGATCGAAAAGGGCATAGAAAAAGGTCACAAACCACACCATGACTCTGGTATGGGAATATCCCCAGACCCGGTACCAGAAACGGAAGAAGCTGATTCCGGGACCGGCGCCCCGGGTATCACTCAATCTTTTGGGATCTTTCTGCATTACTCCCCCCTTGCCGCATTTCCGGGATTTGAAATTTTTCTGATGGCAGAAACGGTGAAAAAGACGATAATATAGATCAGGAGACTGAAAACAGGTCCCAGAAGCAAACTGCCCCAGAGCCACTCCAGCAATCTCTTGTGCATTTCAAGAGCCGTGTTTTCAAAGGTTATTTCCGTCAGCCATTTTCCGTACATCATGTAATGCCCCAGCTCGATACACAGAAAGGGTGAAAAGGGAGGCATGAACAAATTCTGGATCGCCAGCATCATGATCTTATTCAGGTGCAGACGCACGCTGAAAAATACAATAACGATGGTGTGGAACATAAAGATGGGCAGCACTGCGATAAAAGTCCCCACAGCAGCGGCAGTTGCCAATCCCCCCGGGGAGTTATTCTCTTTGAGCAGATACAAAAACAACTCTTTGGGGCGGAAAATGGAAAAAGGCGCTTTCCGTTTGACCAGTTTTTTCCTGGGAAAGGGGATCAATGCCTCGCCGACCAACCGGGTATTGAGCAAACTGATCCTGAGATTGTCTTTGAAAAGGTCGAAATGAGAGACCCGGGTTTCGGGAGTGAAATACTCCACCGTAATGGGAATATCTTCAAATTTCAGCCCCGCCCATGCTGCCCGGACGATGATTTCCGTTTCCCAATCGTAGTGGGCTGTGCAGCACCTGATCCGGGATATCAGGTGGAGCGGATAACAGCGGAAACCGCTTTGAGCGTCGGCGATGGAACAGCCCGTTTCAACTTTGAACCAGAAGTTCGATATCTTTCTTCCGGAAACCGATCTCCGGGGAATGGCGTCAAGGTCAGAAAAATCCCTCACGCCGATAAGGATCTTATCTTCTTCAGGGGACTCTTTCAGCACATTGATAAAATTGGGGATATCCTCCGGGGCATGTTGTCCGTCGGCATCCAAAGTGATCATCCACCGCAGACCGCTCTGAGAAGCAAGATATTCAAGGGCGGTCTGCAATGCCTTTCCCTTGCCGCAGTTGGTTTCGTGATGGAGTATCACCAGTTCCAGACCTGCCAGCAGTTGCTCTGTATCGCAGTCGGTACAGCCGTCATCAACAACGATCACCCTGGCGCAATTCTGCCGCAAAGTGCGTTCTGCCACATCACGCAAAGTGGCACTGTTGTTGAAAACAGGGATCACAACAGCTGTTTTTTCCAATATTTCTGTCATTGTTCATCCCCGCGCAAGAAATTTCTGAACTGCAGATAACCGATCTTGTGGATGGTCCTGAGCATCCTGTTCATCCGGTCAGGAGGATAGAGGATATTCTTGTTGTCCTTGAATTCAGCAAGGAGTCTTTCATCTATTTTCTCTTGCTCAACTCCCTCTTCAAAGAAATAAAGGGGGGTCAATCCATCCCACTCCGGGGGGATCATGCCCCGTTTTGAGGCAATCTCATACAAAGGCGTTCCGGCGATGATCCTGACGCCTGAAAAGACGCCGACGACAGCCGGTTCGAGGGCGTGAAGATTTCTGATGCCCTCTTCCAGAGTCTCATAACTTTCCCCGGGACCGCCGACGATCACGGAACAGGAGATCCCGATATCAAGCTGCTGCATCTGTTTTACGCAGTCAAGGGCGTGGGCAAAAGTGAAATTTTTGCCCATTCCCCGCAATGTTGTATCGCTTGCGGCATCGATCCCGATATCAGCCAGCACAAGACCTGCCCTGTGCAAAAGGTCGATATCTTCAGCCGTAAGGGCTTCCGGAGTGATAAAGCAGCTGAAGGGCACTTTGCCGCACTGTTTCATCATCTCTTCAAGGAAAATCTTATATTCCCCTTTGCTGTCGTTGAAGATGGAATCAACAAAGAAAAACAGTGCCTCCGGGTAACGTTCTTTTAATTCCATTATCTGACGGCAGATCGCCCCTGTATCCCTCTGGCGCACGCTTCTGCCTTCAAGTTTCGGATAGGTGCAGTAGACGCAGTTGAAGGGACATCCCCGTTTGGTCTGCATGGAGATGATATGGGTCTTTTTACAGTAGTGATCTAAAATTTCCCCATCGTAAAGCGCCGGGGATTGAACAGGACATTCAGAGCGGATGAGAGTGGGTCCTTCTTCCCCCTTTTCCAGTATACGCAGCACTTTGCGCATAGACTCCTCCCCTTCGCCGACGATCCCGAAATCTGCCCCCGACAGCGCCATGATCCTTTCGGGATAAAGGGTGAAACCTGCTCCGCCGAGCACTATTTTGGCACTGGAAAATTTTCTGCACAGCTTCACCAGTTCAAAAGCCGCTCCTGTCAAGGTGGTATTTCCGGCGGAGCTGTTCACAGTATCTATATTTCTGATGCTGATACCGATAAGATCAAAAACCTCTGTTTCAAGGGTACTTTGGATCCCGGAGCTTCCGTGAACAAGGATATCCTTCTGGACCACCTCAACTCCCGAATCGGTCAACACCTGTGCCATGACCCCCATGCCAAGGGGATAAACAGGATAGGGGTCGATACATTGATTGGCGGAAATAAGCAATGCCTTCATTTCATTCCTCCCAGATGTGCGATGACCTCTTCAGAAGAGATGCCTTTGAACGCAGGCTGTAAAAATGCACAGCTGCAGAAATCATGTTTCAGCCCTATGAAAAATAAATTTTCACACTGCTCCCGGATAAAATCCAATTCACTGGCGAGAAGGGAGTCGTCTGTCCGGGGGGAAACATAATAGACCGGGGCGTGACACCCCAAAGTCAAAGCCAGCTGGCACAGGGGAGTCGATGCCAGAGTCCCCACAAAAAGATGTCCCTGCGCTGAAACTCTGCCATTATCGACATAATCGTGCCAGTAGGTCAAATTATTGTGGTGACTGCCGTCGTTGCCATAGCCCAGAACGGCGGTCCTGCCGAATCCGGACGCCTCTTTCACCTCTGTCTGTTTCAAAGCCAGCAGAGCCATTGTTATGGTTATTGCCGACTGTTCACCTATTCTGAAGAATTTTTCACATTTCTTCAATTTCACAGGTGCAGAACTCAGAGCATTTCTGTAAAACTCCGGAACCGATCCGACGGCAAGCCATTCACCGTTACTGTCGGTTTTGCAGTACCCGGCAGAGTAGACCGCTTCTCCGGCAATCACCCATCGGGTATCATTCATTTTTCATACCTCCCCACTCTCAAAACGGCATTGATGCCGCCGAATCCTGCATTGAGCACCAGCATGGCGTCCCCCTGTAAAGGGAGCGCCCGGTCTGAAACGAACTTTTCAGCCCCCCTTTGGGCTTGCTGCAGCGCTGTTTGCGGAAACAGCTGCTTTCTTTGCAGACACGCCACGGCACATGAGGTCTGAACGATTCCCGATGCTGCCAGAATGTGTCCGGTGCCCCCCTTTATGGATGCCAGGGGGATCCCTTCAGGGAAGACCCGGTTCAAGGCTGCGATCTCCATATTATCGTTCAATTCAGTTCCGGTGCCGTGGCCGATCACACCAGCCAGTTTGCAGGGGATCACACCAGCCAGAGCGTTGTTGATGGCACCTGCCATCCGGAGCCCTTCCGGATCGGGGGCGGCTGCATGGTATGAATCTGTGGTGATGCCGAAGCCGTCTATGGCGGCAAGGATCTGCCAATTTTTCTCTATGGCATGTTTTTCCGATGTCAGAAGCATGATCCCTGCGGCTTCTCCCAGCAGCAGACCATTGTGTGACGCATCATAAGGACGGCAGACATCAGGTGTGATCGCATGGACCGATGCAAACCCTGAAAAGGTAAACTCACTGACGGTTTCACATCCTGCGACCCATATTTGCTCGGCTTTCCCCGCCCTTATCTCTGCGGCGGCTCTTGCCAGAGCCACATTCCCTGAGGCGCAGGAGGCGGAATATATCCGGGATCTTTCACTGATACCCCACTCTCCGGCGATTTTGCGGACCAGCAGTTCAGCTGTCCACGCCTTTTGAGCATTCTCAAGGTGGCAGATCTCCCCCTGGGTAAGAGCGAAGAAAAAGGGCAGACCATTTACCGGAAAACTTTCCGGTACATTCTTGAGCAGATACATGACAGAGCGTTCAGCAATATTGTCACGGCCGGGGAAGAGCTCCCGGGGGAAAAAGGCGGCTCTGGCGGGGCAGTCAGCTGTTCCCGGAAAATCTTCTGCCTGAGTAAAGCGGGTCTTTTTTTCAAAGAGTGCCTCTGTGCAGCAAGAGACCCCATGACCATAAACCGTCACCATGTCATGATAGACGATACAAACTCTCTCACTCATTTGCAAAAACTCCTGCTTCCCACTTCTTTTTGCATGTTTCCCACAGCTCCGGAGAGATCCAGAGGGCCTCTCTGGTGGTCAGGTCGATAAACATCTGGATGATATGTCCGGTACAGGCGGTTTCGCCCCGGGAGTTGATGATGCACGCTTCATACTGCAGCAAAGCCCCTTCCGACCAGTGCAATTTCACTCTGGTGGTGACTTCCTCATCCAGATAGAGAGGGATCATGTAATCTATGTGCAGCTGCGCCAGGGGGGTTGCCAGATTTGCCTCTTTGAGAGCAGTTGCAGACATACCGATCTTATGGCCCAGTTCCGTAACAGCCCGCTCGAAGAACACCGGATAATTCCCGTGCCAGACAATGCCCAGGGCATCTGTTTCGCTGAAATAGATGCGGTGCTTTATTTCGTGAACGAGAGCCTGGGGAGCTCCCGGCAAAGTTTTGAATGGATTTTTCTGACGATAGCGGCTCATTTTACAACTCCATAGTCATTTTTACAAGGCAGACACGCTGCATCTGCTCATCGGAAAAGAGAACTTGAGCTTTCAACAGAGTTTCATCATCACTGTCGGGCACAGTTTCTGCCTGTATCTGCAGCACATCCAGCGGTTTGGCAGGACGGAAGAATTTGGTTTTTCTGAGCTCCTTGAGCTTGAAGGGCTTTCCCCAGGATCTGCTTACCAGCTTTTCGGCAATAAAAACAAATGCGACCCCCGGTAAAACCGGATCCCCGGGAAAATGGCCTTCAAATACGCCAAGTTGAACAGGCAGCGTCAAAGAGCCGGAAAAACACCCCGGCGCACTCTGCTCAAGCTGGATCGTATCTGCAAATGTTTCAATGGTCATGTTTCTACTCCCGATCATTTATAAAAATTTCATTTTGACATACGCCTGAAAAACAGTACCGGCAGAAAAGATATAGACCACATCTGCCCCAGGCGCTTTTTTACAATATTTCACAGACCAGCTGTTTCTGCCCCGGTACTCCTTTCTTGCGATGGTGCACTCTGCGCCTGAAAAGGTGCAGCACAATTCCTCTTTCTGTGCCAAAGATCTGGTGATGACGACAGCCCCCTCTGAAAGATCACATCTGCTACCGGTTGCCCCGGGGGGCACATACAAGGCGCTTGAAAGAGCCTGATATAAAAATCGGGACAACTCCGGCTGTCTTTCCGGCGGAACAGTGGATTTATGCCAGTTGAACTCTTTGAGCTCAAATCCCTTTCCCTTCAAAGAAAACAATTTGATACCGCCGGGGGAAAAACCTGTAAAAAATCCCTTCCCTTCCTCTGACATTTTTCCGGCGATCACAAAGGTGACTTGTCCGACTTTGTAGTCCAGCACACAGCTTCCCTGAAACTCTTGAGTCTCCACGCCGGGGAATACACACCGTTCCGGGGCGGCGCCGGGCTCCACCGGCAGGATCTGCCCTTGAGGAAATGCGCTGCATCCGCTGACACAGGCGGCTGTTATGAGAGCTGCTGAGCACCAGAGCAGCATTTTTTTTCCGTTGATCTTTTTCAAGAGCGGATACAATATGCAGAAACAGAAAACCGCAGCCGAGAGGATCCCGGCAACGATGGTAAGACCGGCAGCCCGCAGCATGGGATGGGTGGTGAAAAGCACCGTCATACCTCCGGCAGCGGTAGTCACGGCAGAGAAGACGATGGCATTGAAAAGATGGGGCTCCAGTGAAGAATCCACCATGAGGACGCCGTAGTCAACTGAAATACCGATGGTAATGATCCCCGCAACAATAACCGCCAGAGAGATCTCCTGCCCCAGTACGCCGTGCATCCCGAAGATCCCGATAAGACAGGCGGCGACGGGGGAAAAAACCAGAAGTGTTCTGGTAAAGGAGCGCAGAGTCATGAAAACACTTAAAAAAATAAATATGACCGCCGCCGGTAATACGAGGGGCAGTTTGCCGACCATATCTTTGAAAAGCTGTTCTGAAAAGGTTTCCTCTGAGATCACGACTGCGGAACTGTTTTTCAGCAGCTCCTGATAGCTGATGCTCTTTTTACCTGCCATAGCGGCACCGGTCCACCGGTTCCGGGCGAAGCCCAGCATATTTTTACAGGCAAACTCCAGCAGCCTGGGATGGCCCGCCGGAGGATTTGAGACCCCTTTTTCAAGCTCATTGAAAAAGGGTGAAAAGAATTCAGTTTCCACCCCCAGCGAAGCGGCTTTGGCGTAAAACATTTTCTTGTACTGCTGCCATTCGCCGGAGTCAACAAAATTCCTCCATGCCCGGAGATTTGATTTCTGTACATCTTCCGGTACGAAAAAATCAGAGGGTGTCACCATTTGGAGTGCCGGGAATGCCGCCTTCAATTTTTCCTGATCTTTCCGGCACTTTTCCAACATCTCATCAAATGATGCTGCGGTGTAAAGGAGTATGTAAGGGACCTCCCCGGTGGTAAAACTCTTTTGAAATGTTTTTTCTTTTTCCGCCAGAGTTTCGCAGGCGATATCAAATTTGCGGATATCCGTATCAAACCTGGCGAAAAAAACACCTGCTGCCGGGATGCACAGCACAAACAACGCTGCCAATGTGTGTTTCAGTGATATTTTCTGCACGTGCAGCCCATGAAAAAAGTCCAAAGTCCCCCGCCGCTGCCTGCGGCAGAACAGGAGTCCGGGCAGCAGAAAGATCAAGAGTAAAAAGGCAAACAGCAGCGTCAGAAATGAGTAGGCTCCGAATTGGATAAATGCCGGTACTCCGGAAAAAACAAAACAGAAAAATGCACATCCCGTGGTAAAAAATGCCACGCACAATCTGGGATATAATGCTATGCCTTTTTGGATCTTTCTGTCAGATAAACTTGCCGCATAAAGGTGGATCCCGTAGTCTCCGGCGATCCCGATCAGGACGCCCCCCATGGCGATCACAAAGAGCATCATGGTATCAAAAAACACCCCCATGGCGGCGGCGGCAAAGAAACTCCCGACGCCGGCAAGGAAAGGGATGAGGATCCCGCACCAGTCAAATTTATAGACAAAGGCAAAGAGCATACCGAAGATGATCAAAGTGCAGAGTGCGAAAATCTGCAGATCTGTTTTCATGATTTTCGCATTTTCAAGCATGTGCATGTGGGGCGAGAAAAAATCGCATACCAGCTCTTCCGGCAATGTCCCGGAAAGTTTTTGCAGAGCCTCTATCAGTGCGGAACTCCTTTCGTAATCTGTCACCGCAACATCGGTGTAGATCAGGATCATACATTTTTTGCGGTCAGAGGAAAAAACAAAAAGCCTGTTCCCCGTATAAAAACGGGTTCCGGAGACCTTCATAACATTCTCGAACCTGGAAAAACAGTTTGTGGTCCAGTTGAAAGGGTCATACCGGTACTGCACAGCTCCCGTAACGGGATTCAGGCACAGGTTCCTGAAGCCCCGGCGCAAAGATGAAGTAAGTGCATCACCCCGGGGCAGCCGGGAGGGAGGGTACAACAGGGGGTAACGGGAAAGGTGATCGAGGTATAACTCCGTCATGGAGCCTTCAAAGGGTGCAGTGACCACTTGCGTGACGCCCCTGACATTTTTCAATTTCCGGGCAAACGCCGACAATGTGTCCATGTCGGCACCATTGTCCAAAACACCCCCATCCCGTCTTGAGAGATACAAGGTCACTTTGTTTGCGATGCCGCTGTTGATGACTGTATTCAAGTTTTTTACAGAGCGTGAACTTTCAGGCAGCAGCAGCAGCATATCCGCAGAGTACCTGTTGTGCCAGACGCCCCAGATCCCTGCCGCGCAAAGCAAACAGGCGATACACCGCAAAAGATACCGGCGGCGTATGGAGAAAAGGAAGAGTTCAGCCCATATTTTTTTCATCTGTTTTCTCCGGTGCTCCAGACCTTGCGGGGAATCTCTTTGTCAACCGCGATATTTTTGAAATGCATCACATTTCTGTCTCCGTTTGAGAAACCTATCTCAACAAAAGAAATGGTGCGCCGGTCGGCGGAAAGCAGGATCTCTATTTGCGACACATTGCCCGCCAGGGGATTATGTTTCAATGGGCGCAAACGGATCCTGCAACTGGAAATGAGGGTACTTGCGTAGTCTTTCTGCAGCTGGATCTTTCCGGCAAAAAAATCCTTCATCATAGTGACCATTGTCAAAAAAGCGGGATGATCCTTGAGGTCGATGGTTTTTTTACTGCCGCTTTCGGCATCCCAGGAGCTCAGTTTCTCCTTGTATATGATGCAATAAAAACGAATGGGCTGCTTCACGATCCAGGCGATATTTCCCTTGTTGGTCATGTAAAAGCTCCCGGTCATCCGGATGGGATTTTTCAGTCCTGAAATGAACTGCTCCTGCAAAAAATCGGTTGACAAGGTCTGCACGCCTGTCATTTTTTTGAAAAAATCTTCCACCGGCACAGGTTGGGCAGCGGAGACAACAGCTGTCTGCACAACCAGAAGAAGCAATAAAAAGGAGTTTTTTATTCTGCAAATTGACATACTTTCACCTCCCCTGCAGCAATCAGGGTATTTTCCATTGAAAACACTTCAAAAAAACCGATGCTCCACGGCGGCATTTCATAGATCTTCCGGCTTACGGTCCGGAGTTTTGTCCCCGGATATACGGCGTATTTGCAGCAGGAAAATCTGTTGATTTCCACCAGCATCCCCTGCAGTCTGGTTTCCGGATGCAGGAAAGAATCCAAAAAAGCCATGCTTTGGGCGCCGATCTCAACAAATGCAGCATGATCCAGAGTTCCCTCCTTCTGCAAAAAGGGGTTATCCGGCTGAATAAGGGAGATGGTTTCGCAGGAGTTATCGTAAACAGCTGACAACTCTGATACCAGAAGCATGGGTTTCTTATGGGGCAGATAATTTTCCGGGTCCTTTATGGGCAGCTTTGTTATTTGATCCGCAAAGGGGATGTTGTTGGGACACAGAAAGTCCGAACCCAAAAAGTCCGAACTGAATTTGTGCGCCCGTCCCCGGCACCCGGCACATGTGGGAAACTCAGGGCAGTTTTTGCAGGGCTTTTTGATTTTCCGGGCAAAATCTTTGTAGTACTCAAGAACCGAACTGTTGGCGAGCACCTCTTCAACGGAGTCAGAAAACAAAGTTCCCACCGGCAAATTTTTCATTCCTTTGCAGGGATAAAAGGTCCCATCTTTTGCCAGAAACAGAGAATTGACGAACCGCAGGCAATTATTTTCTCCCGGGAAGGGGGTTTTACCTTTGTTTCCGCAAATGATCTCCAGCTTTTCCCGGGAAATGGAGACAAAAGAGTCAGAACATCCGAAAACGCATCCGATCTGCCGCCGGGCACACTCTTCCATTGCCTCTGCCATATTCCAGTCGGCACACACAGTTTCATCGTAGCAGAGTTCAATATCATCTTCCGGGGAGACTCTGCCGCTTTTCAAGAGAGCTTCCAGCTCCTGCGGGGAGCAGATACGCAAGCGCATGGGAATTCCACGGAAAGGCAGCACTTCAGAGTGCTCATAGAGTTTCCACGGACACGCGGCTTTGCATTTCACATTTTTTCCGCTCATCTGCCGGAAGAACTCTCTCAAAGTTTCCCACTGGCGCAGATCTTCTTCTTCAATATAGACCACTGCCGAAGATATGGTTGAACTTCTGATAACGGCGTACAGAGGGGTAAAGTTTTCTGCAATGGCGCTTGAAAACTCCATTTCCAGAAACCTTCCGCCGCAGAGCTCTGTTTTTTCGTCAGGGGTACTCATTTCTGTCTCATATCAAAAAAATGTTGGGGTTTTCTTGATTTCCCGAAGACCTTTTGAGCGACCTCCTGAGGGGGAAGGATCTTCACAGGGATCCCGGCACGGCATGTCACCTGCAGTTTAGCCCGGATCTCCTCCTCCCGGAGCGATCCGTCTTCCACAGAGACATATACCGTTATCTCATCAGAAAGATCATTCCCTGCCGCCTCCACATAATAATTGTCAATGCCGGGGATCGCAGTCAGTGTATTGAAGATCACCTGAGGATAAATAGAGGTCCCCTTGTACTTCAAAAGATGCTTTTTCCGCCCGATGATGGGTCCCATCCGCGGAGTCGATCTGCCGCATGAACAGGGGGTATCGCATATAAAACTTATATCCCCTGTGCGGTAACGGATAAGGGGCATCCCGGTAATGCTGAAAGGTGTCACCACGATCTCGCCGATCTCGCCGGGGGGCAGCACATTGCCGGCATCATCCACGATCTCGGCATAAGCCAGATCGGCGGGGATGTGTCCCCCCTGATGGGCTTCACACTCTGCAAAACTGGTTGTGATCTCTGTTGAAGCGTATGTTGCAAAAAGCTGGGCTTGCGGGAAGAGATCGTGCAGACGGCTGCCGATGCCATTGAAAGAAAAGTCATTGTTTTTGACCGGTTCCCCCACGCAGATGATTTTTTTCACGCAGGCAAGTGAAACGCCTTCTTTCCGGGCATATTCAGCTAATTTCACCAGAAAGGAGGCTATTCCCACCAGTACCGTGGGGTGCACTTCACGGATGATCCACAAATGGCTTTCTATGCTTGCCAGACCATTGCGCAAAACAGCTGCCCCTGCCTTGACACCACCGGCATAGTAGGCAAGCCCGGCGATGAAACAGCGGTCCATGGTACAGGTCAGAAGGATCGTATCGGCAGCTGTCACTCCGGCAAGTTTATAGCAGCGTTCTTCATTATAACTGTTCCGCAGCAGATCCTGCCGGGTATAAACAAAGCGCCCGGGCGTTCCGGTGGAGCCGGAGGTAAAAACGATATCGCTGATCTCCTCGGGGGTGCAGCAGACAAACTCCTGATGGTTGTTCAGGATATCTTCCTTGTCAGTCAGGGGCAGCTGTGCCATATCTGAAATCGACAAGCTGCCGATGTCGATCCCGGAGAGAGCTTTTTTGTAAAAAGCGGAGTTCCGGACGCAATAGTCCAGATGCTTTCTCAGCATTTCTGTCTGCATCTGCCGGCTCTGCTCCTGCGTCATAAATTCTTTAAGAGGAGAATATTCAAACATTTCCTTTCCCCTTTCGTTTCATATCCAGTTCCTGATCCATTCTCAAAGACTCTTCAAAGATGATCTGATGAACGGTTTTCTTGATTTTGAGAGCAGAAGAATTTTGTATCAATTCCTGAGGGAGAGCCGGAAGGCGGTGGATCAATATGGATCCGGGTTTCATCCGGAAATGCCGGTTGGGGATCTCCTCATTTCCGGCGATCACCACAGGAATGATGGGACAGTTTATTTCCTTGGCAACATGAAAAACTGTAGAGTAAAACTGGTTCATGGAACGGTTTCCGGAACGGGTCCCCTCAGGGAAAGCGATCACCGGCATACCATCTGCAACAAGTTTGCGGAGATACTCTTTTACATAGTCGTAAGTTTCGTTTTTCACATCTATGTACCCCCCGAATCTGGCAAAGAATCCCAGAAAAGGCAGGCGCATGGGCCAGTCATTGACGATCTGCACCAGGGGTTTGCAGGTGATACACGCCGCGAGAAAAGGGTCGGAGCCTGAACGGTGGTTGAAGACATAGATCCCCCCGCCCACAGGCTCTTGAGTTTTTTCGCGGTATGTTACACGGACATAAGGAAACAAAGCGATCCTGACGATACATTTCCCATAAAAAACAATAAAGCGCCGCACAACCTTCCTTACTGCCTCCTGACCTCTGAACTTTGCAGAGAGTACAGAAACAGCAAAGAAGGGGGCACACAACAGTGTATACAGCACCGTACACACTGCAAACTGGATATAAATGAGAAATGAGATCACCATGAAATCGTGTCACTTATCTTCTGATGACTGAATGATATTTGAAACGATCTCCTGAGTATTTACACCGCTGTTGCGGACTTCAACTTCTTTTTTCTCAATAAAATCATAAAGATCCTGCAGAGTGATGATCTGTCTCATTTCCTCGCTCTGGCGCAGGGAGATCTTGAATTTCCGCTGCAGACCGACCATGAGATCGACCATATCCAGACTGTCGAGTCCCAGATCGGTAAAGAGTCCGGCTTCGGGTTTGAGGAGTTCTTCCTCCACCTCAAGATTTTCGACAAAGGTTTTATTGATCGCTTCAATAAGTTCTTTTTTTTCCATTTTCAAATCCTTTTATTTATTCACATTGACTTATGTATATTTTTTACAGAGCAGCGATGCGTTGATGCCGCCAAAGGCGAAACTGTTTTTCAGTATGACAGAAATTCCGGCAGCCCGCGGCGTTCCCATAACGAAATCCATACCTTTGCAATCTTCGCTGACCTCTTCCAGATTGAGGGTCGGTATTATTTTCGAATGTTTCATCATTTCCAGAGAAGCGATGAGCTCAATGGCGCCGGAGGCTCCGAGAGTATGCCCCAAATGTCCTTTAAGGCTGCTGACAGGAGGATTGGCAGTGCTGCCGAAAAAGTTTTTCAAGGCTGCCGCTTCTGCCGCATCCCCCTGGCGGGTCGAGGTGGCATGTGCATTGATGTAGTCCACACTGTCCGCCGGGATCCCGGCATCTGCAAAGAGTGCTTTCAGACACTGTTCGATGGCTTCTGAATCGGACTGGCTGATCTGGGTACCGCAGCAGCATGTGGCATATCCTGCGATTTCCCCGTAAATGACGGCGTTGCGTTTCAGTGCGTGTTCCAGCTCCTCCAGGACGATGATACCGGCACCTTCGCCGCAGACGAGTCCGCCCCGTGCGGCATCAAAGGGGCGGGAGGCCTTTTGGGGCTCCTTCAGGCGCGAAGAGGATATTCCGGCGTAGATCACTTCAAAAGAGCCGGAAACCTCCGGTGCAAGCTCTTCCGCCCCGCCGCAGACGACGACATCCTGCACGCCGTGGGCGATAAGATCCCTTGCCTGTCCGATGGCTTGAACAGCAGACGCGCAAGCGGCGCAGGGAGCCTGTACCACACCGGTAATGTTGAAAAGATGTGAAACATTGAAAACAGCGGTGTGGGAAACACTTTTGAAAAACTGCATTGAGGACATATTTTCAACGCCGCCATCTTCCGACACGATCCGGTATGCTTCTGCAATGGCAGTTGTGCCGCCCATGGTCGAACCGATGATACAGCCGGTGCGCGGGTCGGAAAGCTCCTGTGCAGTCAGTCCGGCTTCTTCGATCGCCCTGGCTGCGGCAAATGAAGCATAAAGCGATATATTGCTCATTGAACGGCGCATGGCACGGGGGATGGATTTGGCAAATTCTGCCGGAAGAACCACCGGAGCACCGAGAAACTTATCTGCTCCGAACTGCCGTTCTTTCCACTCATCCATGACCCGTATCCCGCTGCGGCCCTCTTTCAAAGATGTATACAATTCATCGGGGGAATTTCCCAAAGGAGAAATGACCCCTGCTCCCGTAATAACGCATCTCCGCCGACTCATAAATATTGGATCCTTGATTTCAATTCAGATATTTGAACAATGCTTCCGGCAAAAATCACTCATCAGGGAGCTGTAAAGTTTTTCCCCGATTATTTTACGCCACAAGATAAAGGAAGACTGCATTGCTCCGAAAGCTCCGGGCAGCAAAGCGTTCTGCCCGGCGGCATAGAAATTCCTGACCGGTAAACGGCCAAAGATGTTGAATTGTCCGGCTTTCTGCCGTATGCCGTAGGCTGAGCCGTAAGGCGACAGATAATCTCTGTATGAAAGCTGTGATGCTGTTGACAGGATCTTTACTCTGCCCTTCAACTCCGGCCGGACCTTGTAACATTTCTCCAGAAGCTCCTGTGCGCGCCTTTCCTTGTATTCACTGTAGGAACTGCCCCGCTTGCCGACACAGGTAGCCCCCCACTCCTGTGTCTCTTCCGGAAATGTATTTTCAAATATGGTCAATGTTTCACATTCTTCACCTGTATTGGTATGTTCTTTGACGGTCATGATCCCGGTTGCGGTATTATCCGGTTCCCCTGGAGACATGAGGGTTGCCATTTTGGTTTTGTTCAGATAAGAGATCAAAGAGGCATCATACCCCTTTTCCCCGTTCAAGTCAGGATCGACTTGCGCCCAAAGAGTGAAAAAACCGCAGCTTTCTTCAAATTCCTCTATGCGTTCTCTGAAATCCCCGGTTTTAAGCAGTGGAGCGATGGTATTGAGGATATCCCGGGGATGGGTCGTAAAAATGCAGCTTTCAAAGCTGATTTTCATACCGCTGCCGGTGATGATCCCGTGACATTTGCCTTTTTCCCTTTGTGATCTGACACATTCGGAAATACAGGTATCCGTCAATATATCCACCCCTGTTTGCTGTGCATACTGCCGGAACAAAGTGACGACAGCGTCGCCGCCGCCGTCGAATCTCACAAGCCGGTCATGAAGACCGTAACTTATCCGGCAGAAAGAGGAAAGAGAGATCTCTTCTGCCGGAGTTCCGCAGCAGCAGATGGCAAAAGAAAACAGCAGCAATTCAAGTTCGGGAGGAAGATCGAGTTGTTTCAGATAATCGGTCAGCACGATGGTATCTTCCGCCTGAAAGCTCATTCCCAGCAGGGGATCTGCAGTTGATTTATCCAAACTGAAGAGGGGGGTATTGCGGTAGACCCGCCTTTCCAGATCAAAAAAATGTTTCAGTTTCTCTTCAGTTCCCGGAAATTGAGACGCATAATAGTTCAGGATCTTCTCATGACCATGGGGCAGATGGAACATGCTGCCTGATTCGGCAAGATAGATTTTTTTGTCCACTGTTATTTCCCGGAGATGTTCTTTCATTCCCAGAAAATGAAACATATCTCCAAACGCCCCGGTCAGAGAGGTGGTGAAATGAAACCCGGTATCCAGGGGGCAGCCATTCCGGGAAAAGCGCTGCATACTTCCGCCGACAGCGGCGGATTTTTCCAAAACAGCGACTTTGGCACCCGTCTTTGCAAGAAGGAGAGCCAAAGTCATACCGGAAATGCCGCTGCCAACAATCAGGAAGTCATATTTTTTTTGAGCGACATCCATCAAATATACATTCCTCCGTTGACAGCCAGGACCTGTCCGGTTATATATGAACTGTCCGGACCGCACAAAAAGCTGACTGCTCCTGCGATTTCATCCACCGTTCCGTAGCGCCTTTGGGGAATGAGGGGCAAAACATGTTCTTTGGGCAGATCTTTTGTCATATCGGTATCAATGACCCCCGGAGCGACCACATTCACCAGAACATTTTTCCTTGCCACCTCACGGGCAAGAGCTTTGGCAGCACCGATGAGAGCAGCTTTGGCGGCAGAGTAATTGACCTGTCCTGTCTGACCGGTCTGCCCTGACACACTGCTGATGACAACGATCCTGCCGAATTTCCGCGACACCATATCTCCCACCAGGGGCTGGATCGTATTGAAAAAACCGTCAACATTGGTATGAAGCACAGAGTTCCACTCCTCTTCAGACATGAAAGCAAAGAGATTATCGGCGTTGCAGCCTGCATTAAAAACTGCGATATCGGGGGTATTTTCACCAAAAACGCGCTCATACTCCGCCCTTACAGCTGCCGGAGCGGTGATATCAAAGACCAGAGGAGTGATTTTCAGCTCCTGAGCCTCACACTCTGCCACGATGCCGCGTTTGAGTTGTTCTTCATCACGCCCGGAAACAAAGAGATCGTATCCGTCTGAAGCCAGCCGGAGTGCTATTCCGCGGCCGATACCTCTGTTTCCTCCAATAACCAGTGCTCTTCGTGCCATGCCTCAGTCCCCGATGGAAGCCAGCCTCTGGTAATAGGATTGCAGCATACGCCGGTTCACATTTGTGGTCGTAAACTGGTAAAAGTTATACATGATAGCCCCGGTCAGTGAAGCTGCGTACAAATCGGCTGAATGGCTGCCGCGGGCGCTGACTCCGGCAGCTCCGGACCACAGGATGGGATTATCCTTCTTGTTTTCAGAGAAGACTATTTTGGCTGTTGTCTGGGTTCTTCTGCCGACATGCCGCTGACTGAAAACGACAGAGAGAATATATTTTGCATCTTTCCTATTTTGAGCGATCTGCAAATTGTATGCTTTTATCGCCCGCTTCAATATAACGCCCACAACAGGGATCGTTGAATTATCTTCGATATAGCAGCGGCCTTCCAGGGTGACTGCTTTGTTGGTCTGAGTTGCGACATGGATCAGTTTGGCTCTGCAGAATTCATCTTCAGAAATAAATCCGTTTACGGGGAGAGCCTCTGACTTTGTGGATTGAGCGGGCTGATCGTCTGTGCTGGCGCATCCGGAAACCATAATGCAGCAACAAATTCCGCCAAGCACTGCGCTTGAAAATCTTTTTAACATTCTTCTGTACATGACCGTCTCTCCTTTAAAGTTCAAGATTAAATATCAGACAACAGTTATTGATCTGCCGCTTGAAAATGGAGACCTTTCCCCATTTCGCAATAATCGTGGAAAATATACCACACTAAACCTCAGATTACAAGAAAAAAATAGGATTATTTCAGATTTTTTATGTTTTTCGGTACTTTTTACCCGAATTATTTTACCCGTGAAATTTTCAATTTCCTTTAATAAAATGATAAAATACTTCCATAAAAACGGCAGAGAATATGTTTACTATGTCTGTCAGAAAGATGACCGCAGAGCAAATGCCGCGTGTCCGGTGCATCGGGTTCCGGCGGAGCATCTGGAATCAGTCTGCAAAAGCTGATTGCAGAACATTAAATTCGCTTGTAATTAAAACAACAATGTAATATATTAGAAAGAAACAAGTTTATGGGACAAAGATTTGGAGGTGCAGGGGCTTTAGTCAGAGAAAGTGCTTTAGAATGGGGAAGATCTCAAATCGGTTCTGAAAATTACAATTACAGAGCAGCTCTCGGGAAATGGAAAAATCCGAGTTGGAAATGTAATGCTTTTGTTATCAGAGCATTCAATCATGATGTTATACCGGAAACCATAGGAGAAAAGGCAAATCCTGAAACTTAGGCGTTAACCGGCAGAGCTTATCTTGCCAGAGAATTCTATAATGGTGAAGTTCCCGGATTTGAATTGGCAGACACTCCTCTGCCTGGCGATATTTGTGCAGACGGCTCTCATGTGGGAATTGTCAGCAGCAAAAATACAACGATTTCAGCTACTGAAACCGGAGTAGTAGAAAATGATTGGGGTTTTAGATTGAAAGATAAAAAGAAAATCAGATTTTTTCGTTACAAAGGAACAAAAAAATGATTAGCCGCAAAACAAAAATATTCTGTCTTGCCGGAGCTGTTATACTGCTGGTAACAGCTCTTCCGGCAGCGTATTGGTTTTCTCCGGCAGTTTATTCGGCTTTGCGCTGTTTATTTTTTCCGGAAAAAACTTATTGGATCAATGTTTCTTGCGATGGGAAAGAATATCGTCTGCCTTTATATTATAAGCTCAAAGGACATGAAACATTTGAAAGCCAGAAAAAACTTCCTGTTCTTGTCTTGTGTAATCTGCCGTTGCCTCCGGAAGATTATCGCCATCTCAAGATATTCCCCAACGGCATAGGCGTATTCCAGACACCGTCAGAGTGGTTTGTCGTCACACCCAATTACCTGCACCTGAAATCCGGAGCCTGTTTGACCATGCCCATTGAAGAAGATATGAAAGGATGGGAAGCCGCCTATACCATAATCCAGCAGGGTGGAAAATACATTTATAACATTGCTCCGTCAAAAGGAAATCGCCGAAGCCGTCCCCGCATTGAATTTGCCATCCCGGAATTTCTGCTCAAAAACATTCCGGAACTGACAAAACGTTACCGCATTGAAAAAAGGATAAACAACAAACTCTGCATATTCCCACACACTGAAAAGGATATTGGTTCGCAGAAATAAAAAATGGGTAG